>DYKH01000175.1 GCA_020722685.1 Caldithrix sp. | reverse complement strand
ATTCGCCATTCGCCATTCGCTATTCGCCATTCAACTATAGCGCAGTATGGGTGAAACTACATCAGAGAAACCTCTGAGAAAATTCAGGAATAGTTCTGATGCGTTGATGGCATAACAGGAGTATACTGGAAATTAGATGTTCGAAGCTTGATACTGGAAGCTGGATACTTGAAATCACTCACTCGTTGATTCGCTTTTTCGCTCGTTCGTAGGAGGTGTGTATGAATGAAGGACGGAAGGACGAGGTGTATCTGGCCGCGCTGGCGGGGTTGTTGCATGATGTAGGGAAGGCAAAGGAAGAAGACCCCCATATAGCGCGCGTCGTGGAGCTGGCGGACCGGCTGGCTGCCGGAGGAGCCGCCAGTCGCAAAATGGAAGCCGGACCGTTGCAGTCAATCTTCTGCGGCCTGGAAACTAAGGACGCGAACGGAAATCCCCAAAAGAAGCCGCCGCTGCGATACTGGCCGCTCAAGCCGTTGGCGTTGGAGTGGGAATCGCTTTTTCCTCATTCATTGCATCCGCAGGAAAATGTGGGCGAGGCGTACCAGGCGCTCTGGCAAGAATTCGAGGGTAAGTTGGATGCTTTGCAACAAACACAATCGCCAGGTAGCAATGTAAACGTTTATCTCGAAAATGTTCTGCTGCTGATGCAACGGTATACCTGGTGCATCCCTTCGGCATACGGCCACGCCCTACCGGACGTCAGTCTGTACGACCACAACCGGATGACGGCGGCGCTGGCGGCAGTGATGGCGGATGAAAGTGCGTTCCCCGAAGACCGTCTGAAGCGGCTAATAGAGACCTCTGAAAACAGCGAAGAAGAAGTGGCGCTGCTCGTTGGGGGCGATATTTCAGGCGTGCAGGACTTCATTTATACCATTTCGTCCAAAGGCGCAGCCAAGATGCTGCGCGGACGTTCCTTCTATCTACAACTGCTGACCGAGGCTGTCTTGCGCTTTGTGCTGCGCAAGTTGGGCTTGCCCTACACCAGCGTCATCTACTCCGGCGGCGGGCATTTCTACCTGCTTGCGCCTTTGAGCGCCAAAGACACACTGCCCAAGCTTCAGGCTGAGGTGGGCAAAATCCTGCTCCAACAGCACGGCACGCAGCTTTACCTGGTATTGGGCTACGCGCCCGTCCCGGCCAAAGGCTTCCAGGCCGGGGCATTGAGCGAATACTGGCAAGAGATGCAGAATGCGCTGACGATTGCCAAGAACCGACGTTATGCCGAATTGCAAGCCGAACTGTACAAAGCCGTTTTTACCGTGCCGGAATATGGCGGCAACCCCAACGATACTTGCTCGGTGTGCGGTGATGACCGGCGCGAGGCCGGCGATTGGGATGAGTGGGAAGCACAATCCAAGATTTGTCCGCTGTGTCGCTCGTTTGCGGAAACAATTGGCACGCATTTGCCCAAAACACGCTTTCTGGCGCTAAAATTCGGCGAGCCGCAAAGCGGCGATGGCATCGTCAAGAAAGCGTTGGATATTCTGCGCCTTTTCGGTATGGACGTGCAATTCCTGGAAAGCGCCGAGGACAAAATCACCGTCGAGGAAGGCGAACAGCTAGTTATTTGGGCGCTGGATGACCCACAAGACAACCGATGGCCGGAGACGTCCCAACCGGCAGCGCATTGGCTGCGCTATACCGCCAATCGCGTGCCAATGGTCAAAGATAGAGACGAGGCTGAAAAAATCAACCAGCGATTGGGCAATTTAGAGGACAAGGAAAAAGCCCGCGTCAATCAACCTATGACCTTCTCACATCTGAACGTGCTCTCCGAAAGCGGCTTTGAGCAGTTGGGCGTCCTACGTATGGATGTGGACAACCTGGGCACCATTTTCAAAGAAGGGTTGGGAGCATCTTTCTCGCTCTCACGTATGGCGACACTCAGTTTCCAAATCAGCCTGTTCTTCGAGGGTTGGTTGAAGCGCATTGTGGAAGAAGCACCCTGGGATAATTTAGTCTATACCGTCTATGCCGGCGGCGATGACCTCTTCCTGATCGCCCCCTGGGACAAAGTGCCGGCCCTGGCGCAGAAAATCGTGGATGATTTCGCCGATTACACCGGCCACCATCCCGGCCTGCACATCTCCGGTGGGATGGCGTTTATAGATGGTAAATATCCCATCTATCAAGCGGCTGATGACGCCGCCGACGCTGAAACATTGGCGAAAAAGGGTAACAAGAACGCCTTTGCTTTCCTCAACCAACGCTGGTCCTGGGATGCTTTCCGTGAATTGGCGGAGCGTAAAGATGAATTGAAAGCCCTGGTCAAAAGCGAAGCCGAGGGTGAGCGCGAGGGACCAAAGAGTGCTTTGCAAACCCTGCGCGCGCTGGCGCAGATGGAAGGAGAAGCCGTAAAGGAGAAAGACCGTCCGGCATGGGGCCGCTGGATGTGGTTGGGCGCCTATCAACTGGCGCGCATGGAGGAGCACTATAAAAACGCCCCGGACTTGAAAGAAAAAATCGCCCGCTTGCGCGAGAAACTGGGCAATTTCCAATACCTGGGAACCTGGGGGGCCGCCGCTCGCTGGGCGCAGTTGGAGACAAGGCGCAGGAGAAAAAATGAGTGAGCAGAATCACCCTGATTTCAATGCAGAATTGTTTTCCAGATGGGTGAATTTTTGGACTGAAGGCCCTCGCATTGACTTCAAGTCAGAAGTCTTGAAGGTAACTGACAAGGAAAAGCAATTCAAGTTTGCCCGACACTTGATCGCGTTTGCAAATGTTGCCCGCCGTACAGGAAAACGATGCTGGATCGTATTTGGCGTTCATGAGGACGAAAAGACAGAAGTAAGAGAGATTTTTGATGTCAAAACACAATATCCTGGTGCAAAACAGCCACGAGGTTGGGATAATCCAAAGGCTTCCCTACCTCAATTACAGGCTGATGGCGTCGAAAAAGTATACACTGACACTGCCTTGAACTGGATTGAGCCATTGCCCGATTTTGGGCTTCGCTACGGAGAATACGACGGCAAATTTGTATCCTATCTACAAATCGAATCGAAGGACGGGGGAAAGCCCTATTGTTTGAAACAGAATTATACTCCATCAAAAGGGCAGCCTTTCTTCAAGGGCGATGTTTTTATACGATTGGGATCATCCAGCGTCAAAGTGCCGTCTGAACAAGTGGAATATCTGCTCCCCGCTCGCAGAGTAGCCAATTTGAGAAAACAAGATTGGCAGGCGATTATCGAACGCGCTCAAATAGGCAGCGAGTTGTTTTTCAACCTGCTCAATGCTTTTCCGTTATATGAAGCATCTGGCAAACCAGTGTCAGGAGTCATTTTGGAATACTTGAGCAATGGAGAACAGTTCATCGCGCTTGTAGGCAACGCGGGACAGGGTAAAACAACGGTATTGAATACGCTGGCATGGGAATTAGCACACCGGGTGAACACCGAGGGGATACGCGACTTCTTCGGGGATTCATCAGGTAATACACTTTCTTCAGTGGCTGAAGATCTCGAAGTTGTGCCGAGCACACCAGTGCCGATCAAAATTGAGTTACGCAAAGACTTTGAGAATACGAACACGTTAGAAAAAGAAATTCTGAAAGCTATGTTTGAGAATATTCCAGACGAGAAAACGCTTGGACATTTTTGGCGCATTCCCGGTTCACGTTGGGTGCTTCTGTTGGATGGCATGGATGAAATCGTCAATTTTGAAGAATTTACCCCACGTCTTCAAACCTGGATTGGGCAATTACCCAGGAATGTTCAGATTGTGCTTTCTTCTCGTCCCTATGCGTTGAGCGAACATAGTGGTAAGCAAGTAGAAATTACCCCACTCACTGATGAGCAAATTCTGGCATTGATAAGACAAAAACTCTTTGGTGAACCATCTGAGCAAATATTGTTTGAACTCGAGGTAATCACAGAATACTTGCACCGAGAGCAGGGCATTTTTGATTTGTTACGTAAACCTCGGGCGATAGATGGTTTCTTAGAAGCCTGGATGGAGCGTTCAACTGCGACATTAACCGGGAGTGATGAGTTGCCTGTGCGTCGCCTACTTAACCAGAATGAGTCAAAGAAGAATGAAGATACACCAATCGAGAGGTATTTCCCTGAGATAAGTAGCATCGAGGAAAATGAACTGATATCATCAGAAGAAGAGACTGGGTTTGTTACAGCTCCGGCAGAGCGTACACCAGATACGAGTCCTAACGGCGAAGAAAAAGCCGTGTCCCTACCCACCGCCATATTCTTACAAAGGGTGACCACCTATTTGTATGAACAAGAACTCAAGCGGAAGAAAGGTCTCTGGGGACAAAACGATGCAATGTTGGATGCCCAGGAAGATGCTCAAAAAGCACTCCAAGAAGTTGCCTGGCATAAAGAGTGGCAAACGCCGATCTTTGACAAAGAAGGAATGGATGAGAAATTGCGCAAATGGAACGAATACATTGGCTTCATTTTGCGAACCAATCAGCGTCGCAAATACCGCTATCTCTCTATGTTCTATCAGTCATTCTGCGCGGCGTGGTACGCTTTCGATTTTCTTCAGGAGGACGAAATTTCAGAACAATTGAATGATCGTAAAGTTATTCCTGAAACTATGCAAGTGGTGAGACTGCTCAACCAATTGCGTGAAGCAAATAATCGTACACCAAGTTCAACTTTACAGGAGGTTAACAATGAATGAGATTCAAACCATTATGACGGCTGACTCCACCGGGAAGCATTTAGTCGCATTCGCCGAACAGGTGGCGGAGCGACTGGTCAAAGAGCAATTGACACGCGGTCAGGTGCGCAACATTTTCACCGAAGTACGGAAAATCGAAGCTCTGTGGGAAGCCGAAAGCGTGAAGAAGCGCGATGAGCGCGACTACGACAAAGCCTTGCGCCGTTTGGTCATGCTCAAACCCAAGATGGATTATCAGACTTCCCGCATTCCGCAGGTCAAGCAACTCAAAGAAGTCTTGAGCGAGGCCATTGATTATGTCGAGAAGGGCCAGACATCCGACGAAAAGACTGAACGTTTCAAGTGTTTTATGAATCTGTTTGAGGCGATTCTTGCCTATCACCGCGCCAAAGGCGGGCGTAGCTAATCGGGAGGCTATACGATGGATAACCAAATCAAACTTTATGGACGTGTTTTTATCGAGGCTGAAATCAAGGCGCTCACCGGCCTGCATATCGGGGGATCAAGCACCGACCTGGAAATCGGCGGGCTGGATAAGGCCGTCATTCGGAACCCACTGACCAAGCGGCCTTATATCCCCGGCTCCAGCTTGCGCGGCAAGATGCGCTCGCAAATGGAAAAGTTGCTCGGTCTACCGCAAAACCGTCCTATTGGACAGGTAACGATCCACACGTGCAAAACCCAGGCCGATTTCCAGAAGAACGGGGGTTGTCCGGTCTGCACTGTGTTTGGTGTACCGGCCGAAATGGAGTACGCCAATCACACCCGCCTGGTAGTACGTGATGCCGAATTGACCGACGAGAGCGCGCAGGCGCTACGAGATGCCCGCACCGACTTGCTCTACGGTGAACTCAAAACCGAAGTCGCCATTGACCGCGTGACCTCGGCCGCCACCCCACGCACGTTGGAGCGCGTTCCGGCAGGAGCGGTGTTCGGGCCTGCCGAACTGGTCTTCGGCATTTATGAGGATGCCGATTTCCAGCGCGTCAAAGTGGTCACGGATGCCCTGCAACTCGTGGAAGACGATTACCTGGGCGGATCAGGTTCACGTGGCAGCGGCAAAGTCAAATTCGAGAATATCCACCTCTACGTCCGTAATGGCTCGGATTACAGCGAGCGCGCCGAATATACCAAGAAATTCGACAGCGTACAAGAACTAGCAAAGGAATTCCGGGATATCGTGCAGTGGCTCAAAACCAATATTCCCATTAAGTGAGGGCGCTATGAAACTCGAACTATGGAGTCTCACCGGCTCGTACTTTCACTTTGGCGAGCAGGGGTTGGGACAGGAAGAAACGCGCGCGTTCTGGTCATCCGACAGCCTGTTTGCGGCGCTGACGGCGCGGTTGGCTTGGCTTGAGGGCGCTCAGGCGGTGGCGGACTGGATGCAGCCGTTCTTGAGCAACACGCCGCCATTCCTGCTCACTTCGCTCTTTCCCCTGGCAGGCGAGGTGCGTTTCTTTCCCGTCCCCTTGGCGGCGGCGCTGCCCAATGACCGCCCTTTGCCCGCCGGCGTGCGTCCCAAAGACCTGAAACGGGTGCAATTCGTTTCTGAAGCCCTGTACCGCCAACTGCTTGGCGGTAAATCCCTGGTAGAGATAGAGCCTCTCAGCCGTAAATTGCAAGACGGCAAAGTCTGGTTGACGAAGGAAGAACACCAGCAGTTGCCGAAATCGCCGCGAAAAGGCGAACCGCTCAAGCTGTGGGAAGTAGAAAAACACCCGCGTGTGGCCGTCGAGCGCAGCTCCAATGCCAGCAATCTATTCCACGTGGGGGCGGTGCATTTTGCACCAGGGAGCGGTTTGTGGTGCGGCGTGCAATGGCTCGACCCGGCAGCGGACAAGACCTTGTTCATCAATCTCCTGCGCGACCTGGGCGACGCCGGCCTGGGTGCAGAACGCAGTGTAGGCTATGGTAAGGGCGCATTTACGCAAGGTGAAATGCTCGAGCTGCCCGATCCCAAGACGCTGTGGACTTCTCTCAGCCGCTACCTGCCGCGCCAGGAAGAGATGGGGGCTTTCCAGCACAGGCGCGCCGCCTGGAAGGTCGAAACCGTGAGCGGCTGGCTGGACTCACCACAAAAGCGGGGACAGCGCCGCCGCGCCCTGAACCTGGTGCAGGAGGGCGCAACGTTTGGGACGCCGGATGGCGTGCGCCCACCGTTTGGGCGCGTGGCCGATGTGTGCCCACGGTATTCACAGGGCGAGGAAGAACCTGTCCCTCATCCCGTTTATCGTTCTGGCCTGACGGTGGCGGTGGGTTATGGAGGCGCAGTATGACCACGTACACTTTGACGTTACACACGCTCTCTCCCGTGCATATTGGCGCGGGCGACGAATGGCGACTGGGCTTTGATTTTATCCTCTACAACGGGCAAACCTGGATTTTCGATGAGGATGCCGTCTTGCAGGCTAAAGAAGACCGGTTAAAGCCCGACCCGCGTGGGCATTACCCGCTACCCGGCAGTTTGCTGACCGAGGCCGATATGCAGAACCGGGATTTGTTTCGTTACACCCTGCGCGGCCAACCGCCTTCCGAAAAAGCTGACGCCCGGATGAAACCGTTTATCAAAGACCCCTATGACCGCCCGTACATCCCCGGCTCCTCGCTCAAGGGGGCATTCCGCACCGCGTTGGCCTGGACTGGCTGGAGCGAGGTGGGAATGCCGCGCCCCAAGCGTGACGATATAGGCCGCAGTCGCAGTTGGGCGGGGAAGCGGCTGGAGGGCAAGCTGTTTGGCAAAGACCCCAACCACGACCTGCTGCGCGCTCTACACGTTTCTGACTTGCATGGGCCGCAGAAAGCCGGGGAGGGGCTGATCGCCGTCAAAGCTCAGGTGTTGACGCAAGGGGCGGCGCAATCGCCCATCGGGTTGGAAGCGTTAACCAACGACGTGGAATTTCACGGTTCCCTGACCATTGACGACGCGCTGTTCGCGCCGCTGGCCGCCAAACTGGGCTTTGGCGACCGCAAACACTGGCTGGATGAACTGCTGCCGCGCACGCAAAAGCACAGCCGGGCGCGGTTGCGGCGACTGACGGAATGGTTCGAGGGTGTCGCGCCGCCCGCGCCCACTGCCGAGCGCATTGCCGGTTTCTATCGCCAACTGCTAGGGGTGAAACTCGCGCCCAACCAGGCCTTTATGCAAATTGCCTGGGGCGCGGGGTGGGACGGCAAGACGTTCTGGACGCATCTTCAGCAGGATGAACGTCTGTTTGAACAACTGGTAAGCGAGTTTCGTCTAGATAAGGCCGGTAAGCAAAGCCGCCGACGGCCAGGCGACCCATTCCCCACCTCGCGCCGCGTGGTGGTCAGCGGCAAGAAGGATGCCGTGAAGCCGGTCGCGCCGTTGGGCTGGGTGTTGGTTGAGATTGCTCAGTAAGGAGAAAGCTATGATTACATCGGCTGACCTCGAGCCATTGTTAACCACAGAGGCTATGCAACGCATTCAAGAGATATGGGCACTGTTTCAGACTCCAACTACAGATCGTAATGCATTAGTACAGGCGGCAAATGCTGATGACATCCTGGAACTGGAAAAACAATATATTCCCCAACTTGGGCGCGAGAAGATGCAGTTGCCCCCCTGTGATGTGTTAGTTTGTTCCGTTGGTTTGCGTGAATCGCCAATTGTACTTACCACACTTCTGCTACGTCCGCAAAGATTATACTTGCTTCACTCACAAGAATCGCGTCGTAATGCCGAGAAAGTGCGCGATGATCCCGCTGTACAATCTCTTGGATTGGACCCAGCGCACGATATTGTTTTGCGAGAGATTAGCTTGACCGATGCACCATCGAACTATGGAACATTACGCGAGATTGTCAAAAATGAGCCGCAAAAACATATCGTGATAGATGTAAGCGGCGGCGTGAAAGTTATGGGCGTTTCACTGTCTGCCGCTGCGTTTTGGCAACGACTTCCAGTCGTATACCTTATGGGTGAAGAAATCAGGGGAATTATACGTCCTTTCAGTGAAGTGCTGACAGTACTACAGAATCCCTATGAGCATTTCGGCGACACCGGTTTTGGTGCAATTAAGGCTCATTTCTCCGCTGGTGACTATGATGCAGCGCGCACTGTTTGTCGTTCACTGCGCGACACGGTGGGAGACGTAGCAATTTTAGGGCAATTAGACATCTTGGAAGAATTGATTAACTTGTATGTGGATTGGGATGCTTTTGCACACAGCCGCCAAGAGGATTCTACAGAGCGCCGTCTGGCGACTAGACTTCGAGTTCTGATGGGAAAACTGGAGCGTTTGAACTATTGGCCTATTGATAGATCGGACTTGGTTTCCAACCTGGAATTCTTAAATTGCATCGAGCAAAGTTGGCAGAACGTCCGCAATAACAGTGAACCTTATCGGATGGTGGATATTTATTGCGCAGCCGAGCGACGCGCCAAAGCTGGCAAATATGATGATGCCATTGCCCGTCTATACCGCTGTCTTGAAATGAGTGCAACCATTTGTCTCAAGCGAGACTGGGAAATTGGTACAACGGAAAAACCTGATTATGCCAAACTGACAGCAGCAGTTGGCGATCTGAATTTACTGCGGACCAAATTTGCTGAGAGCGCACGTTATCCACTTCCAGAACGTCTAGGGCTGAACGATCAAATGACGCTTTTGGCTATCGGAGGCCAACATCATCCTATTTTTGGCATCTACGAACAACTGACGCAAGGCAAACCATCCTCAATGGAATGTCGAAATCGTTCAACCCTAGCACACGGTACAATTCCTGTTACGGCTGAAATATATCAGCACTTCAGCGAGAAAACCGCAGAAATTATTGCGTGGGTGGTAGGAAAAAATCCTTTTAAGAAAATGCTAAAGCAAGCAACACATCCAAACTTACATTTGTGAGGTACCAATTATGCTCATCCTCAATTACTCCCACCCCCTCACCCCCGACCACCTGGCGCAGCTCGAGGCGCTCACCGGCGCGCCCATAACCGAGGTGCGCAACATCCCCGCGCAGCTCGATCTCGACGCGCCTTTCGCGGAGCACGCGCGCGCGTTGGCCGAGGCCGCCGGTCTCACCGCCGCGCAATGGCAGACGGAGGCGCTGCTCGTGGCGCTGCCCGCGCTGAACTTCGCCGCCGCCGCGCTGCTGGCCGAGCTGCACGGGCGCTGCGGGTACTTTCCGCCCGTCGTCCGGCTCAAACCGGTGGCGGGCGCGCTCCCGCCGCGCTACGAGGTCGCCGAGA
>DYKH01000664.1 GCA_020722685.1 Caldithrix sp. | reverse complement strand
GTTATTTTGGCAAAATATTCAACCGGCGTCAAATAGCCCAACGACTGGTGCGGCCCCATGTGTTAGTCTGAAATCTGCGCCTTTTTGAGGGTATAATAAGCAACCCGAGGAGGCAGATAAAAATGGAAGAAAATCGGAAGCGACTAACAGCGAGGCGAAAATTTGAATTGTACTTGGAAGCCAAGCGGAATGAAGCGAATGTCGGAGAAATTCTGCGGCGGTATGGCGTCCACCTGAATGATCTTCGGCGGATCGAAACAGCCGTGGAGCAGGCGGCGGTTAAGGCCTTGAAGGGCCGGCACAATGGCGGCTCAACAACGGAGCCAATCAGCGCCGCGGATTATGCGGCGCTTGTTCAGGAGCTGGCTCGGAAAGAAAAAGTTCTGGCCGAACTGGCGGTTGAATACACGCTGCTTAAAAAAAGCGAATTCTCGGTTTCGAAGGATCACTCAAAGGCGTACATGTTCGCGGCAAGCGGAGGCAAACAATGATCACGGTGGTTGAAGAAGCAATGGCGCTTGGTTTAACCGAGCAGAAAGCCTGTGAAGCGATGGGTATTAGCGTGCGCCGCTTTCAAGATTGGCGGCAACGAGCCCAATCGGGGGAATATGAACGCCGCTCAAAATCTCCTTTGACCCGCCCTTTTAACGCTTTGACGCCGGCGGAAACCGAAGCAATTGAAAGCGCGGTCAGTTGCGCGGCCTGGGCTGACTTGAGTTGCCGCGAACTTTCCATCAAGATCATGGAGCGGGACGGCTTGTATATTTCTCACGTCGCTATTTGGGAATACGAGAAGCGGCACGGTCTGGCCGGTCATCGGGGCAAGCGGCGTCTAATGGGCCGCCATCGCGGCGAGGCGCCTGACACTTCTTTCTTAAATGGCCCAAATCAATTGTGGGATTGGGACTTCACCAAACTGCCGACCGGCCAGCCTCACCACTTCTGGTATCTTTGCGCGGTAATTGACCAATACAGTCGCAAAGTGGTTGGCTGGCAGATAGGCAATCATGCTGACGCGCGGCTGGCAAAAGCTACGTGGGACGCCGCGCTCATCGCCGAAAGACTGACTGTCGAAAATGCGCCGAAGTCGCTTTCCGATCGGGGGACTCAGATGCGGGCGCATTCGACCAGGGAATTTTTCCGGGATTTAGGGATAGCACAACTCTTCGCCCGTCCTCGCACGCCCAATGATAATCCGTTTATCGAATCATTTTTTGCCACAGTAAAGACACATCCGAATTATCCGGATGCTTTTCCTTGGCAAAAAACCGCCATCGAATATTTCGTCAAATTCTTCCACTGGTACAATGAGGAGCATCTTCATACGCGCATCGGTATGGTGACGCCGCACCAAAAACACAATGGCGAATGGCGACGCATAATGGCGGAAAGAAAGGTGATCAAGCAAAGGACATTTACGATGAGGCGGCAGTTCAACAAAAGTTTGGAGCAGTCAAACAAGGTTCAAGAATGCGCAATTTCTTGACTAACAC
>DYKH01000663.1 GCA_020722685.1 Caldithrix sp. | reverse complement strand
ATTATGAAGATTTTTAGTCGGCGATTGATATATAAATCGGTTCTTTCCCTTTTTGTTTTTTTCCAAGCTAGTTACTTTTTTCTTGTCAAAATCCCCCAAATCAAACCGGTGGATACCGCCGGATTTACCAATGCCTCCGATACCCTAAGCAACAGCCGGCTTTCCTATCGGGCAGGAGTGGCTACCGGCGCCGCTAATTCTTCAGTGGTAACAATTGATTCTTCCGGTAATGCCGATAACGATACCAACCACCTATTCCCCAAAGATGTCGTTTGTTTTGCCGGACCCAATTTGGACGGATGTTATAGCCAAGCCACTTACACCGTTGCCAATATTATCGATGCAACTAATTTTAACTTTACCCCGCCCCTTGGTGCCACTGCCCTTGGAGCAAACGACTTTGTGATCGCCACCCAATCAGCCACTCATACCGTCGCCTTTACTTTAGCCAATGCCGTTCCTTCCAATGGTGATATTTTAATCACCATTCCGGCCGTTAATATTGCCGGGAAAACTAATGATGGCTTTCCGGATACTAACTCTTCAATTGCTACCAATGGCTTTGATTTAAATAGCTTAGCAACAGGTAATGTCTCTGTCTCCTCTTCGGGTTGCGCCAACAACTGGACTGTCGCCGCGGTCACTGCCGGCACCGATTCAACTGATCATACTATCCGCATTGATCGAACAACTGATGTTTGTGCCGCCGGCTCAACCATCACCGTCACCATTGGTGATGCCAGCAAAAAATTAATTAATCCGGCACCAATCACCACCGGCCATACCCAAGGAGCGGCTGATGTCTATACTTTAAATGTTAAAACCCGCGACGGGTCTGATAATACTCTTGATGAAAGCGATATTAAAGTGGCGGTGATTGAGTCAGTTTTGGTCTCGGCAACCGTTGATGAAACCTTGTCGGTAACGGTCGCCGGCGTCTCCTCTTCCACTTCTGCCTGCGGTACCACCACCGATGTCACCACCACCGCCACCTCTGTTCCTTGGGGAATGATTGCTAATTTCGGCAGTTTTATGGAAGCGGCGCAAACCGTAACCGTCTCCACCAACGCCGATGCCGGTTATACGGTGAAGATTGAAGAGCATGATCAGATGGGAAAAGATGGGATAACCTGTACCGGCGCCAGTGCTGGAGAAGCTAATAACTGTATCCAGGATACTACCTGCAATGCCACCGGCTGTACTGAATCCACCTCTCAAGACTGGACCGGGACAACTTATTATGGTATGGGTTATTCTCTGGCTAATGTCTCTGGTACTGATGCCGCCTTTACCTATAATGAATCGGGAAGAACCTTTTCCGCCAAACAATTTGCTGATCAGGAGGCTTCAGAAACCAAGCAAACCATTATGTCAAATACCGGACCGGCCGCCTCCTCGCAAATCTATGTTTGCTATCGCCTTAACATCTCAACCACTCAACCAGCAGGCTATTATTATAATAAAGTTAAATATACCGCCACCGCTACTTTTTA
>DYKH01000662.1 GCA_020722685.1 Caldithrix sp. | reverse complement strand
CCCACAGATGTTCCACCAAATTTTTGTACGATGAGTGCCATTGTCAGTGATTTTATGAAAAATTAAGGGCAAATCATAAAGCCTTGGGACGCGTTCGTACAGGATGGGGCGAGAAGACCTCAATAGGGCGCTTTTTTATGAGATCTGCTTGCTTAGGAATCATAAATAAACTACATGGACTTTTTGTTTGGTGAGATGACGTAATTCCATTCCCCATGGAAGTTATCGCGATCAATTTGGATGGTAGCGAATTCAGCGTCAGTGACTTTGATACCCTTGGGGTAGGGTGTAGGATCAATGGCGGCGTACACTTTCAACCCTTTGCTGGTGGTTGTAGCCGCGATCAAATTGACAATGACTTCGTGACTCACCAAAGGTCGCCCCCGCCAATTCATGCTGATATAGGAAAACAGACGGTGCTCGATTTTGTTCCATTTGCTGGTGCCCGGAGGAAAGTGGCACACCCGAATCGGCAGATTGAGTTCATCGGCAAGCCCTTGTAATTCCAGCTTCCAGAGGCGCACCCGAGACCCATTGCTCCCGCCCCCATCGGCCGTGATCATCAACTCCTTGGCGTCGGGATAAAGAGGCTGACCCATGCCTAACCACCAGCGCCGGATAGTGGCCACCGCAAAGCTGGCGGTATCATGATCCGTGCCCACGCTCACCCACCCCGCGTTTTGGGCGAGATCGTAAACCCCATAGGGGTTGGCCCGCCCCAGTTCCTTATCCACAAAATCATGCACCTGGACGACTTCCGGTTCGCCCTGCGGCCGCCACTCCTGACCCGCATTTTTGTAGTTGCCAACCAATTCTTTTTTCTTGGTGTCCACCGAAATGACGGGCTGCACTGCGTCCAGTGCCTGCTGCGTCTTCTCCTGTATATACCGGAATTGGGCATCTCGGTCTGGGTGATCAGTGCCTTCCAAGGTCTTGCGATTGCCTTGCAAGCTGTACCCTAATTCCTTGAGCAGAATGCCCACAGAAACATGGCTGATGCGGTGCCCCTGTTCGCCCAGTTCCCGTGCCAATTGCTTGAGGCTCTTGCAAGTCCAGCGCAGCGGTGACTGGGGATCACCGCGTGCCGCAGGATCTACCAACCCCTCCAAGGCCACCAGCAAGTCCGGATCGCGATCCACCAGCCTTTTTCTCCCGCCACCCGATCGACGAACTCGGCCTTGCGGGAGCCTGTTCTCCGGATCCTTGAGCTCTTTGAGACCCGCCATGATGGACCCCCGCGCGACTCCGGTAGCCTCACTCACCCGCTTGACACCGCCATGACCCAGCACCTTCGCTTCTACTGCCGCATATAGCCGTCTCTGCCGCTCATCCAGTATCCCTTCGAGCGCTTGGTGTCGAGCGGCTATCAGTGCGTCTGCTTCCATGCAGCAAGACTATACCCGCTACATAGTGAGTACAAGTTATTTATTTATGAATACTTAGTAGAAAAACAATGCAAAAACGAAGAAAAAATCAATAATTATGGCTTTCGGG
>DYKH01000661.1 GCA_020722685.1 Caldithrix sp. | reverse complement strand
TTCCCGCGCTGGCAGGAAATCAGCAAGCTCTGGCAATTGTAGACGAAGGTTTTTTAAAACATCCTTAGGACCTTTTGACAGGACATCATAGATCCATGATCTTGATGTTCTATTGATCCGTACTCCCGATAGATATTCTTGGAGAAGTCCTCCTACCGAATAGCATTTCAAGGTGTTGGTCGATCGAAGAAGATCATAAACCCGGTAACAGGCCATCAAACCTAGATGGTTCAAAAAGCACCAGGCCTCCATCGTTGAATCCGATTGTAGATAGGATGAATCCAAATCCATAAGGTTCTTGTAATCATCAAACATCTGCTCGATCTGCACACGCTTCTTGTACAAATGATAGGTGCGTTCCGGTGATTCTTCGACATTCGTTTTCATGACAATGACGCCAAACTCACATTGCTTGTTCCGCAATTCTTGCTCACTATAACCGTCATGGTGATTGAGGAGTCGGGCAAGGTAATCCTTTTCCTCTTTAAGTCGCAGCTCACCATCAAGAAATACCATGACCGTATGATTCGTAGCACTGCGCTGGCTGTAATACCAAATGGGACGGCCATTGAACTGAAAGACGCCGCTAAACCCTGACTTATCAACCATCAGCAAGGGCCTCCGGTCATATTCCGTGGAATTGCGACGTAAAGGAACGATATAGCGTAATCCTGACGAATCCAAATCGGTGAAGTTCGCCGAGGAGCCGAAGCCCTTGTCGGCGATCACGACGATATCATGAATCCCCATCTCAGCAATGACCGTTCCAAAGGCGCTCACATCGCGTACATTGCCAGGAAATTTGCGATAGTATGCAGGCATTCCGCTTGGCGAACCACCATAAAACGCATACAGCAAGTTTATCTGTGGGTCATAGACCCTCTGGCTATTGTAGCCAATCTGCGTATCGTCCATTCCTTTACTGAAGGATACAATGCCGGTGCCATCGAAAATAAGATACTCTCGCTCATCGAATAAAAAATCCTTCATAAAGGCAACGATCGCATCCCTGCGTGTCCCTACCTTTTTTAAAAGCGCCGAGACAGAGGCACCACTCAATGCTAAACCAGGATAGTATTCTGACAACATCGAATGTTCATACCGCTCCGCGATATAGCGGAACGAACATGGACGAATCGTTCGTAAAAGGCTCACGGTATAGAGTTCTTTCCATACATCAGGGAAACGAATCTCAAGTCGCTTTCGTATATCATCGGTTAATGAAGCCAGCAGCCAACTCGCGCCGAACTCTTTGCTACAGAGCGACGCGTTGATCCCTACCTGTCTATGCTGAGCAGGGATCAATCCCTGTGGCGTAAGGATGCCAAGATAGTCTCCTGATATTTTTCGAGCCCTTTTCTTTTCTGGATCCCATTTTGAGCTGACTTTACAGAGGTAGTAGTGCTCCCCAACCGCTTTGATTTCGGTTCCTTTCTGACGAAGGTTTTTAGCCCACTGAGGGATAGGTGTCATAAGACCTCCATATTACCTATTA
>DYKH01000174.1 GCA_020722685.1 Caldithrix sp. | reverse complement strand
TGGCTTCAATGAGGCCGGGGCGGCAAAGCCCCGGAAAATACGGATGGGAACTGGTGGGCGCGCCAATGCTCCTAGAGCTTCAATGAGGCCGGGGCGGCAAAGCCCCGGAAAATGCGGCGAAATGGTTACCTTGACGCTCAAGCAGGTGGAGCTTCAATGAGGCCGGGGCGGCAAAGCCCCGGAAAATTCGCTGACAAACTCAAAACCTTTGTCGCCCGGAAAGAGCTTCAATGAGGCCGGGGCGGCAAAGCCCCGGAAAATAGGTTCAGAGCAGCGAATCAGAGCTAAGACGGCCTGGCTTCAATGAGGCCGGGGCGGCAAAGCCCCGGAAAATAGCCTTGCTGCTGCTCGACGGATCACCAGACCTTGAAGGCATATTTGCGAGTACCCATCACAAAACAGCAAATTGCTATAGAAATAATACCACACTACAGAGATGTCTATCACCTTCTTTCCATACAAATCAATAGTTTACCTGTCCGCGCCCGCTGTCGCTGTTTCCCGCGTCACAGCAGCGGTCGCTGGAATTTGGCGCTTTCACGAATATTCAAAAAACTCCATATTTGGTTGTCAAAGAACATTTGTCGGTATCTTGTCAAACAATCACCGGCGCCGGCAAGATCGGCTGGAATGGCTTTCCAATGCTGTATATACGGGGCTTTACAGCTTCAGCGGGACCAAGATCGAGAAAAAGAACGTGATCTTCATGCTGGTTCACGATTTCTCCCAAGGAGGCTTCCAGTTGCAGCAGGCGTGTTTTACTCATTCTACACTGAAAAACAGATAATTGAATCCATTCTCCATAGCCGCGCATCGTTTTGTACACTTTTCGCCAACGCTTGGGTTCACTCACGTCGTAGCTGACGATAAAAAGATGCTCCATCCTTTTCTACCTTGTTACGAATACCGGAAATGTAGGTATTTCTCCGGAAAGATGCCTTGCCAGCAGGCGCGCCTGCACCTCGAAAAGACGCCGGTAGCTGATCCGGTAGCGGAAGATCGGATGGGTCACGTCCTGGTTCAACCGCCGTTCAAAAGTGGCGATAAAATGTTTCCGGCCGCTTTCGGTCAGTGTACAACTGCCAGCGGCAAAGATGAAATCGTCCGGTCGCACCTCGCCGTTGTTTACCGCCGTCAGCACAGCAGAGTCGGCGACCAGCGGGCGGAACGGCTCCATCATGTCGAGCGAAAGCGCCGGGCGGCCGAAACGGGGCTGGTGGTAAAATCCCCTGTATGGATCGAACCCCACCGCCGAGAGTGTTATCGTCCATTCTCTCGCCAGCATCGCATAGGCAAAAGAAAGCATTGCGTTGACCGGATCACGCGGCGGTCTGCGGTTGCGTGTGGTGAAATCAAAAGCGACACGATCTTCATCCGCCCTCAAAAGATTCCCGAAATGCTGGAAATAACGAGCCGCCGCCGAGCCTTCGATTCCGAGAAGCGAATCAAGCGACGATGCCCCAGCCGCCTGGCGGATATCCTCTCGCAGGCCGGCCAGCAAGTCGGCGGGCGCCTTTTCGTCTTCCTTCGCGCCGCGCCAGTTGCGGCGCAACAGCGTGCGGCAATTGGCAATTTTACCGATGATGAACCTCCGGGCAAGCTTCAGGCAGGCGTCTTCATCGAAACTTGCCTTGTACTGGTTGGTTCGTATTTCGACATTACGGTGCCCGGTACCCACAGTGTGACCGATAAACCACCCACCATAGGAGTTGTACGTGACGGGAATCTCGCGGCGCATGCATTCGTGCAGGGCTGGCGTCGCCAGCGCCGCATTACCGTAAAGCACTACCTGAGATGTCTCGCCCAGGTGCGCCTCGGCGACCTTTTGTCTTTCCACCTCGATTACCAGATTCTCCCCGTCCTTGCGGATATAGGCGCGGGGCGACTGCACATACAAAGGCAGACCCTCTTCGCGCGTCGGAGTGATCGGGCGCGGTTCGACCGGCGACACGGAGAAATAACGTACCTCATCGGGTAGGCAAATACCGACAAGAGAACAGTGCGGGCATTTGGGACTGTCTTCCAGCGGCGCAGGGATTTCTTTTTTTGACGCGATCAGGGTGAAATCGGCAATCGCCTTCATCGTCAGATTGATCAGGGCCTCATCGAATAAAACTCTTACACGCTCGCGGGAGCTGCAAAAATAGATAATTCCCTCGTTCGCAATGTAGCCGTGCTCCCGCAGAAGTAGACCCTGGGCGCAAAGTTGCACCCTTTCGGGATCATAGACATTGCCGGGAATATGCGGGCGTTTGCCGCGTTTGTAATCGACCGGCGTAACAAGATTTCCCTCGCCTTCCACCAGATCCATTTTCCCGATTATTCCCAGAGATTCCGATGAAAGGCTGACCGAACGGGCATGGATGATTTCGCCTTCTTCCGGTTCCTCCGGCAGGGCAGTATCTCCCCTTTTGTCCACCCGGCGATGGCGGATCACGCCCTCCACGGTGTATTCGTTATGGGCAAACTCCCCCTGCACCCACATCAGATACGCCAGACGCGGGCAATACACGTACTCGTTCAGCATCCGGACAGGGATGAGGGGCAGAGAAGATACAGTCAAAGAGGCTTTCCCCCTGCTAAACTCTTTATTCATTCAACCACCGGCGCAAATAAACCAAGGCCGAAATGACAGCCGAATCCTAAAGCGACAGGGCCAGTATGTGGTTCAGAAAAAACAATCTCAAGCAGGGCACCGCTCGTGTCTGGTTGAGTTAAACCGCGTTTTCCGCGAAACCGATAAAAATGCAAGGCTCTTCGCGGCCTTGTGCCGACCATCACTTCATCAATAATTTTGATTTCTGCCGGTTCAGGAAGCCCACGCAAAAAGCATTCCCTGCGAATCTGCTCATTTATCCCGAAATTCTTTTTGATATGCCAGGGACGCAGATAAGGGGTCACTGAACGCCAGGTATAACCAGACCGGGCATAAGGACAAACTTCTGAAAAGTCATTTATATTTCCAGAACCTTCATACATTACCTGCCATTCGCTGCCGTCTCGGGTGTATAGTCGATTCAGTTTTTGCATGGCCTGCAACTGTTCTCCATAAAAACCGCCAGACGCATGGATTAACAGATGATCGATATGTCCATGCTCATTGCCTTCAGAAAGAAAAAAAGCATGATCGTGCCTGTTGCTTTTTGGTAGATCATGCCCAGACAAAAACATCGGAATTGCCCCTGCTTTTTTTTCAGTTAAATGCATTAGCGCAACTTTCGTTAATTCACCGATTTTAACGGCATCTTCCATCCGAGGCAGGGGATTTCCATAAAGGGCAAAGCGGATAGTGGTAACTGGCTTTGTTGTGGAAAGCGTACGATTCGAGCTTTGTGAAGCAGCAGATTTAAGGCAGTTAGTTGGACGTCGGTAAAATACCCGGCGGGCGGCAGGGGGCTGACTCCATCCATCTGATTGGAGTTCGCTTGTTTCCAGGCTCACTGCCGCCAGCCAGGACTGCGGCAGAACCGGAACCCGATTTTTTCCTTTGGCTTTTTTTTGCTGGCTGCCATCTGCTGTCATTTTTCTTCGTAATTCCTCGTACGCGGAAGGTGTTTGTGGACAAAATAGCGTCACAATCTCATCAGCTTCATTTACTGTTGTTTCAAGTTGAGAATCGTTTGGGAAACAGTTGAATTTCCCATCCCATTTTTCAATTCGCCTTGCCTCTACCCAACTTTCAGCCCGACCAAGATAGGCAATGCCTGCAAGCAATTCGTCGAGAAGAGCGCAGTCAGAGGGTTCAAGATCGATATCACGCCAGGAAACGGCGAGTTCGTCTTGAGGAGAAAGACGGACAAAGGCATCAAAGATCAGAGTATTTTTGTCTTTTGCTCCATCTCGTACCGGCATATAATGGCGAACATGGGAATGGACCACTTCGGGCAACCAATAGAAAGGAAGGTTGCTGGCGAGTTTTTTCAGCAAATTTTCCAGTTGACTGTCCGGATACCGTTCCTTATCCAGTTTACGATGCCAGACAGCGATGAATGCCCGTAAAATACGCCACGGCGACGGAGGCCACTCGACATCGGCTTCATTCACGTGACGTCCCCACGGCGTGGCGTGATAATGCCCACCGGGAAAACGAAAACCAATAGTAAGCATTTCATTTCCTCCAGGTAACGGTCGTTACGCGTGGCTCGGCAAACATCTTTTCTTCGGCAACGGCCTTAATAAGTTCGGGCAGTGCTTCTTCGATCTGCGTACGTTCGGGGAAGACAAAAGAATCAGGACGGGTCACTTTCAACTTAACCAGATCGAGATCGCATGCTGTGCGCAACCGCAGTCCCTCATCCAGAAAGCGACGAATTTTGTAGAACATGACAGCTTGCAGTAACTTTTCCACATTGTCCCCTAAACCAAATCCGCGCATCTGTGAAAGATCAATATTGAAATAGGCGGTGATTTTTGGGGAGGTATATTCATCGCGAGAAAATGGAACATTACCGAAACCTTTACCGGTATCACCCGAAGGATTTACGTGATCATTTTTTACTCCCCCGCTCTGTGCAACCGTAATATCGGCAGCTTCAATAAATGCCGACATGATCCGCGGCAGACGCAGGCGGCCACCCGACAAGTCTTTTTTGGCAAGGAAAACACCATGAATTAAGGAATTTGTATCCAGCCGCAAAAGAACTTTTGCTAACTTACGAATGTCCACTACTCCTTCTTCCATGCTTGACAGCTCTTTTTTTAGTGTATCGAATACTGTTTTGTCTTTTCCTTCAAGAATGTAGGGAGAATTTATGCGATGCGCTTCTAAAACAGAGTTTGTCAGAGATTTACCTTCTTCATCAACAACCTTGATTACCGGCAATCCTTTTAATGGCTTATGCCAGTCGTCGGCAGTTGTATCCCAGCAAACCGTTTCAAGCCGGTTTGCCATGCTTTGGGCTGATTCCACCAACAGCATTTGACGGCCATCAGGGCCATCGTATCTGGCCGCTCCAAGATCGGGGAAACCAGTGGGCTGGAACCTGGTACCCTGAATAGGTTTCAGGTCGGCTTCAAGAAGCAGTCGAGGGACATCGGTGAGTTTGGAAAAATCGAGCGTCATGGTTAAATCCTCCTTTTTATGTGTTAGTTGGCCTTTTGTGAAGGCATTAATGGGGCACAGATACGCACAAGATCACCCTTGGCAAGGGGAATCATCAATGCAACGGTAAGCCTTGGAGCGACAAGACCGACTATAGATGGTGGTTTTCGGGGATGAGTCGGCACTTTCATGCCCGCAATCTGCAACCGGCGCCAGGCAATATCAATGGCGCGTCCCGTTTGCTCGTGGTTGTCGGATTTTAGCAGGGAAACAATTTGACAAGGTAATGGCAGGTTGCTGTTTTCGGGCAGCAGGCCAACCTGTTGCAATAAACTGGTGGGAGTAAAAAGGGGTTTGAACAGACAAAATGCGGCCGGCGGCTCTTCGGAATCTACCTCACGGCGGGACATAGTCTTTGGTAAATCAACGTTGACTATACCCGTAAAAAGTTCAGCAATGCGCTTATCGTCGGTTTCTGCCCGCAGGAATGTCATGACAGCGGCCAGATCAGCCGGCGGTTGGCCGGCAAAAGGCATATCCTCCTGTTGGTTGCGCTGCGCCTCAAGCAAACGGCGATCCAGAACCCGCAATAGATTGTTTATCAAGTCCCCACCGCCCCAGACGGCCATTTTATTTCCTGGCGCCCATTCCATTCTCTGTGTTTTCTCGTTTCTTTTTACAGGTTCGATATAGTTGCGCATCGAGTCCATTCCCGCCAGAGAACATGCCAAACGAAATTCCGGCGAGCCATCATCGGCTTCCGTGACCCATTCCGGGCCAAGTTTCGGAATGGGCGACACTGCTTCACGAGCCTTGGCGCTTGCAGCATTAACTAACTGAACTTCCCCGAGAAGTTTAATAATATTCTGCAATATCTCCCGCCCACCTCTCTGTGTCAGAGAAAATATCTCGTTTTCAAGACGATGGACGATCTGTTGAATACGACCAGGGGCGTTGTTATCACGGGCAAAACGTCTAAGTCCGTCCAACCACCCATCGCGATCAAGGTGTGAAAGAAGGTCTGCCTGAGGATTGCGGCTTACATGAATTCGAGCCAAAGGTGTCGCCAGATACGCTCTTCCTGAACGCATTAAAAAAGCGTACCGCTGAAAAGCAGAAATACCTCGATCGACGCCGAAACCACTCACAGCCCGTGTAAAATCAAGCCCATCTCTTGCCGCATGGCGACCGACCGTGACTCGGCCTTCAGATAGCAATAAACGAAGCTCTGCTAAAGTTACATTATTGCGCCATAATGGCATCCAGATTTCGTCCCTTGATTTGACTTCATTTGCAATATTTCCACTACCAGCGTTGGTCATCCGGACTGTAAACGGATAACTTAGCGATGCGTTGTCTGAACTTTCCATCCTACGGGTCGCAGCACCCGCGAAAAGCAACGCCCCTTCCATCATCAACACAAAATCCCAGGGATTGATGAGTGAATCAGCATGAAATCCATTCGCTGCATTTGGGCCACCAATATTACCTGGCGCGAACTGTCCAATGGCCTTTGGCACCAGCCCAAATGCTGCATCCCCATTCAATGACCCCTTCAGCCAAGAAATAGATTTCTGATTGGTTTTTACTTCATCGTCAGGGTCCAATAACTCCATGAGTCGTTGCATGAAATTGTTCGTAAAATCCAAATTCCCGTCATTACCACCAGACCCCAAAAGCGGTGGACACTTAAAATCATTTGTTTCTGAAAATAACAATACCGCAGCGTCAAACCAATGTAACGCATTATCGGGCAAAATTCCTCTTAACGCTAAAATTAAACCGTACTTTTCTTCATCTTTTGGCGCTTCAAGAAAACCGAAAGCTTGAACGATCTTTTTTGAAGCAGACAATACAGTCCTATATTGATCCAAGCGTTTAGACTTACTTGCCATAATACGTTCCACGATTTTGGTCGCTTCTGTTGGCTGGTTTCTTATCCCTGTTTTTAGACGTTTTCCCGTCAGAGGGTCTTTCTCTTTACGTTTTTCCTCTTGAAAATAGAAACCGCTTCCTCCATTCCAAGGCGCCACTATTGGAGTTGGCTGATACTCTTCGAGAAAAAACTTTTCTAATTCATCGCGATTCAGAACTGAACGTAACAAAAACTGTTCACCTTGCCAGCATCCGGCGGCATCCGGATCTTTTTGTTCCGCCACTAAACGTAAAATGCCAAGCGCCTTGAGATAATGCGCCAATGGAGTGGGAGAACAGCCGCCAAGTAAATGTTCATGGGTCATTATTTTTCCTCCTGTTCGACGCTTGATGCACGCCAGTCGGCTATGCGAACCAATGATTCCAGCCATGCCAGAAAAAAGGGCCCGTAAGCATCAAGCAATTTTTGCGTGCGTGCAGTCCAGGACGGCCCCATCTCTCCCTCGCCGAGTTCCATCAAATCAAGGCGTATCCCCGTAGAGGGGATAACATTCCGTTCCTGAATCACAATCTCCGGCAGTACATCCCCCTCCCACACACCACGCGCAAAACGCGGGCCTAATGGTTTAACAGGTTCTTTTTCATCAGGCATGGCTCGAAGCGAAAGCCGCACCTTGCCATGATGGGCAGCAATCAAGTAGGCCACCAAATCGCAATCTTCTTCAGAGTTCGCGTTCTCCAGCCAGAGCAACATAGACGCCAATTCATGACGGAAATATTCCCGTTTATGCCGACGGTTGGACGGTGATTTAGCCAACAGCGGTGTTTTCCGACTTGCCTCATCAAGAGGGCAGTCGTGCATTGTTGCCTGAAAAACTGCGTGAGCCTTACCGGTATCGTGCCACAGACAGGCTGTCATTACAGCGGCTTTATATCTATCGGTTAAACCAAGTTTCCGGCACAGGATGGCCGCCTCGGATTCGGCATCTAACAGATGACGGCTGAGTTCCACCGTTTTTGATTGTCGGCTGCGCCAGTCATCACCATAGGTCTCTCCTGACTGTTCGGACGAAAGTTTTGTTGCCAAAGGGACTTGTTCTTTTATGGATGCCATAAAGCCAAAAAGGGAAGAATATCCGCCGGCATTGATGTCAAGCATCAGTATTAAGCCTGGGCGAATGTTCCCGGAAAAATGTTTCCATCTACCGTCAAGAGTGTCCCACCGATAAGCCCATAATTCCTGTTCCCGGATCCGTTCAAGTAACGCCTTCGCCTGTCCGAGAGAAGCACGGCACAATTCTTCTCGTTGAGGTTGTTGTTGATTGTCTGTTTCTTTAGACAAGTCCCGCCAGAAAATCTGAATATCAAGATCGTTTCCATCGCGAATGTAAGATGATATATCAACATCAAAGCCAGAGAGATCAGGATCGGTATTGAATAAGTCACGAAAATCTTTTGCGCGTATCACATTAAAAAACGGGGCATCTTCATCAACGGCAGGCAGGTTGACCGCGCTGGCGGTTCCAAGCGTAGCCAACTTTTTTCGCGCACGCGAGACAACTTCCGATTCATAGGGCTTTTCAAGCTCTATCCCTTCCTCGAAATCAATCCAGTAAACATAAGCCTCGTCGTACTCGCCGTAACGATTGCAACGGCCAAATCTCTGAATCAAAGAAGACCAGGGCGCAAGCTCTGTAAAAAGGACGCGGCAGGTCATATCCACCCCCGCTTCCACGGCCTGTGTCGCCACGATGATTCTACCTGCCCCATCCGCAGGCGTGTCTTCGGCAAGCTTTTTATTCAACACCTGACGCTCTTGAGGCCGAAAATGGGAATGTACCAGTAGTGTCTCCATATTTCCCGATTTCTTACGGTCAATTACAGAGAAAAGATTTTGGGCGCGTTCAACCGTGTTCAAGATGACAACTGTTGTAGTGCCTTCAATATGCGTTTTCAAAACCTCTTCGGCCAGTGCTTCAGGATAATCCTTTGCTGAATGTTTCCGGTTTTCTGCCGTGAGCATTGTCTCAGCTTTTGCAAGATGCTTGACCGCTTCTCGTCGCAATTTGATGGAGTGATGTTCCCTGTCATCGTCGCCCAATTTTAGATGGGAAGCGACAGCAAGGTAAGACTTCATATCCACGGTTTCAAGCCAGCGCGGATTAAGGGTGGCGGACAACCAGAGGGAACGGCTGGAACGTGCAACTTTGAAGTTTCTGCGAAACGCCTCCAACTGCGCCGAGGTGGCTAGTCCGGGACCCATAAGCTGAATTTCATCAAATACCCAAAATGCGTCGTTATGCAGGAACGCAAAATGAACCGGCCATTGATAGCGGCTCATACCATAGCCGCGCATCAAAGCACGTGACAAGAGCATGTCCTGAGTGCCTATGATGATGGCTGGTTTTTCAGGATGTTCCGCCCATTCCGAATAGTTTTCGCCGCCCATCATCACATAGACTTTTGGCGAACAGGCGTTTTTCCCAACGAAGTATTCTTTTGCTTTCTCTACCCATTGCAAAGCAAGATCATAGGTCTGCTCCACCAAGACGCGCATGGGGAGACAATACACCAATCTCAGCGGGGTCCCACGATCATTGTTCAAACGTTTGTAAATCCATGCGACAATTACAGCCGCCGTTTTGCCCAGACCCGTCGGGACGTCAAGCAACTCCGGCCACGGTTCCTTACCGAGGTGTTCCTGATAAGGAAAGGGTTGGTGTCCGGTGATGCTTTTGAAAAATTCATCGTAATCCATTGAAATACCCCCCCCGCGTTAGTGATATTATTACATTCCATCTTTGGGGTTAGACGACCTGGTAGTTTCCAGATCGAAAAACACGAGTCGACGATGAGAAGACATTACCATAGTTATTTCCTCGATTTTTCTTATAGCACTTCTGGTGGGACAAATGATGTCCCTTCAGATTATTTTTTTTGAATTATTTTTACCGGTACAATTTTCCCATCCGGCGGATTTCTTCC
>DYKH01000660.1 GCA_020722685.1 Caldithrix sp. | reverse complement strand
GATGATGAAGAAGGTATAGAGGAAACGCGCGCCGCTTTCAATCAGCCGCCGCCGCTCTTCGGCGTCCTGTGCCTTCGCTTCGCCCCATAAGTTGCGGATGTCGTCACGGATGTCATCATGAATGTCGGACATTTTCTTTTTTTTCTCCTTTTTCGAGCCATCTGAGTTCTCCTAGACGGCTCGAATCTCTTTTTTTGAGTGCAAAACCGATACAAGGGGGTCATGTTCAAAGAAACCGGATCCGGATTCAGTCTTGCGCGCACCTGCTTCTGAAGATCATTCCCCTGCGTTTCCCCCGCTCCCTTCTGTTGCTCAAGTTCATAATGGGACTCTGGGCTTGCCGTTCTCGACAACTTCCAGAATCTGCCATGAGACCTGCGCTTGGTCCCTGCTTCCCTGGTTCGCCCGGCGCCAAATCTCCGCAGGTGTAGGCTGTCCATGCAAGCCTATCTCGGCGGAACTCGCCATGCAGCGACATTTCTCAGACTGACTGCGGCATTCAGTCCAGGGTCATGGACGTGCCACATAACGCATGCTCAAGTTCTGTCTGACAAAGGGCCGAGACTCTTCTCCAGGCGTGTGATGAATAGTGACGGTGTCTTTGCTCGATGGCAATAGCGGAATCGAGAGAGGCGAAGTTGCAACATTGTCGAGGGAATCAAGAAAAAGGGAGAGAAGAGGAAAGCCTCATGCCCAAGACTTGCGTCTGGAATAGTTGAGTTGATTGGGCATTCCCAGTATAGCATTGCACTGCGGCTGCCTTCGTCTTCGTCGGGGAGGCGAATCCACCGCCTCTCCGCCGGTCAACTAGCCACCACCAGGCTTGTCGTTTGGATTCGGATGTTTCGATTCTGAATCAGGACCCAGCTTGGCTTCGATCCGTTCCAAAGTCGCAAGAATCGTATCTAGCTTTTGGTGTAAAGGCCCTTGACGCAGAAGGGTTCTGATGTATTCCGAACGGTTCCCGTCGTAGGCTGCCAAGATCGCCTCCTCCTCTTTTCCGATGCGCAACGAAACTACAGGCATTTGTCATACACCCGTCTTACATTCTACCATGATTTGGGGCACGTGTCAAGAAGGTAGGCAGGCAGGGAGGAGAAAAAAAGAAGAGAGGAACGGCGAAAGGGGGGAAAACGAGGACGCTGCAGATCCGGGCGTCCTGCCGGGGCAGCGTTCTCATTTTGAAAAAAAGTATTCCCCAAGCCGATCCCTCGCATTATGACAGAGACTTGCTTGAGGAATACTTTTTTTCGGTTTTGGAAGAAAAACGAGTGCCCCAGCACGGAAACATGCTGGGGCACAGGGTCTTAGGCCTCTTCGATCTTCACGTCAGGGAAGGCCTCTTCAAACGAGACCTCATGTTCTGTAAGAGGCCCTTCGTACAGTCTGATGGCTTCCGCCTCCGAGATCGGCGTTAGCTGATCCCGTTCTCCCTGCCACATCGTCAGGAGAAGGGTAAAGTAACGCCCATTCTTGGTGCGAAAGAGGAAGGTGTTCCGTCCTCCCCGCTCG
>DYKH01000659.1 GCA_020722685.1 Caldithrix sp. | reverse complement strand
GATGCCGAGGGCAGTCAACTGGTGCTGGCCACGCGAGTGAGCCGGTGCGCAGCCGGTTGTTGTCAATAATTTTGTGTCAAGAAATGATTTTCGGGCAATTCAGATTCGAAGCGTTGCATAAACATTTTGATTAAGAAGGGGCGATGATAAGCGATCATTGGATTAGGTTTGGCCCATTTACGAAGGGTAAGTTGATCGATCAGGATTTTCATTTTGATATTTAATTCACGTTGAGTATGGAAATGACCGCCGGCATTACGGCGTAGAGTTTCAATGAGGTTGTTAATGCCTTCTGGGAGATTAGTTGAACGTAGATTTCGACGCAGGACATTAGGGTAGTTCATGAAATTCAGGTAATTATCGGTGCGTGACTGGAGATGAGCCACCCAAGCTGGATAATTTGATCGCAGTGTTTCCAAGAGTGCTAACCATTTTGCGCGAGCAGTATCAATGGAAGATGCGGCGATAATTTCATGCCAGGCATCACGGAAAGCGGCATAATCGTTGGGCGCGAGTTGGCGATAGGCGTTACGCAGAAGATGGACAGTGCACAGCTGATGATCGGTATGAGACCAAAAGCCGCTGACGAGATTTTTCAGGCCGCTGAAATCGTCGGTAATCAGTAAGAGCAAGCGGGTTAATCCGCGGTTTTTGAGTTCTATGAAAACTTGGCGCCAGCAATCAATGGTTTCATTGCCCCAAAAGATTTTGGAGCAAAGCACTTCTTTGCGGGCGTCGAAATTGACACCGATAACGATAAAATGGACGGCTTTTTTAACTTGATCATGTTCGTCTTTCAAGTCGAGTTCTTTGGCATCGATATAGAGGACAAGCCAATCGGGCGATAGTGGGCGCTGATGGAAAATAGCAGCCTCCTGTTCGAGTTCGGCCAGCAAAGTCTCAAGTTCTTTGCGGGAATAGCTCAAGCCCATATTTTGAAGGGTGCGGAGAGCCGCGCCGAAACTTTTAGAGTTGACCAGGATCTGTTCCAGAAGCTCCTGGTAACTTTCCGGTATATACCGTTGATGTTTTGGCATAAACGCCGGATAGAAGCCGTTTCTGGTGCGAGGCCGTTCTACGGTAATGGGAGTGGTTTTGATATGTAATTGCCGTTCGGGAGCAAATCCGTTGGCCCGATCTTCGGGATGTTGATCCAGGAATAAGGAGCGTTCATTCAGCAATGTGGCATTAAACAAAGCGCTGAATCCGGCCTGCAGATAGTCCTGCACTTCTGCCGGACTGGCTAACGAGCCTAAAACCGGGTCTTCAGCCAGTTGTTGCATAAAATCATTAATTCGAACTTGCGTGGCATTCATGATTGAGTTATTTTTCATAGATATACCATCGGACGGGAGAGGAAATTTACGATCACATATCGAATTTCTTCTCCTTGTCCTTTTCCTCCTTTCATTTTCCCAATTCTATCACGGTTCCTGTTGACACCAAATTATTCTTACTCCCGGGAGGCGGTGGTGAAAGCGGTAGAAGAGGTGAAGGGAGATCGGTGGGAGAGGTT
>DYKH01000173.1 GCA_020722685.1 Caldithrix sp. | reverse complement strand
CCTAAAGGGTGAACCCCATCCACCCGAATTCAGGCTTTAGCCTTTCATAAGAATAAAGGATGAACTCCTTAAAGAAATCAGCGGTTCATTAGCTATGACGGGAGGTCGGAAAGAATGCGAAAGGCATTGCAAAAGAGCGTCTGGTGCATCCTTGTTGGGGTGTTCTTTTTTCTAAACCGTCCGGGCTTTTGTCGTTGGCTGGCGAACGGGCCGAATGCTGCAATCGTTTCGGGAACGCCTTCAAAGGCCAGCGATAGCTCCAACTGGAAGCTAAGGCCGAGATTGATGGGTGGCGCCATCTATCTCCCGAAATTCGATTATCCATACTCAATCTGGTATGCCTTCTCGTCGGTCAATTTGCGTTCGTCCAAAGTGACGACCTGGGAGCAGACTCGGGGGCTACATTGTAGTCTTTTCTTGGAAGTGGGCCTTTTGCATCTTGGTGCCCTGTACGCCAAATTCGGCCCTGAGTGGCGCATCGGCCCCTCCTTCTATTTTGACATTTCTCTGGGCGGCATAACAGGCGTTTCCATCATCGAAGAGAACCGTTTCACTCTACCTTTGGCGGGCGCGGCTGTAGGGCATGGAATTAGGCTTTCCAAAAAAGTGCGCCTCGAAGTGGAGATGGGAGCGCTTTTTGTTTTCCCCTATATCTTGGCTGGGGTGAGTTTCCCTTAATAGTGAACTCCCACCGTTGGACTTCAGGCCTCAGCCTTTCATCACAATCATGGAAGCAACAAAAACTTCCAACTGTTACAAAGCATTAATTCATCGAAGAATTAACCGCATAATAACAAAATTGTCTTTCCTTGAGATTTTAGTGCCTTGCCGATACACTATTGGGCCTAAAAAATGGGCATTCTGATACTAAATCGTAATGGTACAGTTTTTGGTGCTGAAGGGGAAAACTTACCAGAAATGCTAAGGATTAAAGAAGAGAACTTGATGACACGAATATTGGGGTACTGCATATTTACATTCATTGTCGCCTTGATAGCGACACCTCTGGTGCGCTCCATTGCTTTGCGTTTTAAGATTTTTGCTCGTCCAAATCATCGGACCGTGCATTCGGGGGCCATACCCAAGTTGGGCGGTGGAGCGATTTTTATTGCTTTCTTGTTCGGTCTGGGCATTGCTTATCTCTTGGACGCCCAGCTTATTCTGCAAAACTCCAGCAAAGTGTTGAGCTTGATAGTCGGCACGACCATCTTGTTCGTGATGGGCACTTTTGACGACAAGATGGATTTGGATTGTAATCTCAAGCTGGTTATCGAGCTGCTCGTGGCGGGCCTTGCCACTTTGTCCGGGTGGCGCATGGAAACGCTGGCATTGCCGGCGGCGCAGGAAATCCATCTGGGTTTTCTCTCCTATCCGATAACCATTCTCTGGATTGTGGGCGTAGCCAACGCCATCAATATGGTTGACGGCTTGGATGGACTTGCTTCCGGAATTGCCATCGTCGTTTCCATTGTCTCGCTGGCGATCGGCGGGCTGTTTCAAAACCAACTGGTGGTGCTGTTATCCATACTTTTGGCTGGAGCGGTCGCCGGCTTTCTGCGCTACAACGTCAATCCTGCTTCTATTTTTATGGGCGATTCCGGCAGCCTGTCGCTGGGATTCGTTTTGGGCTGTATGACTATGTCCGCCGCGACGATTGCACCGGGGAAAATTGCTTTAATGGTTCCGCTCCTGCTCCTGGGCATCCCCATTACCGATACGTCTTTGGCCATCATCCGGCGCGTGCGGCGCGGCATCCATCCTTTTCATGCGGATCGGGAGCACATCCATCATAGGCTGGTGCGCCTCGGCCTGAGCCAATCCGGCGCGGCCATGTTTATGGTCGGCATGAGCTTGATATTAGGGATCATGGCATTTCTGCTGGCACAGGGTATTCACACCGACGCACGGCTTTTCAGCTCGTACCTGGGCCTACCATAATTGGACTTGTTTTCTTCCCTTGAATTACCCAAATTGTCAGCCAGCAAAAGATGCATTCCTCTCGCCAAGACGCCAAGCATGCAAAAAGGACGAGTGCCTGCATGCGTGGTTATTGGTTAGCTTCAGCGCAAACTTGAGACGGGATCTCTGGAAAAGTAAGCGAATTGGACGAATAAGATGATGTGCCTTGGCGGCTTTGCGTGCTGATTGCGCACCCTGTGAACCGTTCCCCAATTAGACCCAAAAGTTTTTGAGATCTTGTTGTTCTGAAAGTTCGTCATTATGTTCCTATCTCCGATAAATTACCAAAGGTGTTTGAGTTCTTTTCGCCGGCACTTGTGTTTTCAAACCTCCAGCCTTCGGCATTTCTCCTCAATAAAGAGAGTCTTTGCTTTTATCATTCTTGTTATGCCTGCGCTTTGCTTTCCGGCACTCTCCGTTGCTGCTGATTTGAATGGGTTGGGCTTTCGCATTCTGGAAAAAACCGCCGGTCACCTCGTCTTTGAATGGTCAGCGCCGGAACTGGTCTGGCAGCAAATGGCCATCGACGGGAAGGACTATCTGCTGCCGCAAATGGGTTCCTTGCCGCTGGTGCAGAATCCCGGACAGCCGCAATTGCCCGTCGATGCCCTGCTGTTAGAAATGGCTCCTCAACAATCCTACACGGTTAATTTGCTCGACTCGGTGGTTGCTTTTGAATCTGTTGGGCGGATTTGTCCTGCGCCTTTGCAGCAGATTACCTCACGAGATGATGTTCGCCTCCTTTACGACGAAGACCAAGTAATTTATGGCAGTTCAGCCTTTTCCCCGCAGCTATTTCTGTCGCATGAGATGGCCGTAGCCCGAGAAAAGCATTTGCTGCGTATTGCGGTCCATCCGATTCAGTATTCTCCGGCGGGAGGGAGTATTCGGCGGTTGCGGTATTTGCGGGGGGAAGTAAGATTTGAGTCGAGTACGATTAGGGGTAAGAGTACGAGTACGAGCAAGAGCACGAGAATGAGCAGGAGCTCGAGTAGGAGAACGGAGCAGACAGAAAATTGGTACGATCCTTCACGGCAGTACCTCAAGTTGTTCGTTGTTGAGCAGGGAGTCTATGCGGTTTCCGGACAGGAGATGCAGGATGCGGGAGTTGGCTTGAGCGAAATCGCTCCGGCGTCCATTAGCCTGCTGCATCAAGGTGGTGAGCAGCCGTGTCAAGTCACCGGCTCTGAGGACGGTCGATTTGATGCTGCCGATCAAGTTCTCTTTTTTGCCGAGCGAAGGGCCGGGGAGAAAAGTTACTATTCGGCCTATTGTGATACCAATGTCTATTGGCTCACCTGGGGCCAAGGGGAAGGCAAGCGATTCCAAAGCACCCCATCAGCCTCTTCAGCGCAAACTGTCTTGGACGTTTTTCCCCATGTTCTGCATTGGGAACAGGATGTTTCTTACTACTTCGGCGATTCCGATTTGGACATCCATCGCAGCGATGTGGTGCCGGGCGAGGGCTGGATTTGGCATACTTTTAACCGAGGGGACGCTTTCACGATTCCTTTTGATCTGCCCGGATTGTCTTGGTCGCAAGATTCAGTGGCCTTCCGGTTAAGGATTCGCGGCACCACCTTGTCTCCGAACAATCCGGATCACCACGTACGCTTCAGCGTCAACGGCAACGTGCTTAAGGACGTCCTTGCCAACGATCGGGACGACCGCATCGTCGGGTTCTCGGCGCCACCAAGCATGGTGAAGGAAGCCGGCAATCAAATGGAAATCCGCTCCGTCGGCGACCTTAATGCCGAGCGCACCCAGTTCTATCTGGATTGGATCGAGGCTCGTTATCGAAGCTCCACGACCGCGGACAACGGCTGGCTGGAAATAGGCGCCTTGGACTCTTCTTCCACGGCCAAGCTTTTTGTAAATGGCTTTGCCGGCGACTCAATAACTGTTTGGGACTTGGCGAAACAACGGGCTGTTCAGCCGCAGAAAATCGGCAAACAATGGATTGCGCATATCGAGGTCGAATCGGCAGGTTTTAGCGACGGCAACCATGCCTATTTTCAAATCAATGGTCAGTACGTCTTTTTTGGCGGCCGTGGACATAATCTAGTTGTCTTAAATTCAGAGACAGGCGCCATTATTGACTTACGTAATTTTGACACATGGGGCGAGGTAGGGCAAGCTGACAGCATGGCTGCCTACGTCAATGGCCTAGCTGATGGATCAATTGTTTTAGCTGCTGTCCGTGACGAAGGTAGCGCGCATATGACGGAGGCTGCCCACCTCGCTCTCCAAAGTCTGGGTAGCACGTTGTCGCGGCAAATTGGCGTCCGTGATTCATGGGCGCTCATCGGTCGCAAAGGAGCTGCGTCATCTGCCGTAGTCGAGATGCTCAAGCCCTCCACTCAAGGCGCAGCGATTGTTAAGCAGACCGTTCTTTTCCCAGCCGGAGGCAATTCCTTTGCAGTGACCTTTGCTGACAGCTTATCGCTGTCCGCTCGCTATGTTTGTTTCGAGCCGCGCGGTTTGAAAACTCCGGCTAGAGCCATTCTCAAAAAACCAAGCAATCTGCGCAGTCCTGACAATGCTGCCGATTATCTGGTCATCACCCATCCGGCTTTTCAAGACTATGCCCAGCAACTGGCTGATTACCGCCATCGGACGAATGGCTTACGAACGCAGGTCGTATTGGTTGAGGACATTTACGACGAGTTCAGCGCCGGACTGACTGATCCGCAAGCTATTCGTGATTTCGTTCAATATGCTTATGAAAATTGGCAGCGCCCGGCTCCGCTATACCTACTTTTCTTCGGTGATGCGAGCTGGGATCCCAAGCGTCATTTGGCTGAGGCCGTCAAATATGATTATGTCCCTTCTTACGGTAATCCGGTGAGCGATCTGTGGTTTGTCTGCCTGGATGGCCCGAATGATCTGGTACCTGAGCTGAACGTGGGCCGGTTGCCGGTGGAGAATACCGTTCAGGCTGGGCAGGCGGTGGCCAAGATCATCACCTATGAAAGCACACCCTCTGCGGCATGGAAAAAGAACTTTTTGTTCATTAGCGGCGGTTTTGACAGCTTTGAACAGTCGATCTTTAGCCAGCAGTCCATTCGCTTAGCCAACGAATTTGTGCAACCGCCGCCGGCAAGCGGTCGAGTCCTCCACATATTCAAGCATGCCCAGGGTCTCCAAGAGGGCGAGCATCGCCAGGATATTTTAGATAGCTTGAATGCCGGTGTTTTTTGGACCAACTTTATCGGCCATGCCGGCAGCCGCACCTGGGATTTGATGTTTCATAATCCGGACATCGATGAGCTGGCCAACGGCCCACGCTACCCGTTTATCTCCAGCATGACGTGTCATACCGGAAGATTTGCCGAGCCGGATCAGACCAGCTTTGGCGAGCAATTTTTGCTGGCACCGGAAAAGGGCGCCATCGCTTTCTGGGGAACCTCGGGCTGGGGCTACTCTTACGAGGATTATCTTTTTCTGCGCAAATTGTATCCTATCGTTTTGCAGGACACCGTGCGTCAGGTTGGTGAAGCCATTTCGCGGGCCAAGATCGCGCTCTGGCAAGCTTATGGCAGCAGCGCGCAAATCCGCAATTTGGTCATGCAGTATAATTTGATGGGCGACCCAGCCTTGACCCTCGCCCTTCCGGTCAAACCCGACCCGGCTCTGTCTGCTGCCGACATTGCTCTCGATCCTCTCCTTCCCAGCGAAGCGGACTCGGCTGCCGAGGTGACCCTTCGCGTGCAAAATTTTGGACTGGCGACAACGGACAGCTTGGAGATTGCCTTGTACGCCAATCATCAGAGTCTTGGCCGGCAACAAATCGGCGGTGTTCATCTGATCAAGCAGCTTGGCCTGGCGGACTCGTTGGAAATCACCTGGCCGTTACGGAACATGGCCGGCTCGGTGGAATTGGAGGCGATCCTCGATCCGAACAATCGTTTCGATGAGGCGGATGAGAATAATAACCGCCAGACGACGCTGGTGACGGTGCTATCCAGTCATATTCAGTTGTTAGCGCCTGTCGACAATGCCCTGGTTCCCCACGATCAGGTGATTCTCAAAATTCAAAATCCGCAGGCCCAAGCGCTGCAAGAACAGTCTTGTGAATTCCAATTGGATACCTCGCGCACTTTTTCCAGTCCTCTATATCAGTCCTCGGGCCCCATTCCTGCCAGACCATTGGTTACTACTTGGAAACTTCCTTCTCTTCCTGCAGGAATAACCTTTTATTGGCGGGCGCGCAACGTGACTGATTTGGCCGAGACTTTTGCCGTCCACGGTCAGCTTACCACTAACGCTGAAAACCAATACGGCTGGCGGCAGGCGGGTACGGAGCCGAATGGGAACACTACACTGCAAAACGTAGAATGGACGCCGGAAGGTGCGCAGCTTTCCCTCAGAGATTTGGTCATCCTGGTGCAATCGCAGGGATTGTTCAATGATACCCGCTATGCAGTCATTCAAATCAACTCCGATTTGGCGCTGCCTACCGGAAGGGGCCACAACCTGGTAGTGATGAATCCGGAGAATGGCAAGATAGTGCAGACAGGCCATTTTGACATTTATGCCGATCCTGCGGCACTGGATAATCTGATCGCTGCCATCGAGGCCGTTCCTACCGGTGCGCTGGTCATTGATGCCATCGACGATGAGGGTTCCGGTCTCAATGAAAGGGCTTACCAAGCTTTCGAGTCTTTGGGCAGCGCCTACTGCCGGCAAATCAAGTTCCGGGACTCGTGGGCGATCATCGGCTACAAAGGCGCGGCAATCGGCTCGGTTTTAGAGAGCTATATGCCGAACGGCTCTGGGCCGGCCATTTTGCGGGATACCTTGACGGTCCGCGCCGCGAGTGGTACGGTCCTGGCGAGCTTGATCGGCCCGACGGAAAAGTGGCACAAGCTGAGCTGGCAAGCGGATGTCCCTTCCAATTGTGACTTTTCTGTCAGCGTGTTGGGACAAAAGAAGCTGACTGGAAGCACAGACACACTGATCAGTCGGGCGACCAATGTTTCGGAATTGAGCCTCCTGCAAATCGACGCTCAAAAATATCCGTTCATCTCGCTGATGGCTCATTTTTCGACCCGTAAGAAGGAGTTTACTCCGGCTTTGAAAGCGTGGCAGGTCACCCATGATCCGGTGCCGGACTTGGCCATCGGCCACCAGGTGTTTTCGCAGAGCGCGGACACGGTTCTTGTAGGTGAACCCGTCCGGTTGCAGTTGCAGGTGCATAACATCGGCCAAGCTCCAACGGACAGTGTGGAAATCTGCTTCGAAGAGTCAGATCCTGTTGCGGGAAGAAAGGTCTTTGCCTCGCAAACCTTGAATCATACTATTCCGATCGATAGCTTTCTGACAGTCGAACAGACTTGGTCTTCCCAAGGCAAGACCGGGCTCAAACAATTGTACATCACCGTCGACCCGGCCAATCGAAAAGCTGAGCTGAGCGAATCCGACAACAACATTACCACCAGCGTCTTTGTGCGCGCCGACACCAGCAGTCCGCAAATACAAGTAACCTTTGATGGTCGCACCATTCTCTATGGCGATTTGGTGGCTGCGCGGCCCAGCATCCTTGCACGCATTCTAGATAACAGTCCGGTTGCTATTACCGATACCTCCGCAGTGCACGTGCTGTTGGACGGGGAGCGCGTTTCCTTTGCCAACAACCTCGGTATCCTCAGTCTCAGGCCCGCTGTTGAAACGGATGAGGCTCGCGGTCTGGTCTATTTTACTCCTACTCTTAAAGATGGCGACCACACCTTGGAAATTCTCGCCTCCGACGCCAGCGGCAACCGCATCTATCATCGCGACGATTTCCGCGTCATCAGCGAGCTGCGCTTGTTGCGGGTGATGAATTATCCCAATCCCTTTTACGGTCCCACCGATTTCACCTTCGAGCTAACCCAGCCAGCGAAAGTGACTGTCAAAGTCTTCACCGTCGCCGGACGGCTCATAGCCGTATTGGACGAGGGCTGGCTCAACGCGGGATTCAACGCCGTGCACTGGTCCGGGCGCGACCATGATGGCGACGATCTCGCCAACGGCGTTTACATCTACAAGGTTCTTGCCTCGACCGAGAATGAGAAGGCGGAAGAAATCAGTAAGCTGATTGTCATGAGATAGGCTGTTAGGCTGAAGGCCGTTAGACTGTTAGGCCATAGGTTGTGGGCTGCAAGGGTTTAGGCGAACGTTCCTCTCACCTGGCTGTCATGCTGGAAGCATCTTTTCGACTCACCGAACTGAGTCTTCACCCTAAGATGCGATCCTCGTCGCTCACTCCTTTCATGCTGGAAGCATCTTTTCAAATCGGCGAGGCGGACTGCCTGATACAAGGAACTCCATCTACGTCAACTCTGACACGGTTCCAAATCCTAGAGTTGGTGAGTCGGAATAAATCCCCCAGAAAAAGCCCTTGCCTTTTATAACCGCATTTATTACTATAAGCCATAACTTCTATCAATTCTCTTGGGTTAAATGACCGCAAAAAAGTTATATACTCACGAGTATTATACTCTAGAGTATATAAAAAAGGGAGTGTATGGAATTCATCGACCGAGAGCGGGAATTGGCGTTCTTGCAGACCAAGTGGCAAGAGCCGGAGGCGCAATTAATTGTCCTTTGGGGAAAACGTCGAGTCGGCAAGACCGAGCTGGTCACCCAGTTCATTAAGGACAAGCCGCACATCTATTTTTTGGCGGAGAGCACCAGCGACCAGGATCAGTTGAAAAGGTTTTCCGTCGCCGTCGGGAAACACTTTGGTGAGCGATTGCTGGAAACGAGAGGTTTCGCCGATTGGCAGGAGAGCTTTGAATACATCCAAGCAAAAAACCGGCGCATTGCCATCGTGGTCGATGAGTTTCCTTATTTGATCACCTCTAATCCGGCCATCGGTTCAATTTTCCAGAAAGGATGGGATCAGCATCTATCCAAGGGCAAGAGCTATCTCGTCCTCCTGGGTTCCAGCATGGCGATGATGAAGAATGAAGTGCTCGGCTATCGCGCCCCTCTCTATGGCCGGCGCACGGGACAATGGCGAGTGGACCCCATGACTTTTGCTGCCGTGAGAGGATTTCGGTCAGGTCGCACTTTTGAAGACTGTCTGTGCCATTACGCCGTCGCCGGCGGCATCCCGGCCTATTGGCTGCAATTCGATCCCAAGAAGGACTTTGCCAGCAATCTACGTGAGCGGCTCCTCAAGAAGGGTCAGTTCCTTTACGATGAAGTAGAGTTAGTTTTGCGCGAAGAATTGAGAGAGCCGCGCTACTATTTTGCCCTATTGCAGGCTATCTCGCAGGGCAAAAGGAAACTGGGCGAGATCGTCAATGCCACCGGGCTAAGCCAGCCGGTCGCCAACAAATATTTGGGAGTGCTTGGCGACTTGAAGATTGTGGAGAAGGAGTTGCCTGTGACCGAGGATAAACAGCTCAAAAGCAAAAAGGGGCTTTACCGGATAACCGATGAGTTTTTTCAATTTTGGTTTCGTTATGTGTTTCCGCGCCGGGGAGGGTTGGAAATGGGCCGCGTCGAGGAAGTGGTAAAGGACATCCTCGACGACTTGCCCCAATATTTGTCCTTGAGCTATGAAAAGGTGGCCAAGGAAGTGCTCCTGATGAATTCCCAGCAGTTCTTTCCTTTTTCGGCTATCGGGCGCTGGTGGGATAGAAACGAAGAGATCGACCTAATGGCCTTAAATCCGCAGCTCGATTCCATTCTCTTTGCAGAAGTTAAATGGAGCAAGAATCAAGTTGGGACGGATGTCTATGAGGCGTTGAAGCGAAAAGCCCAACAAGTGCAGTGGGGGACAAAGGCGAGGAAGGAGTACTATTGCCTCTTCAGTCGGTCTGGGTTTACCCGTGCTTTGGAGCAGAAAGCGAAAGACGAAGGAGTAAGGCTCTTTAAGAAAGATGAATTGATAAACTGAGTTCGCTTGGGAGAAACCTTGGAACTTGTCTGGCTCCAAGCCCCGTCAACGTCGTATCTGCATCCAAAATGAAACTCACACCCAAGCCAATTACAGGCATGAAAGCGGTTGTCATTCAACGCAACGAAAGGGAATCATCCCACCGAAATTGCTGGTGGCGTAGCCTGTTCTTCTTCAATTTTTCTGAGACATCAAGTCCGACCATCCCCACCCTGATCCACCTGCGGTACAATATTTGTTGGGCTCTTCCGGAAAATGCGTACCTGCTATTCACTTTCTCTCGGTGTCCGAATAG
>DYKH01000658.1 GCA_020722685.1 Caldithrix sp. | reverse complement strand
GGACCCGAGACCTCCCCCCGGCCGCCTCGGAAAAACCTGCTGAAGTCTTGTCCTCAGGCGCCCTTCGGCGTTCCCAATAAAAAAGCCACTTCAGGCCAACTGCCATGCTGCAGGCCTTCGTGGCTTTCTGTTCACGTGTAAACCTGGTGATACGGCGAAGGGGATTCATGCCCTTTCACTGTAAATATGTATATGGGGGTATACGCTTGACTCAACTAGCCACAATATGTAGTATATGTGGCTATGGAAGAATATCCAGTAAATTTAATGGAATTCGAAAAACAATTTGCCACCGAAGAGGCCTGTATCCGCTATTTGGAAAAACTCAGATGGCCGGATGGTTTCCGATGTCCTCGCTGCGGCCATGATAAGGCTTGGTTGACCCAGCGCCAACTCTATCATTGTGCAGCCTGTGGGCATGATACCTCCATCACCGCCGGCACCATTTTTCAAGACACCAGGAAACCATTGCAGCTTTGGTTTCGGGCAATTTGGCATGTGGTTACCCAAAAGAACGGTGTGAGCGCCAAGGGGCTCCAAAGGGTCTTGGGATTCAAGCGCTACGAAACGATCTGGATATGGCTTCATAAACTGCGCACCGCCATGGTGCGTCCTGGTCGGGACCGCTTGTCCGGCGTTATCGAGGTGGATGAAACTTATATCGGCGGCGAGCGACCTGGAAAAAGAGGACGCGGTGCTGCTGGTAAATCTCTGGTTCTGATTGCGGTGGAAGATAAAGGCAACCAAATTGGCAGGATGCGTCTCCGGCGCATCCCCGATGCTTCGGCGGAGAGTTTGGTAGGAGGTGTTAAAGAAAGCGTGGAACCAGGAAGTGTGGTCCGCACTGACGGTTGGAGCGGGTATGGCCCCCTGTCTGCCGCAGGATATGAGCATGTGGTTGTCCGCAAGTCCGCCGATGTTGGTGAAAACCTACTGCCCCTGGTTAATAGAGGAGCTTCCTTGTTGAAAAGATGGTTGCTCGGAACCCACCAAGGTGGGGTGCGTCCTTCCCATCTGGATTATTATTTGGATGAATACACTTTCCGATTTAACCGCAGGACCTCGAGGTCCCGTGGGAAGCTGTTCTTTCGTTTAGCTCAACAAGCCGTCTCGGTTGCCCCTTTGACCAAAAGTGATCTGCGCCATGGAAGAAATATATCTAAACCACAATATATTGTATATACTTGAGTGAAGCGGATACCCCCATTTGACAAAATAGGGCATGGCGGCCACCCGCTCGGGGGACACCAGGCTCTCCAGCATGGCGGCGGTGCGCGCAAAGGTGGTGGAGGCCCCGAAGAACTTGCCCACCAGCCCGATGGACAAGACCATCAGCAGGCCGGTCAGGGCGCCGGCCAGGTAGGGATTCCAGCCCTTGCCGTCTTGTACGGACATATACCCTCCATTCTTGAAAGGTTCAAAGTTCGAGGTTCAAGGTTCAAAGTTGATGGCCCGGTAAAAAGTCCTTTTTCCCCTCCCCCAACCCCATGGATCGGGACCACAGGCTTCCAGCCTGTGGGTCACAGGCAA
>DYKH01000657.1 GCA_020722685.1 Caldithrix sp. | reverse complement strand
CGCGACTTTGCAGCGCTATGGCGGCAGACTGGTGCTGGTGGGCGACGAGCGTGTGCTGCGGTTCGACGAATATGACCAGCCGCGCGCAGCTATTTCCGCCGAGCGGCTGGCCTACACGCCTGACGAAACGACGGCGCGAGCGCTTTGGGCAGAACTGTGCCGCCGTCTACCGTCGTGGCGCGTCACGCCCGCCGTGGCTGTTCAAGACGAAGCGGGGAGTCCCGTGTGGGGCGTCGTGTGGTTGACGGCCCGGCACAACGGCCATCAGACCGTGAACTTGGTCAACTACCGCCATGAGCCAGTGACTGTGCAAATCAATGTGAAGGGAAAAACGGTTGCTGGCTTGAACCTGTTTACCCACCAGGTTGTGCGCGTGCCGATGGTGCTGCATCCGTTAGAGCCATTGATGCTGGAAGTGAAGTGAGCTGGTCGGACGAGCAATGTAGGTGCAAGTAGAAGAGATAACAACGAAGGTTTGATAATGAACTAATTGCAGAGAGCCGTTCTGTCAATTCTTGAGGTAACTGCGATTTCGGTTTTGAGCGCAAGTTTGCCCAATGTAGCCCTTTCCCAAAACAGCGACTCACCCTTTGGAATGTGCATCAACTTGGGCAGTGCTGCAGCAACGGAAAAAGCTGCCCAGTGGGCAGAACCCGTCGGATGAAATGACCTTGTATCAGTTGGGTTGTTCCTATCCGTTGGAAAATTCTTTTTCTGATTTTCCGCTTCTTCCGTTTGTCAAGAACTCTCAGGAGTGAAGGTATGGTATTATGGAAATCGCCAGAAAATTAAAAATTACGCAAGAATTTAGCCGTCTGAACCAAAGCCTGTCATTCCGACCGCAGGGAGGAATCTGTCACTTCCGAATCTGCGTGGTTGTACGAATTCGTTGCTCCCAGATTTCTCACTCCGTTCGAAATGACACAATTATTCAGTTGGCTAAATATGTACTCCGAATCCATTCAACTCTGTAACCGAGATTCGCTTTGGCGTGCCGGCGCAATCAATGGTCGGACTGGAAATATTCAATGTACTGGGTCAGGTCATGAAGACATTAGCGGATGAAGTCAAACAGGCTGGGTATTATTGCCTCAGTTGGGACGGGACGGATCAACAGGGTGTGTCTCTGCCCAGTGGCGTATATTTTTATCGGTTGACAGCAGGAAAATTTGTTCAACAGAAAAAATTGGTGGTAATCCGATGAGACATAAACGCCTTGGCATTTCAGTCCTGATCCTAATACCATGGGTAACTGCCTCATGTTTTGTTTTCCCATTTGTTATTGGAGCGCAAACGTGGAATGTAAACAGCGACTACTGGACGGCAACCGATGCGCTTGGCCGAACAACGCCCACGCAAGCAGAAGTAGGTCCGCCCAGAAGCGGAAAATTTGTTGGCATCTTTTATTGGACTTGGCACACCGATGGTCTTGCCGATTTTTCGCCGGTGCTGAATATCACGCAGATTCTCAAGCAATACCCGGAAGCTGAGACCGATTTAAACCACCCAGCCTGGAAAGGAATTATCAACG
>DYKH01000656.1 GCA_020722685.1 Caldithrix sp. | reverse complement strand
GAATGGGAATCCACCTATTACCCGGCTGATTATGCCACTTTGTATTATCCTTTGGACGTCCCCACCATCCGCGAATGAAAGCAAAAGAGCTTGTATGAGCTGCAACCGCACATCGCCATGAACCGGAAAGCGGATGAATGGCAAATCACCTTTGAAGACGGTTCACAGCAAACCAGCCGTGGAAGGAATCCGCTCATAAAACTGCTGCAAGACGAGGGCGCCTTTCACGCCTACACGCTCACGCCTCTGCCCAAAGAGAACAAAGCCGACATTCGAATAAAGATTCGCTTCTATTCTTCCAAGTTTTACAAAGACCGGGGACTGAAGCACAACGATGTTTACACCATCAAGACCGATTCGCCTTGCGGCAAATTCAAACAGTATTCCGTGAGCGATTGGGTAGACGATTATCGCTACGTCGGTAAGGCCGGGCTGGCGGAGTTGGATCGGATCCTGGCTCAGGAAGTAGGGATTCGACCGGAGGATTCGAGCTTTCTCAAGCTGGAAAAGCTGACCCGTTACCTGCGCACCAAGCTCATCAACGCCCGAGGCATCCCCAAGGATGACTTTCGCTGGATGAATCCTTGGCTTATCTTTCGGGAAATGTCAGCCGGCACCGGCAAAGGCTGGTGTACGCAGCACGCGCAAATCTGGCTGCTGTTCGCCAATCGCTCCGGCGTCCCCACCCGTTTGCTGTTGGGCGCCCGCACGGAAAAGGACACGTTCTTCTATTCCGGCCATACCTGGGCCGAGTGTTACATTGCGGAGCAGAATCGCTGGGCTTTTGCCGACTTGTCCCATAGCCTCCCTTACATCACAGACAAAAACGGTCTGGTTCTCAACACCGCAGAGCTGTTTCACCTCAGCCAACACGATGCCTTTGACGGCACAGCGGCGAGAATCTACAAGGATTGGGAATGGGCGAAATTGCCCGTCGAAGCCGATGCGGACTCGATGGCTTCGCCCCCCTTCTCCTTGTGCAAGCAAGTTTTCACCGATGAGTTCCCGACTGTCTCCATCATCAAATATCGCCGGCCGCCGAACGGCGAGGACATTCGGAGCATCTATTCGGGGTTTCTCAAAGACGCGACCTACTTGTGGGGAAATCTGGAACGATACCTGTTCAAACCGCCATTGGCTTATTCCTTTTATCCCACAGACGAGAAGCGGACCTTTTTCGTGCGCTGGGTGCTGTTTTATTCTATGATTACCGTCTTGATCGCATTATTGGTGGGAATCGTATTCCACAAAATCAAGCACCCCAAATCTTCGCCGCAAGTTGTCTTGCCAATAACGCAATCTTGATCCGGTGACATTGCAGTAGCGGGATTCCTGACAGGGGGACATAAATTCCTGACCGGCGGAAATAGCAATTTGGTCTAAAGTCTGCTGAAAAGCCTTGGGCAGGGCACCTGCCTCGAAATCACCCGTAATGGGGGCGGCGCCGGCCTGACCGGCATTCAAAACAATCAACTTCGTAAGAGTTTAGTCGTCTGAACCAAAGCCTGTCATTCCGACCGCAGGGAGGAATC
>DYKH01000655.1 GCA_020722685.1 Caldithrix sp. | reverse complement strand
AGGCTTTGTAGACAGTCGCCATCCCACCCTTCGCGCAGCACCCCTGTGGGGCGCCAAGTTGTTCGAGGATGTGGTAGCGTCCGAGGGATTGGCCGATTAAGCCTGGCATATTTCACACCTACTTCTTTTTATCATAAATAAAACTCGCTGGTACACCGCCAATACTGGCAGAGTTACCACTAGTGACGATAGTAACATCTCGCTCGTTATATTTTCCCCCCCAACTTCCTTCACTTATGTGTACGCTATATTTTCCATCCCCTAAATCAGTTACGCTTTCTACGATTGCCACATGTCCCATTGTCGGGTCTGATTGCTTTCCGGCAGGATCAGGTTCGATTACAAGTACGCTACCTCGTACTGGATGGTTGCCGGTTTCAAAGCCTCCAGATTCGGCTTGCTCATTCCATTGGTGCGCATCCCCTCGGCAAGGTACATCCCGCTTTGATGCAGCATATTTGGTGCAATTGGTGTTGTCTGTACCTGGAAAATAGGGGTGCCATTTTGATGGCCCATCAAGGGGCACGCCTTTGTCAACCACTTGATCGAGAGCCTCCTGTCGTCCCTGCAACTCGGCAAGATGGGCGTCCAACTGTTGGCGCATATTCAAATCGTTTTGCAAGACCTGTTTTTGCGCCTGCAATTCCCGGATTTGGCGATCATATTCCGCCACTTCATCTTCAAAATCGTCGGCCTTCACGCGCCAGGGAACACCGTCGGAGTCGCCTTCCAATGGCCAGTCCGGAACCACTTTGTTGAACCAGTCGTCCGCTTTTTTCTGTGCTTCCGCTTTTTTCTTTTCCAGTTCGGCAATCTTTGCGTCTATTCCATTGATCTCATTTTGCAGTTCTTCTGCCGATTTCATACCATCGAGTTGCTTCTTTGTTGCGGCAAGATCTTCCTGAAGTTTCTTTTCCGCCTCAAATTTTTTCTTCCAGGAAATATCTTGATATTCCCAAAGGTATTGCTCATTGATGGCGGTGGACGCCCCCAGCACCTGTGCGCTCGCCAGCATCACCCCGCCGCCTCCCGCCATGATGAGATTCAGGTCGGACAAAGAGCGTTTTAATTCCTGAAAGTGAATGGCGCCCTGGTTGTCTGCTGTCAGCCACTCCTGCGCTTCACGCTCCACGCGCCAGCTCAAATCCAGACCCTGTTGGGCGGTTGCCTGGATTTTTTGCCTTAGCTGTTCTACCGCCGCAACATACCGATCCCGCTCCGGGCTTTGCCATGGGATACTTTGGACGCTTCTCGCGATCTGCTCCATTGCGAAATAGATCTGTTCAGCGGTGGCTTCCAATTGTTTGGCGACAGACCGCACCTGTTCGGGTTCCATGTGGATGATAGTCATGTGTGCCTCTTCAAAGGAAAAATTATTTCACATTCACGTTTAGTTGCAAATAAGAATCGCCTGCGGGGTAATCGGTGTAACCGTCATTGATTGTCTGTGAAAAGAATAATGAACGACCAAGCAGGGGCTCGGTGGCCTGCTTGATCAGCACGGCCATGGGCGTATCGGCCACGAAGGGTTTC
>DYKH01000654.1 GCA_020722685.1 Caldithrix sp. | reverse complement strand
CCCTGACCCATACTCCGTCAGGCTAACAAAGGATTACCCGTCGTTTTTGAGTATATAAGGGATTATAGTCGATGTTGCATGCAACGGGCCGCCATTAAACGCCCATATTGTTAGCCATAGGAGATCGTTATGCAACGTTTTAACGTAGTAATTCCAAAGGAGGATGGGGGAATAGAAATTTACTCCATGAAGGAATGGCTACGCCAGCATCCCGACCACATTCCTCCCGGACTCGATCCTACTCTTAGTACTTCTCATCAATTGCGGAATGGTCTCAAGAAAATGGGATGGTCTTTTCAAGTGACGCCCACCGAGGTCCGTCTATTCATGCCAGGCACAAGCAATCTCGAAGCAACCATTGATGCAGTTTTAGGTGAAGATGGTGGCGAGCCAGAAGAGATTGGCGACGCCAGTGCCTCCTTCGCTCTTGAGTATCAGCTGCGCGACTTTATCGCCCAAAATCTCAGCGTGATTTCCTTCGGAGGCCGAAAACTATCTTTGTACGTTGACCCTACGGGGCGTGATGGAATCGAATATCCAACGGCCATTGGGCAAATTGACATTTTGGCGATCGACGATACGAACGCTTTTATCGTATTCGAGCTAAAGCGTGGCCGAAGCCCTGACCATGCAATTGGTCAGTTAACGCGTTATATGGGGTGGGTGAAGCAAACCATCGGCAAAGAACATGAGGTTCGAGGAATTATCGTTGCAAAGACTATCAAAGAGAGCTTGAGGTACGCAGTGGCGGTGATTCCGAATGTGAGTCTTTTTGAGTACGAGGTCAGTTTCCAACTAAAATCAGTTCTTGAAGTGCCCTAATCCCTCTGCTGTAGAGAAGGGCTGATTAAAGCCTTTTTTCCCGTAATGACTATGTCTCTTTCTCGATGGAATAATTTATCCCATTTAAAGATTAGGCTGTGTATGGTCATCTAAAAGGGGACCATTAGAAGGGCTTGTGGCCATCGAAAAGGGGACCACCGTAAGCGCCCTTAGGTGGCAAGATGTCGCTTGGACATCTTGTACCGGAGGGAAAGAGGAGAATGCTAACGGTGGAGGAGAAGGAGATAATCCGGCGAGATTATTTTATCCATCGCAAGTCGATGCGCCAAATTGCCCGGGAGCGGCATCACAGCCGGAAAACGATTCGCAAGGCCATCTATGACCCGGGAGTACCGGTCTACAGTCGAAGTAAGCCCAGGCCCAAGGTTACCATCGGTCCTTTTCAAGAGGTAATCCAGCGGTGGTTGCAGGAGGATAAGCAACGGCCCGCCAAACAGCGGCATACCGCCAAGCGGATTTTTCAGCGGCTGCGGGAGGAGCATGGCTTTCCAGGCTCCGAGCGCACGGTGCGGCGAGCGGTGAGCGCTCTGCGGGGCGCCATTCCAGACAGCCACGTCCCCCAGACCTATGCCCCGGCGGATGGCGGGACCTTTGATTTCGGGGAGGCCCTGGTGAAGCTTGGGGGCCGGGAGACCAGGGTCCATTTGGGGTGCCTGCGCCTGGATTACTCCAGCCATTATTTTGTCTGTGCC
>DYKH01000653.1 GCA_020722685.1 Caldithrix sp. | reverse complement strand
CAGCCTTTTTTCAGCGCCGACGCCGCCTAACTATCAAGGTTCAGCGGCGCGGCGAGTGCGGCGTAGCCCCGTCGGGCAGCAATCTGTGGAATGCGCGTGGCTCCTGCGGCTGGCGGCGGCGAAGCCGCGTCCGCTGCAACCGATGTTGGACGGATTGGTTTTGTTACAAACTTCTAGCGCACTATTTCAGCAATATAAATGTGAGGTACATTATCGAGATTAACTACCCATACCAACCGGTTACCTGAAAAGTTTGGACGTTCAGCAGAATAACTGGCCGGGGTTGGCGGCACACGCGGAATACTAAAGAATTGTTTCGAGTTAAGATCGTAACCCATATATTGCCCACAACCAAAAGCCAGGAAACCATCTGACATCTTCAAATCATAAGGATGACAGTGGTTAGGTAACTCTGGCAACACTTGCTCATTTTGCGTATTGAGATCATAGGTATGAATCTGACTATCCGGTGTGATCCAGGCTGCCAATCCTGTGTTTATGTCATAGTAAGGGTATACAACCCCTTCCTCTATGTACCAGACATCGCCCAACATCACCGTTGTCTCATCCGCAATGTGATAGGCGTATAAATGACGCCCTATATTCCGTGGATGCGGAAGTTTTTGATCGGTCTCGGTTTCCATGTAAATAACCCATTCTCCGTCTGTCTTTGGGCGGTGTTGGAAACCCGGTAACTCGGTAATGGGGAACACGGATCCAGTTGTCAAGTTGCTTCCCCAAACGTCGAAGGCTAACTCCAGCGGTCCCATCATATGCCACACTACAAAATCCCCGGCTATGCTTGCATCGTCAGGACAATTGTTATCTGTTGGTAGTTGCAATATGGTATCTGCGTGCAAATCGTATACATACAAGTCTCCAATATATTGTTGCTCGACTTGGTAACAGTCACTCCATACAACGTAACGCTCACTAGCAGCTAGGGAGCCGCCAGACTTGTCGCTAAGTTCACGGATATCCCCGGTATTTGGATCAATCGCGACGACTAAGCGGGTGTCCTCTTTGAGGGCTAACGGTGCAGTTAGCGAATCTTTTTGGGCATATCCCACGATCCAATTGCCTGCAAAATGCAGTTGCGAAAACCAATCCCAGGAATCTTGTTTTAAACTGTCGATGACTAACTCTTGCGGTTCACTAAGTCTAATTTCGCGAAAAGGTAAAGGCGTCGCTTGCGTAGCTGCCATCCATTGTGCCTCAAGTGCTGAGCGGGCGGGGACGGCCGTGTTTTCAACTTGAGATGCTTGCCCTTTTAATGGAGCGCAAGCTACCAGTGCCATCATAGTTATGGCTAAACTGAGCATCATTGTGTACTGTCGTTTATTCATCATTTCACCTCCTGAGTTTCATTGCTGATCTTCCGGTGTTAACCACCAATTTTCGAACCACGCACGCGTTATCCCATCATCATTATACTTTAGTTTCCGCTAAATAGCGCAGAGGAAAAAGGTGGTAATGGGCCCAAAGTATGGTAATCTAGTTATGTTGAATCAAAAACCAGACCAGGAGGCCCATTA
>DYKH01000172.1:7922-10237 GCA_020722685.1 Caldithrix sp. | reverse complement strand
CAATGCTGCCCACAATGATATCCATGACGCTGGCTATTCGATCAAGTATTTCCCAAATGATCATGACTTTTTGCTCTGTATGAGATTGTTAAATACATTTCCATTGACAGGAAAATTTTTAGAGCTTGAGATTTTTTTACGAGTCATTTGTAGATTCATATTACTGCAGTCGCCTTAGTAAAGAGAGTTCATAGGGCCATTTCTGGAGAGCAGTGGATGTCAGTATTTGTCCTTCGGGTAAACGCCTTTTGAGGCGCAAAACCAAAGCGCTGTCGCCGACTTGCATTTCGGCATCGATTCTGGCGACTGGAATATCCAACCCCATCAATTCGCTAAGCAATTTTGCACTGGCATCATGACCGATGGCCGAGACAAAACCACCAGCAAGCAATTTGCGGGCTTCACTCACTTCCAGCGGCCCGCTGAAACGCCAGTCGCCGTAGCTGGTGAGGATGGGACTGTTGAGGAGGTAGGTAGTCATATTCTCCGTTTTGTCTTGACTGGCAATTTGAATAACCGGCTGATGTTCACGTTATGAGAACCTTGATTAGTCTCCGCATTTCTTTTTCAAGCAGTTCCGGACTTTCCAGATTACGGCGCGTGGTAGCATCTCTAGGACGCGAAGCGTGCGCCAGCGAATTGCGCAACCTTTTGGCTTTTTCGTATTCGCTCTTTAAATGTACTAGACCTCTCAGGCCTTTTCTGTACTCCTCTTCTATGGCTTCCAGTACATTGTAATCGGATGTATTTTCTCCAGGACGCTTAAGGCGTTCAGCGAAGGCACGTGGCAACAGGATAGCGGCCCGCATAAAGTCCCCTTCGTCAAGTGCATTGCGGGTTAGTCGTGACAATCGGTTGGCGTCATCTTGCTCCTTAATCCAGTCCGTGCGTTCAAGCAGCAACGGAATGTACAATTGGGAAATCCCACCAATAACATTGAAAGCCTGTCGAGCAGTGCCCAAGTGTGCACGAGCTCGAACAAAACTCAGCATGTTTTCATCATGACTAGCCAGTTCAAGTGCACGGGTTTTATCGTCGGGCAGACCGTCGGCAGCAAGCAATTGAGCAAATACTCCGTAGTCGCTGTCCTTATCAAAGGTAGATAGTGCCTGAAGCCAGTCAGCAATCCTCAGCAACCCAGCAAGGCGATAAACAGGCGCTTCTCGGGTGTCTGGATCAAAACTCCCATACCAAATGTCTTCAATATGGGCACTTCTCACCAAGCGCAAATGCAAAGCGGCAAGCAATGCGAGCATGGGCAAGTGGCGAAAGCCGTGGGTCACATCCAGATGTACGCGCTCGCCGATGCCCACATGGCTTGACACATGGCGCAACAGTGCCGACTGTTCGGCATCATCACGGCAGTACGGGATAATCATGAGGTCGACATTGCATCCAAGCTGTTTTTTCAGAAGCGGGGCAAGCGAATCCAATTGCTCTTGGGTGACTGCTTTGATTTTGGTCGAATCAATAAGCTGCAAACGCAACTCTTCATCCTGTTCACCGAGGTCGAGATCGGTTTCAAAGAGGTGATCCCACATGCTCCCAGATGTACCCAGGATGAGTATGCGCTTAGGGTGTAAGCGTTCGTGTAAGGCCCAACCAAAAAAAGCGACGGGAACTGTAGGAGGAGTCCCATCACCGAAATCATAAGATGTTTGACGGTAGCTTCCTTGCTCTTTGGGGGTGCGTCCCAGGAAGGTAATGAGAAGATCCGGTGAATTCATCAGCAGGGCCTTTTCGATAAAACCAGTTTAGCCATTGCAATCTGATTTGGTTTGAACTTGAGCTTTTGTTTTTTTCCTGCTTTAGCCTCTGGATCGTTCAATAATCCAGGGATTCGTTCATCAATCTCGATGCTGAGCAATTCATAGGCCTTTAAAGAGATTGGTTCCGCAAGTGAATTCAGAAACCCTGTTATAGAGTGAGCGAAAATACCATTATCAGTCCATTGGCCCGACATTTTGAGCCGAACTAAAGCTGCTGCATCATCGGGCAAACCGGCTGTGACCTCGGCGAGGGTTTCAGCTTTTCTTTGCTCTTCTTCCTTGCGTTCGCGTTCTTCTGCCAGTTTAAGCACTTCCTGTGCCTGTTTTTGCAGGCGTTCGCTCCACCCAGTAGTCTTGGCATAGTCAGCAAGCACGAAAGGTCCTGGCCTAGCTTGCTTGGCCCAGACAAATTCGTTGAGATTTTCTCGACGACCATTGGACTCGCATCGCATCAGTATCATATGGCGTAACTCCATGCCATTGGGTAGCTCCTCCTCCGCAAATGGATCAGCCATAGCGAGCAGGTTTGCGATCTGTGGCGAGCCA
>DYKH01000172.1:0-7822 GCA_020722685.1 Caldithrix sp. | reverse complement strand
CTCCTCCGCAAATGGATCAGCCATAGCGAGCAGGTTTGCGATCTGTGGCGAGCCACGCCAACCACCTGACCGGGTTGCGGATTGCTCCATATGTTCCTCAAAACACTGACGATATTGTTTTTGAAGCTCGGGATGGAGTGACGATGCTGCCTGGTGGGGGTCATTTGGAATGATACTGCTGGACTCTGCATCTATAGCAATGGCGATTTGTCCAAAACCGAAGGCTTTCCCCATACCTAATCCGTGATGTAAAGCGGAATTACCATCCAAGCTGATGGCCCAAAGTAGCGCACCAAGTTCTTGAGGCTTAAGGTTATGAAAAATGATTCGTCCCTTAAATTCGGTATCGGCTGGGAGGGTATGCAAAACAACCTGGACATTATTGTTGGTTTTTTGCTCTGGCGTCAGTGCTTGAACCTGGCTCTTTTCCCTTGGACGGGCCGGATAACGTTTAAAACCGCGTAGAGTCGTATCTCTGGACTCTGGAGTTTCGACATAGGTTGCGTACTGTTCTCCTGACAACCTGAGCCCTTTAATGTCCGTCTTTTGTGTTAGATAGTTCGGGAAATAGGTCGGTTTCGGCCCATTCAAGATAGTACTTGGCTGCTTTTGTACTTTGGGATTTTGGGTGGCAATAGCCGTTTCACAACTGACCCGCCCGCGTAAAGCGTCTTCCTGAAGCTCACCAGTACATCCAAAAAGCAGATCGGAAAAATCATATCCATACTCTATTCCAGGCATATTGCAGTGCTCCGGAGATGCATGCTTGATCATATCCAAAGTCGAAAAATCGCCTGCCAGCTTGGGCATGTAGGCCAAGCCGATGTGGATGCGATCACCATGATCCACATAGAATACCGGAACATCGCGCCCCCCCCGGTATTGTTTTTTCCAGTATCCAGGCCAAGACATATCTGATTTTTCGTTTTCATCGCCGTGAATCTGCAGGAAATCCCGCCATTCGTTCATATCGACTTCACGTTTTTTGCTCTCATTTGGCTCATAGAAAATAAAATCCCTATGTTTCCCTTTTGGTCTGGTACTATCGGAGATTTGCCCGGTGAATACCGGCACGCCCTTGATGGTTCCTTTGAACAAATTCATCGCATCATCTGAGCCTATATCAAAGGTGATAACTTGTGAATCAAAGTTATTTCTGCGACAAGCTTCCTGCCAAACCTTGTATTTATCCTTGACACTGGTTCTCGCTTTAAAAATCGGTTCGCTTACATTTAATACATTCTCTAAAGTCCGATGCTCAAGCCTGATCATGCGGCAGGGGATTATGTGGTTTTTTCCGTCAGCCTGTCTCAAGAATCCCGTCTTAACCCTACCTCGTACCCGATCGGTATATGATTTTTTTACGAATGGACCACTGATATCACGTAGGCCCGGACGCTGACTGTCCACCATGCGCATGCGCCCGAAGCTGGCAATTTCTACCACCGCACGCAACATCCCTTTGATACTGGAGCCGGGGATGGCAAAGCGTCCATCGGGAAGACAAAAAGGGTGGACTTCACCGGGCGTGTCACTTTTGGCTTTGCACTGCTTACCGCCGACTAATAATGGGCTGTTGGCATGTATGGTGTAGGCGATTTCACCACTGACACCATCCTGAAAAGGCCAGTCATGCGAGACGGTCTTGCCCCATTCGGGCAGATGAACCCAACCGGACAAAGGAACGAAATTATAGGGAGCGGAAATAGCCAACATTGAACTTTCCGAGATTCCCTGCGGGCAGGGGCTGAGTTGGCTCTGTGGAGACGATGTATTACGACGATCACGATTACTATTTTTCTGTGAGCGCCTGTGCTGAGGATGATTATTCACTGGGTTTCTCCCGCCTTTTTTGCCAAGCCCATGAAGCAGGCGCGCTCCTGCAAGTACCCCTGTTCTGGGTCGAGATGCCAGTAACGACGATAATTCAAGACCTGCCCATCGTGGGTCAAATGCTGGACCTTGTCCCAAATGCCCGCAATATCGGGCAGATGCTGATATCGACTTAGAATCCAGCCCCCTCTGCCATCCTGGGCAATAGTCAGACTCAGGCCATCAGCGGTAACGGCCTCAGCGGCAAGTAAGTATCCCCAATGATCTTCACGCATGGGTAAGTGATCGCTGAAGATCCCTTGCCAAGATTGGAATTGCAACCAACCCTGAATGGGAAGCTTCTGCTTTATGGTATCCCAAAGGGCGTCAGGGTCGGCTATATGATCAGCCTGCAACTGGTAACCACCCAACTGCATGGCGGGTAAGCGGATCCTTTCCTCCATGCCAGCGCAAATTTTTTCATAAGCGATCAGAATAGTTGCCGGATCTTCAAGGTTCATGGGGCGATCTCCTCGGTATCTATGGAATGAAGCCAGTCAGCGAGCGGTCCCATCAGTTCGCCAACAAAAAACCCATTGCCAGTGTTGGTACGGGATCCCAGAGCCAGACGTCCCTGGCAGAGATCATCGAGGGCAGCGCGCAACGCGAGGCGGGCAATACTTGTTTGCTCAGGAGCCAAGCGACTGCTGTCTAGACTGATGGTGAAGAGAAGCTCACCCCCAAGAAGGCATTCCTCCTCAAAGAGCATATGGGCACGAACCCCGCCGGTAAACCGATCGATGGCATTGTGCATGACTCGACCTAACTTTACGGCTTCTATGGGAATGCTCGCATCATCTATGAACAGTGCCCCTGCTCTACCCGTTTCAGCCTCCCCCTTGACTTCACCGAGCAATGACGACAGGGCTTCGGGCAAGACCTCGGGAGAGCCAGGATTTTCTTCCATACACCACTGCTGGCTGAAGCGCCGGGCATGGAAAATCATTCGATGCGCCAAAGCGCCCTTGAGGGATGAGCCCGGTAGCAATATTCGGTCGGGACCATATATTCCCCTCTCCTCTTTCCATTCAACCTGTTTTTCAACTCGTGGCAGAAGGTCAGCAGGTTTGTCACTGCTGGCGGACAATGCCTTGCTACCTTGGCCAATACGCCATAACCCCTTTGCCGACAACTTCAAGGTGCCCGTAAGCCATGAGTCGGCATTCATATTGGGTTGATATTGATGCAGAAGCACAGTGTCGGTCAGTGAGCGTCCAAGACGAAGGAAATCCCCGCGATCAGCAATGTTACGCAGATCAAACCGTCGTTCGTGCAGTGCTTGACATCGCATACGCCCGAGACCGCTGCGAGTGGCACCCCCCAGGCGAAAACCGGGATGGGCAAAAAGATTCAATAGTTTTTTGCAATCCTCAGGATCGTCTTCTTCTTTTGACCATAGACGCAACTCCACGGCAAAGCGGTTGCCAGCAGGCAAGACAGCGCGGTCGAACTTGCCGGTATTCGCTGCAGCCCCCTTATGAGTCAGGCGCACCCTGTCCCGGAATACTGGTTCATCAATCTGGGCCAGAGCCTCTCGATAAATTGGATCGTTCAAATGGTTTTGTCGATTGTCCAGAATGAGACCTTCAGCAGCTTGCCCCCTACTATCCAGCAGGACTCCCCAAGAGATGCACAAACGGGATCGTTGGGCATTCTGACCATTTTGATAACCAAATATAATGTTGGCACTGTCCTCGCCGTAGCTGTCAATCCACAGATGGCGCAACACTCCAGCCAAGGTGCTGCCAGGAATGGCGGGCAACCCATTAGCATCACGAACCAGTGCGCTATCAAAAATGTTATCTGGACTTCCCGTACTGATGGATAGAGGCGTAGAAGCTTCAAGAACGACTCGGACCACACTTAAAATGCTAGGGTAATCTTGTCGCTGATCTGTATCGGTCATCATTAAGCGCTCCGTCTTTGTTTTTCGGTATCAGCACGTAACCGGTGGGCAAGTTGACGGACGAGGTAGGCGTAGCTGCGGCTCGAATAACTGTCACAGTTGAGCGCGTCCTTTAACCAGCGATCCAGGCTCCTCCATTCACCGGGACGAATAGGAGTTTCTACATTCCAACCCGGCATTTTATCTTTGATAACAGCATCAGGGGCATTGAAAAGCTTCTCGTAGAGTTCTTGACCACTATAGTTGCGGGCCGCCTCCAGTACCGCACCCCATTGAGACTTAGAAGGACCAAAGTCGCTGGCATCCTTGGGCACACCAGCCGCATAACGGGCTTTGTTTAAAGCCTTGCGAAAGCCCTCGGCAATTCTCATCGCGGCCTCTTCGGCTTGGGTTTCCATATCTCTATCTTGGCCTTCGAGCCATACTAACAACGGATCGACCGGATGAGCAGAAACAGGAGAGGAAATCTTTGGTTGTTCACGAAAGGCGGGCTGCGGCACCGCCAAAAGTGCTGGATTAACCCAAACACGACCGAGACCAGCCTCTCGGTGCCCTCCTATCCCGCTCTGGAGAGCTGTCAGCATATCCTGGCTAGGTGGCTCAGGGAGATTAAGCGTAATGACACCACCAGCATTAAATACCAAGCGCTCCTGATCATAACCATGGCGTGCAGCATTCCAAGGGGAGTAGCGTCGATATCGGAGAAAGGTCTTATCCCAGACAATGTGTGCATTAGCGGGCATTCCGAGACAAACGGGGGTCAAGTTTAAATTTGGTTGTCCGGCTTGATCAATGAGTGCGAGATCTGAAAGCAACCAAAGAACAAGATTGTTACCGCTGGCGGGACCATACTCTATGATGGGGGTTTCCACCGGTTTTACCATAGCCTTACCATATTCGGCAGAACGGGAACGGCCAAGAAAGCTGACTCCACTAAGAGCTTCAACCACGCGTTGAAACAAGGAGCGATCAAAATCTGGGTCAGCTTCAATACTGGTAGCGAAGTGTTGTCCCCGTAACAGGGCATCATAGCCGAAAAGCTGGCCCTCAGCGGCGCGGCCAGTTTTTGGATTGATGGATGTTTTGAGGCGTAATTCGCGATTTGGAATAGTGTATGCACCGGTCAGGTGAATGTACCCCTTGCGCAACTGTTTAGGCTGCGGCGGTCGTCCGTCGTTCCCCTGCGGTATCGGACCGAATTGTAGATTATAAATGGCACCAGATAAAACATGTCCGTTCTGATGGACTTTGTCAGTCTTGCGATGGTGCCAGGAGAGCGGCACGGGAAAGCCGATGCTCCCGTCACGAAGTGGTAACCCATCGTTAAAGCGCAACTTTCCGGAATGGAAGACGGTAAAGGCTTCACCTGAACCCAGGCTATTATAGAGACGTGCTGCAGCAACTCCGAGAAGCGCGGCACCTGGGATGCGATCCAGCGATTCATGGCCACCTTCTGTGGCGGCTGATGCACTGAATACACAGTCTTCCAAAAGTTCGATAGCAAAACTCTGGCGCATCATGCAGTCTCCTCCAAGGCAAGAACGGCGCGACCAAGACCACGAGTACGGTAAGCGCCTATGGCATCGATCAAGGGCAAGACCTGACGCAGATAATTCGGCCAGTTTGCTGGGGGCTCATAGCCAGGGACGATATCGATATGGGCAGCCAGCGCAATAGGAATGGTCGCTTCAATGCCGCGTAGAGAACGATTTTTTGCGCTACCCGTATGGTGATCAACGGCAGTTTGGTACAGCGGTCTAAAAAGCAACGGTCGCAAATGAGCTCCACCTCTGTTTTCGGCGAGCCAGCTAGAAAGGTCTGCAGGCAATCGTGCATCGCTGATTCGCAAGCTTCCAGGACGGGGATTCTGACTTTTCTCACTGGACTGGTTACTCGCATCTGACTCACTACGCTCGCCAAAAAGTTGAGCGGTAAGATTCTGGGCTTCGGGTTGGCCGTCGAACCAACCCCACGCGCTCGCCCGTTCCAGGGCATCACGGAGCAGGCCTTTAAGATGACGACCGGGGACCACAGGCAAACCAGAACTGTCACGATGCACGATGGCATCCACTACGGTACCGCCGCCTCGCCCACCACCAACATGCCAATAGTTTTTAAAATCAATATTTAGCGTGTAGGTACTCATGCTGCGTCTTCTCCAGCTCGTTTTTGAGCGCCACTAACTCGGCTTATATGGGCAATGGCTAAGGCGTCAGCCAGGGGACTAAAGCGTATCCCCCCTGGATCATACTGGTCGCCGCCACGGGATAAATCCTTTGCAGGACCATAAGGCAGATCTTCGGATAACTCTTCGACTTGAAGCAGACTCGCCATAAGTCCATCAAATCGGTTGAGTTGCGCCTGATTGTTTTCCTTCATCAACTGTCTCCAGCGGCGGTAGCGAGCCCGGGCCTCAGTCGGTGATAAACCAATCAGTGTCAGCAACTGGCGAGTTGGACCTCTTGCCATGCCGGGGGAGCCGAGGAGTTCTGCCAGATCACGAAGATCTGCAAGACGGGGGGCGCTGTTGGATGATTCAGACGGACCTGGCGTAGCGTCGTCCAAATAATAAGCGCCGAGAGTATCGCAGTAGAGGATTTTGCCATCGCGATGAGTGAGTTGTCGCTCCAATATTGTTTCATAGTCATCTACTAAACTGGCAGTTATCCGCTGGAACTGAAGAGTAGCGGCCGGGTTTTCCGCATCAAGCGACTTGGCGGCATTTTTTCCTTGGGCCATAAGTTCTTCAGCAAGGCTAATCCCCATGTGAAATGGTTGATTAGCGCGCAAGAAAACGGCGCCAAATCCCATAGTCAGGCGTTTTGGCAAATCAATGCCGAGTCTTGCCATTTGCTTGAGTTGCCGACGACTTTCCTCTTCAAAGGCACGCGCAAAAACATTGATGTAATCCAATGCAATATCGGCACGTACGATGACAATCATGTCCTCACCACCCAGCAGTATAGGTCGGGCTGGCAATGGTCTACCCTCATCCCGAGCAGGAACTAACACTTCACGAGTAGCCTGCCGTGCCGCATAGATGCCACTTTTTTCAATAAGCTTTGACAATTGCTGATAGGCGTCCATGAAAATTTCAGGATGTGTTTTTACGGCTTTATTAATATTGAGCAAAATCTGTCCGAGCCCATTTCCATCGGCGTGAATCAGGGCGACGGTCCGATCTTCGCCGAGGAAAGGAAAAGATCGAAACTGCTTGGCATCGTCTTCCGCAGCATCCATATCCAGAGGCCAGTCGCGCCAACCAAGACTGCAGTCCTCCGGCGAAAAGCGACCGATAAATCCAGCCCGACTCGTGTCGGCAAAAGCCTTCTTGCGCCTGGTAGCAGCATCAATCGTGCCATCTTTTGAGCTTCTAGTAACCGCCACATTACCGGTACGTTGACTGCGTTCAGCAACCTGTACTGCGACGGGAATATACGGCCTCTGGCGGCTTTGATCATTCCTGAGGCCATCGCGCGCATTTTGGAACGCCTCTGGGTGAGCCTCCCCCAGACCAAAACCAATATTATAAGAAATATCTGGAGCCCATTGCTGCACCACCAAGGTCCAAAGCGCCAGAAATTGTTTCAACGGTCCAGATTCAGAACAAAAGGCGTAGAAAGCCCCTCCCGCTCTTCGGGAAAACTGGATATCATTGCCACTTGGAACCTGATTTTTCACGGCATCAAGCAAATTGCTTTGATCACCTTCATTGGTAAGTAGATCCAAGAGTTCGCTAGCACCGATCACATCGCGCAACCTGCCTGAGGCAAACAGATATTGTTGGATCCCATTGATTTCAAAAAGCAATGCAAAAATCATGTGCTAGCCTCCATCCTCATTCGGGGAAAACTGGTTGCAAATAGCTTGGTATATTTCCTAAGCTTGGAATAGAGACAGAGGAGTGGACTAGCTTCCCAAACATTTTGGAAATAGTTCAATCTCAGCCGGACAGCACAATTTCTTGCGTGGGACTTCACAAATTGCGACATGTTTCATCCTGAATTTTGCGGCAAAACCAAGGCCAGATAGCCCAGAACTTTT
>DYKH01000031.1 GCA_020722685.1 Caldithrix sp. | reverse complement strand
AACTTGACCGAAAAGCGATTAATATCTCGAAAATGGTCGAATGGCGTATAGGAATAATCCAAAGAAAAACCAAGCGTGCGTACTCCAAAGCCGGCGGTCAAATTGTATTCATCATGATTGGAAATGAGCCCGCCGCGCAGCGACAGCATGTTCATAAAGGTGTACTCGCCGCCGATATTCAGGTATTCCGGGTAAGAACGGGGATGCACGGCATCTACAGAAATCAGCAAGGTGTGCTGTTCCGACATGGCCGGGAAAAAATCCAAAACGTTCATAGAAATGCCAATCTTGAAAGTGAGCGGCAGGGGAAAGCCTTCCTTCTCGTATTTTATCTCTTTGGCAAAGTTGCGCACCGTCATGCCAAAAGCGAGGCTCTTCAAGCCCGTTTTATAGATGGTGCCGAAATCGAAGGCAGTGACGCCGAGAGAATAGTCCTTTTCGGAGATGGTCGTATCGTTTTCTGCATAAACGGGGATAAAGCTGGTGCCCAAATCCTGCGAGGCGTATTTAACCTGCGCCCCGACCGAAAATCGCTCCGAAAGCTCGCGCGCATAGCCGAGGCCGACCATGAGCGCCCAGGGCTGCTTCCAGCCGGGGATGTCCACGTAATCCTGCTCGTCGGCGGTCCAGGCGCGGCGCGTCCACAGGAATTCGCCGTAATCCACCTTGACGAAGCTTAGTCCCAGAACCCCATATTTCCCCTTGCCCCAGTTGAGCGCCAGGCTGCCGGAATGATAGGTGATATCGGCGATCCAATTGACTCGATTGAGGGCAACCTCGGCTACGGCAGGCAGACTGGCCAAGCCCGCAGGATTGTAAAACAATGCTTCCGAAGTCCCACTTAAAGCTGTGAAGGCATCTCCCAAGGCGGTGCCGCGGGCAGTCGTTCCCACGCTTAAAAACTGAAAGCCTGTCTGCGCCAGTTTTTCTTGCGCGTCCGCAGAGTACGCAGCGAAAAGAAGGCACACGAGCAGAGACAAGCGCGAAATGTTTTTCATCATAGTACCTTATCAGTAAAGTCTGTGCAAAAAAGGCAAATCTTTTTTATCCTCTAATTGATGCTTGTTAAATGCCACCAAGCCACCAAGGATCCCCAAGAATAAGTGATAGGGTCGTCCAAGCTCTTTGGGATTTTTACGCTCAGCATTTAAATCAAATCCTCCGACCATCAAAAAGCCCTTGGTGTCCTGGTGACTTTGTGGCAAGTGTTTTTTCACGATTTGGTCTCGGCTTGGCCGAGTTGGGTGATCAAAATCCAAAATGCAGAGAAAAACGATGCACGTCATCAAACAGTGTATAAGGCGTGTAGGCATAGTCGATGTTCAAGCTGTGGTTCCGCAATGTGCTTTGCAGCCCCAGCCCAGCGCTGAGTCCGTGCTCGTCATTGGGGCTGGAATAGCCGGCCCGCACCGCCAAGGTTTTCATGAACACGTATTCTCCGCCAATATTGATCTGCTCGGGGTAATCGCGCGGGTGCACCGCGTCAACTGCCAGCAGCAGCGCGTGCGAGGATGACAAGCGGGGATAGAGATCCAAAATGTTCATCGACAAACCTACGTTAAAAACCAAGGGAAGCTGAAATCCCTCCTGAAGGTATTTGATTTCCTTGGAAAAATTACGCACGTTCATGCCAAAGTTCAGGCTCTTGTAGCCAGTATGATAGAGGATGCCAAAATCAAAGGCGGCCACTTCCACTTTGTTGTCCTGGCGGGTATATTGATTTTCTGCACTAATTCCCGTGATGGCGCTTCCCAAAGACTGCTGGGCGTACTTGACGTTGCCGCCAACGGAAAATTTGTCGCTGAGGGCATTGGCATAGCCGATACCAACGGCCAAGGCATTGGGAGTGAAATTCCCTACTTCGACGTAGCCGAGATCGTTACTGGAGCGAATGGTGCCGATGAAGTCCCCATAATCCACCGCGTGCGCCATGAATCCCAGAACGCCGTATTTGCCGTTCCAAGGCTTTAGCGACAGGCTGGCAAAAGAATGCTTGAAATCGGCCAGCCAATTAACTTGTCCCAAGGTGAGATCGGCAAAAACAGGTAGGCGAGCCATGCCAGCGGGATTATAAAACATCGCCGAAGAATTACTTTCCAAGGCAGTCACTGCATCGCCCACGGCCGTGGCGCGCGCATCCAAGGAGACGCTCAGGAACTTCATCCCGGTTTGCGCCAGCTTTTGTTGCTGGCCGAAACCGTCTTGGATGCCAATGCCAACCAAAGAGAATGACAATAAGATAGGTAGCAAATATCGTTTCATAGCACACCCGTCGGTTAATGAATTCCCCTCGACCATACATCCGCAGCCGTAATATCTCGAAGGAGGAATACTCTCATTCACCTCGTTCAAACGAGGTGCTAATGAGAATTGTCTCTCATTAACACCCAACTTTTGTTGGGTGGTCTCCGCACTGGCGCCACCCGATGACAGCTTAGCGAACCACCACAAACTTGACGATACCGCTCTCGCCGGTACGGCTGTCGGTCACGACGGCAACGTAGATGCCGCTGACAATAACTTGGTTGTAAGAGGTAACACAATTCCAATAAGCATCACCGGTATTGTCGGTATGCTCGATAGTATTCACCAGCTCGCCGTTTTCGGTGTAAATCTTGATCGTGCACTGTCCGGGGATGTTGAAAAAGCCGATCTTGTCCGGCTCGCCGGGAAAGCGAAGCTGGTTCGGGTCGGCTGCTAGGCTGAAGGGATTGGGCACCACGCGGATTTCGCTCAATGACTTACCCTGCGGACGTTTTAGATTCGCCGGATCGTAAGACTGGGTAAAGAATCGTCCGCTTTTCAGAGGGCCGGGCGGAGTGAGGCCTACGCCGGTATTGGCGCCCGCATCGCCAACGGCGAGAAGGTAGTAATAGTAGTTGGGGCCGCGCTGAAGTTCGGTGTCATCATAGCTGCGTTCTCCCGGCCCGGCGGTGTGGATGAGCTGATAGCTGCTATCATATTTGCCGGTAGCGCGATAGATTTCAAAGCCGGTTAGATTTTGCTCTCCGGTGGGGAAAAGATCCCAAGAGAGGGCAATGCGGTCCCCACCGCCGTTGACATTAAAAGTGCGCGGCGGTAACGGTGGTCGCGGAATGGCAAAGTTGCTGTTGTAGTTCGCAAGGATGCGCCTGAAGGTTTTGAACAGCGAATCGCGTCCGGTCATCACCCACTCATTCTTGACCTTGGCAGTAATCTCTTTTCGCTTGAACTGCTTGCCGATCTCGATGCACTTTTCCCGGCTCAATCCCGCCGCGGCCTCGGCCATCACTATCTTAAAGCTCTCTCCCGGATTCAAAGTGTAGGGGCCGTAGCCGTTGCAGGCGGAAAATCCTCCCGGCGTTCCCAAAGCGGGGTCGCCGGTGGGCTCGGTAAACTTGCCGGCGGGTTCCACTTTGTCGGCATGCCGCGGCGACATGTGACCGAAGCTCATCCAGCCGTACTCTTGCGTCATTTTGGCGATGTTGTAAGCATCATTATTGGAAGTCAAGGGGTCATCCGAGCTCTGGTACATGGTGGTGGAAGGTTGGCCCGGATCGTCGGTCGAGTCGGCGGCGGATCTGTCGGCATGCAAGGTGATCATGCCGACAAATTGGGCGGCGGCCAACCTTCCGGTGGTGTCGGTCTTGTCTATATAACCGGCGCTGGTGGTCGGGTCCCAAACAGGGGCGCCAATGTTATCGTAGGCAGTGAACGGTGGAAATTTGCCGTGCCAGGCATATTGGGCGCGAAAGTTTTCATCCGGGGGATCGACCTTGGTGCCATCCCCTCGCGTGTCGAGCATGGTATTCATGCCCCAGCCGGTGCCGTTGCCGATGACATAGCGAGGCTCACGGCAAACCGCCCACCGGTACTGAAAGAAAACGTAGACATCCTTGAGGACGTTGTTGGGCAACTCGATTTTGTCGTCAGCGTTCACGTTGCCGGTATTGGTAAAGGTATATTCCATGATGTAGTAGTTATCGTGATATTCCTGGCTGAACTGAAATATCTTGCGCGTCATGGTCAATCCAAGCTGGTTATTGACCACATTGACGATCATGCGATCGGCGATCAAGTTGGGGTCCACCAGATTGTTGGCGACGATAGCCTCACCTTGGGATTGCACGCCATCCACATACACTTCAGGTGGATCGAAGCGGCTGATCATTTCCAATTTGATAGGAAAGAATTCCGTACCACCGTTGACGCGCGGGCCGACGTGCACGACTTTGTGCGGGTAATAACGGCCATCCTGATCGGTGAAATCCTTGGCGCCAATCCATAATCCTTTGGCGGCTTGCATATCTTGGTAGCGATAGATGGCCGGCCAGCGCATGCCATACTGCTGCACGGCCTCTAAACCGTGTTCGATCTCGCAGCCAATGGCCGAAAACCAATTGTGCAGAGAGCCAACGGACATCCATTTGGTGTCATATTGCGCATGGAGTGAGATCGGAAAAAGGACGGCCAGACAGACTGCGAGATAGACAGTTAGTTGACATTTTCCAAGAATACCCTGCATATTATCCTCGTCAAAAATATTGGCCATTACTTGTCTCGTTAGATTGCGAGATCGCCAATTCTTTGTAAAGGTTTAGTCATCTGAACCTAGTTCTGTCATTCCGACCGCAGGGAGGAATCTATCCCTTTCGAATCTACGGAGGTATGCAAGGTCAATGCTCACGGATTTCTCGCTTCGCTCGAAATGACGTCTTTTTTTGGTTGACTAAACAGATACAGGCCTTTTAGCCCAAACATTATTCAACATTGCGCGAAAACGCCTTGCCACGTGCATTATCTATCGTCGTACAACGCCGGACGCACCGGGCTTAGTGGATGTCAAAATTTACCTTTATTCCCCAATAGATATCACGCGGGTTCAGAAAGGTGAAATACTCCAAATTCGGCATATCGATGTAGGCCTTGGTTTCCAAAACTCGCTTTTGATGAGCCTTATCGGGATCGTTGGGATCATAGGGTTCGTAAGGCACGGTTCGATAATCGCCCGGACGGTCATTGCCAGGAATGTTGCCGTATCCCAGCTTGTCGCCGATGTCTTTGGGTAGGTGCAAGGATTTCATATAGGCGTTATAGTCGTTGCCGTTATAAAAGCCATACTGGGTCATGTACTTAAAGTTGAAAACGTTGTTGACATCGGCAAAGAATTGCAGCTCCACACCCGCCACTTTGATGGTCTTGCTGAAACGCAAGTTGACGTTGTAATAGTCTCGCCATTGCACGTTGTTGGAGATGCCGGGGATGGAGCCGCCGCCGGCCCAGGTGAAATAGTAGCCCGCACGCCAATCCGCCAACACGTTCAAATGCAAATCACCCAAAAGATAATTCTTGGCCAGGCGCGGCCCAAAGTCACTCGGGGTAAAGAAATAGACATTTGCCCGGGCATAGGGCCGGGGAATGGGCTTGGACTGGTAATTATTGCGGTACTCGCGTTCGTAGGTGCGCTGCACGGCCGGGTTCTCGCTGTACTGATCGAACTTGAAATTGCCGCTGGTGCTGACCTGATAAGTGTAATTGAGAAAACCTTGCACCCAACCGCCGCGATTCTTATCCAAAGTCAGCTCAAAGCCGCGAATGTCCTGGTAATTATTGGGCTCGGTGACCACATAATTGACCTTATTATCGCGACTTTTGTAGCGCACCAGACGGGATTGCAAAGAAATATCCTTATAGTACCCGGAAGCGCGAATGAGAAATTGGTCCAGCAGATTCTGCTCATAGCCTAACTCGTACGCTACGGTTTTCGGCAACGGGTTGTTAGGATTGCCCAAGCGGGACACGGCGTTATTGTCGCTGAACCGGCGGAAAAGATACAAATCGTCCGGTAGAGGCATTTGTCGAAAATGACCATAATTGAAAAAGAGCTTACTATTGACGGAAATGGGGAACGCCACGCCCAAACGTGGGCTCAGGTTGTAAATACGTTTGGTTTCTGTCTTGCTCAGCAAGGTATCCACCCCCAAGGAGTTCTGCGCCGAGAAGGCCTGAGTGAACTTGTCGTAGCTATACCATTCTCCGCCGGCGTGGGAATAATCGAATCTCAAGCCGACGTTGGCCACCATTCCTTCAAACTCTAACTTGTCTTGTATGAACAGCGCGCCACGCTTGGGAAAGGTGTGCCATTTCGATTGCGATCGTCCGCTTTGCAGGAACTTGTCCACCGAGGCGTAATTGACGTTGTTGTCGGTATAGACGAACTCCACGCCCGCTTTGACGTTGTTGTAACGATTGAGCTGACTGGTAATATCGAAACGTCCCGTGTAGACGGTTACGCGGCTGCTATCACGGGAATTGCTCATGCCCACACCCATGCGCATGCCGCCGCCGTCGCCGCCGGCAATTCCAGTGCTCGGATTGGGCTGAAAGCCAAAAGGAGCTTCATCCACCCAGTAATTGTTGCCGAAAAGATAAACTTTAGAAGTGTCCCTCGCCCGGCCGGGATTGGTGTCGTACTCTGACTCGAAGCGCTGAATGCTCGCTTCGTAGAAGGTGGAGGGATTCAACATGTGCGTCAATTTGGCGGCGATGCTGTTGCGCAGGATAGCGGACGGCGCCCAATAATCGGTGCAGAACATGCGGGTATCGATGTAACTGACCTGGCTCAGATTGCTGGCGATTCCTTCTGCCGAGCGAAAGAGGCCCGGCGCGCCCGCGTTATTGTTATTGGTGCCGGTAGCGCGACCGACAATGCCTTCGACCATCAATTTCATGTTGGCTTTGAGATCGCTGGTGAGCTTTAATTGCGCATTGTAGTCTCGATAGCCGTCCTTGGAAAGCGGGATCAGATACATTTCCTGGGCGGTTCGGTAGGAAGCCAAGAACCGCATTCCGCCCAATCTATCTCCCACCAAAGGCACAGGACCGCCAAAACTGGCGTCAAAATCATAGTCGGGCTCCTTAATGTCCAATTGGCGCCGGTGCTGCCACAGAAAAAGCTTTTGCGCCCCTTCTGGCGTCAGATCATTATTTGGATCCTCATCCTTGAGAGTCTTCTGCGAAACCGAGTACCACCCTTCAAAGACCGGATACTGTTTTTGGGTGTAATCGTCCCAATTGCCGTTTTGCGTCCCAGTCCAACAAACCGCCTCATCGACATAGGGGCGAATCCAAAAGGTGTTCTTTGCATTCGGCGAGGGGCCAAAATGCTTGAAGGCAGCGGGACTGTATCGGCTGATCATGCCAAAGGTGTAGCGATCCTTTTTCCCTTCCTTGGTAATCACATTCACAATGCCGGAACGGATGTTGCCGAATTCGGCATTAAAGCCGCCGGTCTGCACCTGAATCTCGTCCACCGCGGTGAAGCTGATGCCGGTGTAGGGCGAGTTGTCGCGCTCATCCCGCAGGGTGATGCCGTTCACGACGAAGGCCGTCTGATCGATGCTGCCGCCGCGTATCTCCATGCCCCGGATGCCGGCTTGCAACCCCACAACGCTTGCCACACTGACAATTGGCAAGGCTTCCACCTGATCGATGCCGAGGTTAGCTTGGCTGGAGGAAATGTCCGGCACCACGACGGGCCGCTTCGCCTCCACAGTCACTTCTTCGCCCTCGATAGCCTGCGCTTTCATCTTCATATCCAGACGAGTGGTCAAATCCATCTGCACACGGACGTTATTGACCAGATAAGCGGAGTATCCCAGCAGGGTGGCTTTGATGTTGCACTCACCGGGCGGGACGTTCAGGATCACATAGAATCCATCCAAGTCGCTCACCGCGCCCAACGTAGTGCCGACAACGACCAAGTTAACCCCGGGAAGAGCTTCACCAGTGGCTTCATCAACGATTACACCACTGATTTTTCCTGTGGTCGCTGCAATGAGTTGAGAAGTTAAAATACCAATCAGGGCAAAAAGCAGTATCGAAGCATACTTCATATACTACCCCTCCATGACAAATAAAGGCGGGTAACTTGTTCCGAAAGCGTCAAGCCAAAGGTTATCGAGGGTAACCAATCACAGGGTGTCCTGCCACTGCTGTCATTCCAGCGAATGCAGGAATCTCCTTGCCATTGCACGGCAGAAGAAGACCCCCGCATCCGCAGGGATGACAGCACCCTGTGATTGGCCACTATCGAGGTGCGGATCTGAATAGTTTTCCCTTCGTCTCTTTTGGTTTGCGGCAATAGCTTAGATCATTTGCGTCAAAAATGCAAGCTTTTTTCTTCTTCGGGTAATAGCTCACTTCCAGGGCGCAAGCGAAGGCAATCTCGTTCCCAAACTGGTTTGGGAACGAGATTGCCCAACCGTGGAGGTTTTGCTTCATCGGTTTCAGGAGCGTATCAATCCAATGTTGACCTTGCCTTCCTCCGCGATACCACTGAAGTTGCCGGTTTCAGGCGGGCCAACGTTAGCCTTTTCGATGCACGGCCCGTTTCGGCATGACTCAACGCCGGGCGGCATCCATTTAGCGCAACGGATTGGCCAGACAACCAAAATCCAAGCTTGCAAGAAGACGGGCCAAGTCAATGTAAGCGGTCAGACACAGTCTCCGACTGCGTCTGACCGTGCTTTTCTGGAAGGGTTACTTCGTTTCGCTAAATGGTTATGCGCCGGCCAAGGTGGCAGGAACCGTCAAATCGACGAACTCCCGATTGCCGAGCTACCTCATCAAGATCATCTTCATCGTTTTTACGAATTCATTGGTCTGCAAGCGGTAAAAGTACACGCCGCTGGGCATGGCCGATCCATTGTCGGAAACGGCATTCCATTGAACCCGGTAGCTGCCTTGCGGTTGTTCTCCCTTGACCAGCGTCGCAATCTTTTGACCAAGAGCATTATAGACCGACAGGTCCACATAGCCGGATCTGCTGAGAGCAAAAAGTATCTCGGTGGTCGGGTTGAACGGGTTCGGAAAGTTTTGCTGCAAGGCAAACTCCGTGGGTATGCCGCCGTATTCGATTGGCTCGACTTTGGTGGAAACATCAGGCAGGGAGACTTTGATGTTGTCCAAAACCATTTGGTCGCCGGCAATGGGATTGAAGGGATTGAGCAGTCCAAAGGCGGTAAAGGTGCCGTCGACGCGGGGAGCTGGGTCGACGCCTTCGAGGAGCCAAGCTTCCGGCTCATCCGTGGACTCGCCTTCCCAGACTTTTACTTTCATATCGGCTTGATTGAGATAGAGCTTGACCCAGTAATAAACGTCCATACTAAAGGAGAAGGCTCCCATGCCGAAATAGGTCCACTTGGTGGGATCCAAGACGGCCAGGTCTCCCTCATACTTGCCGATGCCTACTTTGCCTTCCAGTGGACTTACGAGCAAAGCGTACCCAGGGGATTCCGTTGGATCGGAATCCAAACTGTCGGAATCAAAGACCATTCGTGTGGAGAGAACAAAAAACGACGAAGTGACCTTTTTAAAGTTTAATTGGAAGGTGACGATTTGGTTTGGATTGCTGTAGGTGTTCTTTCGCACCGCGGTCACCGTTTCTGGGGTAGGATCGCCGTTGGCATCGTAGACGATTTCTGGCACACCATTGGTCTCCACGATCACAGCGCCTACCAGCCCACCGTAGCTCCCAGCCTGCAAAAACAACTCCCCGGACCTTTGCTCCACCACTGAGCCAGAAAGCCCGTCTTCCTCACCATAATAAATCCAACCTACATTCTTTAAGGCCGGTGGGTCGTCATCGTCGAAAGAGTCTTCCCAAAGAACCGGGCTTGCCTTGTTGACCGTGATGTTATCCAAGACCATTTGGTCGCCGGCAATGGGATTGAAGGGATTGAGCAGTCCAAAGGCGGTAAAGGTGCCGTCGACGCGGGGAGCTGGGTCGACGCCTTCGAGGAGCCAAGCTTCCGGCTCATCCGTGGACTCGCCTTCCCAGACTTTTACTTTCATATCGGCTTGATTGAGATAGAGCTTGACCCAGTAATAAACGTCCATACTAAAGGAGAAGGCTCCCATGCCGAAATAGGTCCACTTGGTGGGATCCAAGACGGCCAGGTCTCCCTCATACTTGCCGATGCCTACTTTGCCTTCCAGTGGACTTACGAGCAAAGCGTACCCAGGGGATTCCGTTGGATCGGAATCCAAACTGTCGGAATCAAAGACCATTCGTGTGGAGAGAACAAAAAACGACGAAGTGACCTTTTTAAAGTTTAATTGGAAGGTGACGATTTGGTTTGGATTGCTGTAGGTGTTCTTTCGCACCGCGGTCACCGTTTCTGGGGTAGGATCGCCGTTGGCATCGTAGACGATTTCTGGCACACCATTGGTCTCCACGATCACAGCGCCTACCAGCCCACCGTAGCTCCCAGCCTGCAAAAACAACTCCCCGGACCTTTGCTCCACCACTGAGCCAGAAAGCCCGTCTTCCTCACCATAATAAATCCAACCTACATTCTTTAAGGCCGGTGGGTCGTCATCGTCGAAAGAGTCCTGCCAGAGGACCGGGCCCTGCGCTTTCACGATGATCGGCAATAACAACAAAGTCATTAGAGAGAAGATCAATAGCCTTTTCATCATTTGCTCCTCCATTATTCACTGAGCTGATACCACTCGTTGGTTGGCCGAAAACTCTCAATATTGTCATTGCGTCCAGGCTCATCCGTTCACGCAATAGGCGGTTGCGCCCATGGTGCACTTTTGCGTGATTCGAGTCAGCCAAAGGCTGACGAGAAATCTGTATCGTTCGTAATTTGTCAGCCTGCAAAGATTCCTCGACTCCGCTTGGCTCCGCTCGGAATGACTCCAAGGAGCGTTTTCGTTCAGACACTACTTAGTTGAATTGAAGCAAGACCGGTTTTCTTGCTGCGTCCTCCTTTCTCATTTGATTATGTTGTGACGTTAATCTTGGGAAAAAAAGTATGATCGAAGCCAGTAACCGTCGTCCCCTTGATGCAGGTATTTTGCAAAATGTTTTTGGAAAGCATAAAATAGAATGCTCTGCTCGCAGTCATGATAGTAGGAAGCGCTTCCAGATAAGCGAGTAAATATTACTAAATGATTTTGTCATTGTCAACTTCTTTTCTGAAAAATTTTGCGACACAACTTGAGAAAAAAAATCGGCCGGCCTCATCTTAGCAGAAGAATTCGTCTTACTTCTCGGTTTTCTCCATTCGCCTTTGCGCGCAAGAAATATATGCCGGAGGGCTGAGCGCTTCCCTCAGCATCCGTGCCCTTCCAATATAAAAAGTGATGGCCGGCTTTTTGAGGGCCGTCTACCAAAGTGCAGACAAGTTGTCCATGCAAGTTGAATAGGCCGATTTCGATATCTCCTTCCTCGGACAGTTGGTACTCAATCGTGGTCCGCTCATTGAAAGGATTGGGATAGTTTTGCAGCAGTCGAAATTCTGTCGGGCATGACGAGGCCGCCTCCTTGACATTGAGCGCGTTGTTTGGAAAAAACATCTCCAGCGCGTTATCAATGTGCGCGCGCCAGTTGCCCCAGCTATGACCTTCATGATACTCAATGTATTCGTAAGAGTATCCCTTAGCCTGAAGAATGGGTATGAAGGAACGCACCAACAGGATGAGCTGAGCGATGTCGTAGGTACCCAAGTCCAGGTAGAACTGCAAGTCCAATCGACTGCTATCCCGGAAACCGGCGAAAAGCGAGGCTTGAATGTTGGACGACTGGGCCGCGACCTTGCCGAATACGTTCGGATAAGTCAGAGCAAGCCACAAAGAGACATTGCCGCCGTTGGAAGCGCCCATAACGGCGCGGCTGGCTGGATCGGTGCGGGTGCGAAAGCGCTTGTCGATAAACGGCAAAACTTCGTCAGTGATAAACGCCCCGAATTGAGCTTGTTGGTTGCCGGCATATTCCGTGGTTCGGTTTACCGGAGGCACAAAAACGGCGATGATTGGATCGATGCGTTTTTCCGCGATGAGAAAATCGATGACATTGTTCGCACTGGCCAATGAAACATACGCGAGACCATCGTGGAAAAGTATAGAAGGATAGCGACCTTGGCTGGACGGATAATCCGGTGGGGTATAAATTCTGATCCGGCGGGAATTGCCAAGGTTGCGGCTATTGAGGGTCGTATCCCACAGGGCGCCGTGCGGGATGTTCGCGTTGTAGACGATTTCCGCAGGGGGAACGTAGGCAGGCATCCTCAGCTCCGAGTTGGGGCCGAACCCTCCTAAGCAGGTGTACTTGTTGCGGGAATCAAGGAGCCAGGTCGTGCCGTTTACGACAAACTTGTAGTCCAGGCGAGCATCGGCTTCATAGGCCTCGGTACGATACCAAAGATTGGTGGTGGATACTCTGCTGAGAGGCGAGGCGTTTGCATCCCAGCCATTGGCGTCCCCGGCTACGGTGACCTTGCTGGCGCTGCCGCGAAAAATGAAATGGACGATGGTATCCTGCTCCAGGACCGGGCAGGTAGGATGAGCACTCAGGAAGCTGTCCACGATGGCCGTGCGCAGACTCTCGGGGGCAGCATTCACGCGGCTTAAAAAATCCTCAAAGGTCTGGGCCCCGGACCAGGCTGCACGAAAGAAGACGCAAATCAAAAGCAATCTGAATGGCATGTGGTTCCTTTCCTCAACAGCCTTCGCTGATTTCGGACCTTCTCTTCTGGCTGCATTCTGCCTGGCGAAAAGGGGTCCTCCGGCACGTTGGCTGATCAGGTATCGATGAATTTAATCTTGCCGAGGCAGAGCCATGCTCGTGGTCTCATTGGCGCCAAGCTGCGGCATGAGAGCGATCTTCTCAACCAAAGTAAGCAAAAATGTCAAGTTTACAAAAGCAAAAATTCACTCTTTCCGGCGGATGCCGGAATGTTCACACCGCACAGACTCATGACCTGCGGAACCGGAGGCAATACCTCACTCACAGGTGGGGACAATCTCGTTCCCAAACTGTCTTGGGAACGAGATTGCCTCGCCTGCGCCCTGTAAGTGAGTTATTACAACCGAGGCGGATTTCCCCTTGACTTTGGCAAGGAAAAATTGAAAATTTGCGCCGCATTTATGGAACCGCTTGTCAAAGAGAATCGGGTGTCGGCCTTCGAGTCTGTTGCAGGGAGACATGTATGAAAACGACCTTCATTAAGCGCTTTGGAAATGGAATGGTGCTCTTTTGCTTGCTCGCCCTTGCTTGCAGCAAAGGACCGGACGTCGCATCCGATTTTCCGATATTGGCATGGTACGGCCCGATAACCCCCCATTCCAATCTCAACGCCTTCATGCAACTGCGGGCGGCCGGCTTCAATCTGAGCTATTCGGGCGATACCAATCGCGAGCATAACTTGGTCGATCTGGAATTGGCAAAAGGCGCGGGTCTCAAACTCCTGTTGGCCGACTCGAGAATAGAGAGCTTTCTCACGGGCGCCGACTCGACTTTTGAAAAGATCGACAACATGGTCGGAGACTATGCTCGCCACCCTGCGTTCTGGGCTTACTACTTGCAGGACGAGCCAAAGGCAGACGACTTTGAACGTCTCGCGGTACTGAAAAAGCATTTGGCGGAAAAAGACCCCGGACACCCGGCCTACATCAACATATTGCCGACCTATGCTGCGCAGGCCAAGCGGGCCACTTTTACTTATCGCGAATACATCAACCGCTACTTGCAAATCGTCCAGCCCGCGTTACTCAGCTTCGAGCATTATCCCATCATCGAGTACGGCATGCGTGATGATTATTACGAAAATCTCGAGATCATCCGATCCAATGCAGCCGACCGGCGCATACCTTTTTGGGCCACAGCGCTGTCCGTCGCCTATGATCCCTATCCCAAGCCGGAGCACTCTCACTTGCGGATGCAGCTTTACAGCAGTCTGGCCTATGGGGCCAAGGGCCTGCAATATTTTTCCTTTAACGTGCCCAGAAGCACGGAATATCGATTCGGTCAAGCGCTCTTAGATTCGACCGGCAAAGTAACTTCGCTTTACAAAGATGCGACGCGGATTAATCAAGAAATTCGAAAACTTGGCTCCCTGTTGCAAAAACTAACTTCTACAGGTGTCTTCCACAATGAACCCGTGCCAACGGGTGGCGCAGCATTAAGCCGGCGTTTACCGATCACAAAGATAGAAGGAGGGCCTTTTCTTGCCGGATTTTTTGTGGACTCGAAGAAGCGCAAGTACGTGCTGCTGGTGAATAAGAATTACAATTTCGGCGCCGAGCCGCGGATCACCTTTGCGGACAATGTTCGGAAGATTATCGAGATTCCCAAGAATTCAGGCCCCGCGTTTGAGGTGGGCTGGTCGAAAGATGATAGCGACAGGAGCTGCCTCATCTTGTTCAAGGCCGGCGATGGCCGGCTGTTCCGAATCGTTCAATAGACAGAAATGTGCGTCAGCCATTCAGCCTCACGTGAGCATCCGTCTCTCATTGGATCGGGATCAACAAGCAAAAGTCAAGATGCCAAATTTGGCACTCAGTTGGGCTAGGGCATTGATCCTGGCCCATTTGCACAAATGTCCACTTCACTTCTCGCGCCGGAAAACTTTCCGGTGCAATCGGATTTTGCATTTTGCATGGTCATTCTGCAATTTGATTCTTACTGTTTCAATGACTTTCGTCACGAGCTGGCGACGTATCAAATGAAATGTTTCCCCTCTTGCCACGCTTGTTCGACCGGCTTTTTCAAGTTGCGGCAGACATAGACGGTCAGGTTGGTTTCATAAGGCATGGCATACGGCGAGACGACTACCGCCGCAGGCTTGACTTCTGTGAACAACTCCTGCAAATCCGCCATCGGAATGTCCAAGCTGATGATAATCCGTGCGGAGATATTGCCGGAGTACCAGAGAAAATAATTGTTGTGCTGGCTGCAAGTCGGCGGCAATCCGTACTTGCTTCGGTAATACTCCAAGGCTCCTGCCTCACCATAGTTGCCCGTCACGATGACACATTCTGCTCGTTCCTCGGAGGAGAGCTCCCAATAAACGGAAGCCACCACCGCGGCCATATTTTCCCAGCCAAAGCGGTCGGCAAAATACTGCGGCAGCTCGCCCAAGGGATTGTTCTCGCCGGATGCCGGCATCAATCCAATGGCCTTTTGATAGGCGATAAACTTTTCAACCGGCAGGAGCGGCAGCGCCATGGGGGCTGACGCGATCCCTCCCGCTACTAAAAGGGCAATAAAAGCGGGCTTGACGAACCCCAGCGGGTGAGATCGGAAATAGGCTTCAATTCCACAGGCGCCGCCAGCCAATATCACCGAATAGGCCGGAGCCAAATAATATCCCTTGCTCTTTTGCAGCATCAGAAAAGCAAGTGCGATCAAATAGCAATAGCCGAACAATCGGTACGGGCGCGTGCTTTTGGCAAAAACAAGCCATAGGATTCCCAGCAGCCACACAGGGGAATTTAGCGGATGCATCGACAAAAACTGGTCCAGCATGAATTGCACCGGACCGATAGCCGCTATTTTGTATCGCTTCGCGTTGGCCATAAATTCGAGGGTCGGCCAGTCATTGGCAACCTGCCAGAGAATATGCGGAAGAAAAAGCAGCAGGGCGATAGCGCCTCCGGCCCAAAAGTACTTGTCCAACTGATACCTCCTCTGCGAAGTCAGCAGCATGGCGACAATCAGACTAAAGCCGAAATAGAGCAGACTGACCTTGTTCAACAGACCCAATCCGACCACCAGCCCAAAGACCAGCCAGAGCCTGCGATTCCCCGTCTTGATGATGCGGATCACGACATAGAACGAGAATGCCCAGAAAAGAAAGTCCAAGGCATTCATGGAAAAGAAGCTGAACAGGACCAACGAGTAGGGGGCGATCATGGCAGAAAGCGCGGCCAGAGTTTGCGAAGACAATCTGCCGCCCAATTCGCGGGCGATCAAACCGACGACGATCACATACGCTGCGGCGGCCAGGGCCGGCAGCAGGCGAATGGCGTGAATGAAGTCGCCCAGCAGATTTTTGGATAAAGCCAACAACGCGATAGACAGCGGCGGGTGATCGACCTAGCCCCAGGCCAGACGGTCGGCGCATGCGAGATCATAAAACTCATCGCGAAAGATACCATAGTTACCGTTGGTCAGGATGAATAGGACAAAGTATGCAGCGGCCAATGAACCAAGAATGAGCCAGCTCGTTTTTTTCGAGGCATGATTTATCGATTCGATGTTCATGGGTGCTCCTGTCATAAAGGGCGGAAGGTCTATGATTGTCAAGAATGGCCAAGAATGGTCAAGCATCGTCAGGAGTGGTCAAGTAGAGAACAGGGTGATTAAACCTCGTCAAGGGTGGTCAAGCATTGTCAAACTTCGTTCACTTACCGGCGTGGAGACCCGGAAAGCGTGAGAAAAGTTTCCAGCGGGTAGAGTTCTTGATGCAGGACTTGCCCAAAACGCTGCTCGGCTGCGGACTGCAATTGCGGGGAAAGGACATTCAGCTTCTCCCTCATACTTTGAAATGAGAGCGCCGTTGAGAAATCGGCCCGCGAAACACACCAAAAGGCGCTAAGGATTAGATAAGATTTCACGTCTTTCGCGGGCATCGTGCCTTCTTGTCATTGTCATAGGGCTCCTCTTAGAATGTCAGGCTCTATTCTGTTCAAAGTCTAAGAAAACGGAGTGTCTCACAGGAGAGAGTATGCTTAAAATCGTAACCAGCTTTGATGAGCTGCTGAAGGCTTTTGTGGTGCGGGCGATTGTGTTCATTGAAGAACAGCGCGTTCCTTACAGTCTGGAAGTGGACGAATTCGAGCACAGCGCGCTGCACATTCTCGGCGAGACGGAAAACGGCGAACCGTACGCCTGTGGGCGCATCCGTTTTTTGGGCGAATATGCCAAACTGGAACGGATCGCTGTGCGCAAAGAATTCCGCGGACAAGGTCATGGTCATCGGTTGGTGAATTTTATGATGGAGGTCGCGCGGGAGAAAGGATTCCACAAATTCAAGATGCACGCTCAGGCACATTTAACAGAGTTCTACGGCAAGCACGGATTTCACACCGTCGGCGAGATTTTTAAGGAAGCGGGTATCGATCATTATTTGATGATCAGGGACGCTTGAACTCACTAAGAACAGAAAATGCTTGCGGCATCCGGGGAGACATCGCAAGCATTTCCGGTAGTGGTTTGTCCGGGGCAAGCTTAATGCATCGAATGCAGAGCGACCTTGTTGCCCTCGGTATCTAAAAAGAGGGCAAAGAAACCGTATTCATCCGTTATCTTTGTCTTGGGGACCACAACTTTGCCGCCTGCCTTTTCGACTTTTGCCAGCACGCCGCTCAAATCATCGCCGCCGTTGAGATAGACCAGCGTCCCCTTGTCGGATGGGATGTAACCCTCACCGTGAACGACCGCGCCGGAGACGAATCCGCGCTCGCCCGGGAAAAAGCCCATGTCGTAATTCAGTATGGTTTCTTTGCGAAACTCAGCTCCCAAAATGGCAGCATAGAACTTGACGGCTCGGTCGAAATCTATGGCGGGGATTTCGAACCAATTGATCATGTTGGCCATTGTGAACCTCCTGTTCTCAAAAGCTGGCCTTCTCCGACAGTCGCAACGAATTGATTCCCTCAATGCGCCTTGGGAACTGCCATTGCGCGACCTCCCTGCAAATATACCCGAGGCACGCTCAAACAGCGACGCGGAAAGGATTGCGAAGAATGTGCCTTGTGACAAACATTTTCCGGTTCATTTCAATTCCCGTCCCGTCGACAAAATCTGTCTATTCGCACCGAAAGTGACACATGCGCGTCATGGTTCCGTTTACTCGCCTCCCTTAATCCATTCGGCATCCACGCCCACGTGTTTGATGCTCCTTCCATCAGGCGTGTGATACGAGTAGGTCATGTGCAAAAGACCGTCGCCAGCCTGAATGATAGACGGATAGGCAAAGCTTGACCTCAGCGCGGGGTCGGTTTCCAATGCCCGCTTCCATTTCCAGGTAGCCCCTTCGTCTTCAGAGAGGGCGAGTGACAGGCGATGGCGGCCATGTTCGGTGTCGTTGAAGACCATCACCCAGCGACCATCCTTCAGGGCGACGACTTCCAGACTAGAGCCAGGATTGGGAATTTCGCTGTCGGCAGCGATGGACCAAGTAAAGCCGTCATCGAAGGAGGTGCTTTGCATGACCCGGTTGGGCGCGTCACCGCTGTCGCGTAAATAGGCAACCAGAGCCCCGTCTTTCTTGCGCACGAAAGTAGGCTGAATGGGACCCAGGCCGACAATGGGAAGGCTGGCCCGCCAGTTCTCACCGTCATCATCGGAAATCGCGGCCAGTGAGACATTAAAGCCGTCGGAGTACAGGGGCAGCAGGATTCGATTGCTCGGCAGCACCAGCGGATGGATGCGGGTCATCCAGCCGGATTGTTGTTTGGCGAGGTCCTTGCTGGCTTCGATGATTAGCTTGGAATACGGCAAGGCGTACTCCGCCCATAGGCCTTCCGGCAAATTCATGCCGGCGAAACCTTTTTCCAAAGCCGCGGAAAATTCCGCACCCGGCTTTAGGATGATCACATCCTGCCACGACCAGCGCGGCGCGTCGTCTTTCTGAAAGTCTTCCGAGATTCGGTACTTTAGCAGCGAGCATTCCCAGCGATTGGCCAGCACCGCAATCCAAAACATCCACAGCCGCTGTTTTCGATCGATGAACAAGACGGGATTGCAGTCCGGTAAATCCGGCGTGTCGGCCATGGTGAAAACGGAACTCCATTGCGAGCTGCCTTTTCGCAACCGGGCGCCCTGAATGCGCACATCATCGGCTGACCGTTCACCGGAGCCGTAGAACCAACAGGCGAGCAAATCGCCGTTGGGACACTCGACAATGCTGCTGCCGTGGACGTGCTTTTCTTGTAAGGGAAAGATCAGCTCCGATCGCGGAACCGATTGCGCCGAGAGTAAAGGAAAGTGTACGCAACACAGAAGCAACAACCCTAACGTTCTTCTCATTAAGCGGTCCTCCTTTTTATGTGGCGCAATATCCTAAACGGGAAAGAAAAAGTCAATTATTTTTCCCGTCATGTACCAATCAAAAACATTGGGCTTTTTTCTCTGCCGCGTTTTTCTTATCTTTTTGTACGCAGACACAAAGACCATTGAATGGAAAAACAGCCATGAATTTAGTCGAACAAGTGAAGCAGGCGGGAGTGGTAGGAGCGGGCGGCGCCGGGTTCCCCACGCACATCAAGCTGTCGGCCAAGGTGGAGTGGTACCTGGCCAACGGCGCGGAATGCGAGCCGTTAATGCATAAGGACCGGGAGCTCATGACGCATTTTGCCGCCGAAATCTTTCAAGGTCTCAAGCTATCCGCCGCCGCGGTGGGGGCGGACAAGATAGCGATCGGCCTCAAAGAGAAAAACCAAGATGCCATTGCAGCCCTCGAAAAAGCCGCCACAGACCCAAAGATTGTTATCCACAGATTTGGCGACTATTACCCGGTCGGCGACGAGTATGAGCTGGTTTACGGCATCACCGGTCGGCTCATCCCACCGGCGGGAATCCCCTTGGATATAGGGGTGGTGGTGAACAATGTCGAGACTTTGTTCAACATTTATCAAGCGAGCTTAGGCAAGCCGGTCACGGATACTTTTCTGACCATCACCGGTTTGGTGAAGAATCCGCTCACGATTCGCGTACCCATCGGGATGCTGGTGGAAGACCTACTGGCATTGGCGGGTGGAGCCACGATTTCTGATTTCGCGGTTATGGAAAGCGGATTGATGATGGGGAAGCCGGTAAGAGACTTGAGCCAGCCGGTCACCAAGACGACCGGTGGATTGATCGTGCTGCCCAAAGAGCACAATCTCATCATTCGCTATCATACTCCGCCCAAAGCAATGGATCGCATTGGGCAATCGGCCTGTGACCAATGCAGCTATTGCACCGAGCTGTGCCCGCGTTACTTGTTGGGATACGAAGTCCTTCCCCATTTGGTTATGCGCAGCCTTGGTTTTTCTGTCATGGGCAAAGAGCTTTGGAATCAGTATTCCTTGCTGTGTTGCAAGTGTGGGATTTGCACCCTGTTTTCTTGCCCGGAAGCGCTCTTCCCCCGTGAGGCTTGTGTCCGCGGCATCGATGATTTGCGGGCCATCGGCAAAGGAAAATGGGAGGGCGGCAAGGAAGTCAAAGTACATCCCATGAAAGAAGACCGCCGGCTGCCCCTGAAGCAGCTCATGAATCGCTTGGGTGTCTCCCAGTACGAATCGCACGCCGGATTTGTGGAGGTGGATGCGCAACCTGATCGAGTGCACGTGCCGCTGCAGCAGCACACCGGCGCTCCGGCAACGCCAACGGTCAAAATAGGAGATAATGTTCGCAGGGGTCAAATGATCGGTCAAATGGGGGAAAAGCAGTTGGGCGCCCATGTGCACGCCAGCATCGATGGCCGAGTGCGAGACATTCGGGAAGGCATGATTATCATCGAAAGGATCAAATAAATGCAGATGAATGCAATCGGGTTGATAGAGCTGAACAGCATTGCCGCCGGCATCGACGTGACCGACGCCATGCTGAAAACGGCAGACGTGGAACTGGTGCTTGCCCGCACGATTTGTTCCGGCAAATACATGGTCATCGTTGGCGGCGACGTCGCGGCGGTTCGCGCCAGCGTCGAAACCGGTCAGGACAGATGGCAGGGAGCCGTCATCGACTCGATGGTCATTCCCAACGTGCATCCATCGATCTTTCCCGCCATCTCCGGGGCGTCCATCATTCGCCGTTTTGGCGCCCTTGGCATCGTGGAATCATTCTCGGTAGCCTCCTTGCTGGAAGCTGCCGACGCGGCGGCCAAGACCGCCAACGTGCAGATTATGGAAATCAGGTTAGCGATGGCGCTCGGCGGCAAGGCATTCGTCAGCATGACGGGAGACATATCTGCGGTCCGCGCCGCTGTGGATGCAGGGGCGGCGATCGTCGCCGGCAAAGGGCTGCTGGTTAACAAGGTGGTCATCCCGGCGCCGAGCAATCAGTTGTTCAAGGATTTCATTTAACGTCGCCGGGTCGCAGAGAGCAAAGCGCATGGTGCATAGCGCAGAGCACATGGCGCAGAGCGGGAGGCTGTTCCTGGACATGCGCGGGAGGAATTCCTATCGCAGGGACTCGGCGGGAATGGAGCACGCCAAGGGTACATGCGCCTTTGGTGCGGATAGGCGGAGGACCTATGGTAAATGATCTCCGAAGCCAAAAACTAGGTGGTTGATGTCGAATTTTCTCTGCGATCTTTTGCGTCCTCAGCGTCTATGTTCGGCGGAATCCGCCGCTAAGCGTAATTGGACGTTCGACGGCAAAAACCAAAAGCCCTTTCTTGTAGCATTCATGTCATTCCAATTTTGTAGCTCGCCCAATAGATTGGAATGCAGCAAGCGATAGTTACGCCGGCCTTCAAAATCCGCAAAGACAAAAACCGAACCGTTTTGCAGCGCGTCATGGTGCCAAAGCTCGAAGGGACATCCATCAACACTGATGTCCGCTGATTATCCTGTACCTTTGAATCGGAATGATCATTGAGCGGCCACAACGACCTGAGGTGATTGCACTCGGATCGAAGGTTCTTAACTGAAGATGTTCGTCATCCTCATGCAACACCATGCCGCTCATTAAAATCAGCGTGCGTCTGCGTCAATCGGTGTCCCCTAAAAAGGCGCCGGTGATCGGCAACAAACGGACAGTCGCGCCGGCATCGAATTTTCCCCGCTGAACTAAATCGCATGCACTCCTCTCGACTGCTCAATGAGCTCCGACCCGCTCGCCAATTCCTCTTTCGGAACGACCGTCACTCTGGCTCTGCCGTCTCCGTCAAAGTCTTCCTCAACTCTGGATTCCTTGATAACCGTCGCCAACAGCGTATACAGCACCGGCACCAGAATCAACGTTAAAAAAGTGGAGAAGAACATTCCGCCGACCACCGCCAAGCCCAATGGACGGCGAGACTCTGCGCCGGCGCCGAGACCGATGGCGATGGGCAAGACGCCAAAGATAGTCGAGAACGATGTCATCAGAATCGGTCGGAGACGAATGGTGGCAGCATGAATCACGGCATCGAACATCTCTTCACCCTTCGCCCGCAACTGATTGGAGAATTCCACGATCAGAATCGAGTTCTTGGTCACCAAACCGACAAGCATGATCAAGCCGATCTGGGAGTAAATATTCAGACTTTCTCCAAAGAGAAACAAAGTCAACAACGCTCCAAAGACGGCAAGCGGCACCGCGAGCAGAATCGTAAACGGGTGGATAAAACTTTCGAACTGCGCGGCAAGCACCAGATAAATGAACACGATCGCCAGCAGGAACATAAAGTAGAGGCTGGAGCTTGATGATTTGAATTCCAACGACTGCCCGGCGAATTCTCGTTTTATCCCTCCGGGAAGCCTATTTGCCGCAATCTGATCGAGGTCATCAAGTGCCTTGCCGAGGGCCACGCCCGGAACCAGGTTCGCTGTGATAGTTGCTGAGCGGACCCGGTTGTAATGGTTCAATTCCTTCGGCGCCAGAGTCTCTTCGACTCGGACGACATTGGCAAGCTGCACCAAGCCGCCGGTGCCGCGAATGTAAATTTCCCGGATGGCATCGGGAGTGGAGCGGGCAGATGATTTCATTTGCAGAATGACATCGTACTGTTTGGTAGAACGCTTAAAATTGGTCACCGCGCGTCCGCCGAGGAATGTCTCCAATGCCGATCCAATGTCCGCCACCGACACCCCGAGGCCGGCAGCACGTTCTCGGTCGGTATTAATGTCGAGCTGCGGTTTGTTCAATCGCAGATCGGAATCCATGTTGATGAGATACCCAAGCTTGGATGCTTCCCCCATCATTATGCCCACGGCTTGGTTGAGCTCTTCGTAGTTATCCCCCTGCAAAACGTATTCCACGGGGCTGGAATTGAATCTTCCGCCCAGGCTGGGCGGGTTGATGACGAACGCCAACACGCCGGGAATGGAAAACAATTGCGGGAAAAGCTCCTGTACGATTTGCTGCTGCGATTTCTTGCGCTCACCGCGCGGCTTCAATCTCAAAAAGACAAAACCGTTGGTCACCCGCCCGGGACCGCCAAATGGCAGACCAATGGCGGTGAACAGCGCCTTGTGCTCGGGCAGAGCTAACAGACGTTTTTCTACCTCCTTCATATACCGGTCGGTATAATCGAGGGTGGCGCCCTCCGGGGCAATGACAATGCCGAAGCCGACTCCACGATCTTCAGTTGGCACCAATTCGCTCGGCAGGTTTTTGAAGAGGAAAACGCTGGCGGCCACGATCAGCACGGCCGCGCCCAGTAGCAGCGCCCTGCGGCGTAGCACGAATCTCAGTATTCGGTCATAGATCCGATTCAGAAATTCAAAGAAGGCATCAAAGGAACGGGAGGCCCAGCTCGTGCTGGTTCCATGCAAGGGCTTGAGAATCCGTGAGCACAGCATGGGCGTCAGTGTGAGAGCGACAAAGCCGGAGATGAGCACAGCCACCGCCAGAGTGATACCGAACTCGTTGAACAAGCGCCCGACCGATCCGGTAAGGAACGCCAGCGGGATAAACACGGCCACCAGGGTGATGGTCGTGGCAATGACCGCAAAGCCGATTTCCTTGCTACCATCAAAAGCAGCCTGTCGCCGGGACTTTCCCATCTCGATGTGGCGATAAACGTTTTCCAACACCACAATGGCGTCGTCCACCACCAGACCGATGGCCAAGACCATGGCCAACAGGGAAGAAAGACTTTGCCAACCTCCTACCCGAGTCCAAGATCGCCAACTGAGTGGATGAGAAACCAAGCTGATTGACAGAGACAAAATTGCAGAATCAAAGAAACCAATTTTCCCATCTGGCATATTTTGCACTTTTGGACACATTCACCCCTCCGAAACGGGGCGTACGCCTGTAGCCGCTGATCACTGCCAAATCCCCATTCTTAATTTTCTGCCCTTGGAAAACTGCCACTCCTGAACCTACCTGGTTACCGTAATCCCCTCCAATGGTGACTTTTGTTTCAGCAGTGAGCGAAACTTTTCCCGCACCTTCTCCACTTTGGGCATGGCCACCATACGCACATATCCTTGGTTCGGGTTGTAGCAGACGTAATTCTGGTGGTAGTTTTCCGCCGGATAGAAACCCGTGAGCGGCTCAAGGGTGGTCACAATCGGCTTGGAAAAGACTTTGGCATCCGTGAGGTCTTGAATGAAAGCAGCGGCCAGCTCCTTTTCCTGCTCGTTGGCGTAAAAGATGGCCGAGCGGTACTGCGGCCCTACGTCGTTGCCCTGGCGGTCTTTGGTCGTCGGATCATGGGTAGCGAAAAAGACGTCGAGCAACTGCTCGTAAGAAATCTTGGCGGGATCGTAAACGATCTGAATCGCCTCGGCGTGACCAGTGCGACCGGTCGACACGGTCTTGTAGTCCGCCGTCTCTTTGCTGCCGCCGGCATAACCGGAAATCGCTTCGATCACACCGTCAAGCTCCTCAAAAACGGCCTCGGTGCACCAGAAGCAGCCGCCGGCGAAAACAGCCGTTGCGCGTTGGCTGGTAGCGTTGTAGCTTGCAGGATTGATCATTCCGGCCTTGTTAGTGACAGCGGGGTCCGCAAGCTTTTTTACCTCGGCGATAGGAGTAAAGCTCAGTGACTCGCTATTGAGGCAGTAACGCAATCCGGTCGGGCGCGGGCCGTCATCAAAGACGTGGCCCAAATGCGCGTCGCAGCGGGCGCAAAGAATTTCGGTGCGCACCATGCCAAAACTGCGGTCGGTCTCCTCGGCCACGTTACCCTCGGCGATGGGGGCGAAAAAGCTCGGCCAGCCCGTTCCCGAATGGAATTTGGTAGTCGAGGAGAAAAGCGGCAATCCGCAGCAGATGCACGAGTAGACGCCCTCCTTCTTATTATCGAGCAGCGTCCCGCAGAACGGCTGTTCGGTGCCTTTACCGCGGGCGATACGGTACTGCTCCGGTGTGAGCTGAGCTTTCCATTCCGCGTCGCTCTTGACGACTTTTGGCATTTCGATGGGGCCGACTAATTCGCCCTGTTCATTAAACACACTCACGCGTGCCATTTTTCTCTCCTCTGTGGTCATCCGGCCATCGGCCTTTTCACTTGCTACACCCGCCTCGCCTTTCGGTATGCCCGGAGGCCATGCACTTATCACAATGAGAACGGTTCCCGCAAGCACCACAACGCTGGCGAGAGCACCCGGTTTCTTCGGACGAAATGGATTTCTCTTCACAATGATTTCCTTATGTGTATTTAGCTATCTCACAATCCCGCCCCCGACTGATTTTTTGAATATTCGATTCGCTGACGTCGGCCTCCACCTGCAAGGAGCTTAGGTCGGCGATGGTTACGACAGCGGCACGCGAATTGATCCCGGCGGCCAATGGCGCGACGATTTCTCCTATATCGGCGTTTTTGGTAAGAACGGTTCCATCAAAGGGTGAGCGAATAACAGTATTCTCCAAAGCCACTTTGGCGGCTTCTACTCGAGCCTTTGCCAAATCAATGGATGCCAGCACGCTTTGATACTGGGTCTTGGCTGCGTCCACATTCGCCCGACTGGTCCCTTGGCCTTCCAGCAGTTTCTTCTGCCGTTCAAAATTATTACGCGCTTCCTCGATCTGGGCTTCGTTGAGCTTCTGCGATGCTTCCGCCTCGGCGAGTTGGGCACGGGTGTCGTTGTCCTCCAATCGAGCGATAATCTGATTCGCTTTTACAGCATCACCTTCGACGACGCCGAGGTAAACCAATCGTCCGGTGCCTTTGGATGCCACCGCCGCTTTGCGTTGCGCCACCACATAGCCGCTGGCCGAGAGTAGCGCCCCGCTTTGGGAGGGCGATTGCATGACAGCAGCAGTTAATTGCACTTTCACCACCGGTGATAAGACCGAATCCCATGCGCCGATGGTGGCGAAAATAACTATGAAAAAGCCGATCACAAGGCCTATCCACAAGTATACTTTTTTGTTCTTCTTCACGGGCGAGTTATTGTCCCGTTTTGATTCATCGATTCTCAACAAAAACAAATCTGTCTCACTCGATTTCTTACTCGTCATTTAATTTCCTCCTGTGAAGGGATTGCTAAGAAGCGCCATTTAAATAACCTGCCCATTTTCCCAAACCGCTAATAAACGCGAATGAACGCTAATTATTTTTAATTCGCCTTTATTCGAGTCCATTCGCGGTTTGAGTTATAGGGAAGTTATCTAAGCGCCGCTCCTAAACAGCTTTTAATAGTTTTCTCTACCGGTTTATTCCTTTTAACTAGAAGAATAATCTCCACTCACGGCTTTTGCTCAAGCGTATGAATTGGCCGTTACACGGGCCAAATTGACGGACGAAACAACTTGTTTGTAGAATAAATCGAATTACGTATTTTTCGGCAGGACAGTTAGAACTGCAAACATTGGAAGATAGAAAATGGACACTCTGGCCACTGGCATTGCAGATCCTCTTTTCGGGAGTCGAGACATGCTCAAAGGAATTATTTTTGCCTTATCATCTGTGGGAATCTTTATCTTCTCCTTGCCCTCTTTAGGCAATGTGCGCGCGCATGGATTCTATCGCTTTTTCTCCTTCGAGGGCATCCTTGCGCTTATCCTGTTGAACATCGGTCGTTGGTTTCATGACCCGTTTTCGGTACAGCAGCTCGTTTCCTGGCCGCTGTTATGCGCTTCGCTTTTTCTCGCCATTCATGGATTTTATCTGCTGAGAGCCATCGGTAGGCCAACGGGCAGTTTTGAAAACACGAGGGCATTGGTCAGGACTGGGGCATACAGATACATTCGCCATCCCCTCTACAGCTCTTTGCTTCTGGGAGGCTGGGGAGCTTTTCTCAAGTCAGTAACGCCGGTGAGTGCCGCACTTGTCATCGCCATATCCGCTTTTTTATTCGCAACCGCAAAAGCCGAAGAGGCAGAGAACATGACCAAGTTTGGGGAAGAGTATATCCAATATCGGGAAACGACCAAGATGTTTGTGCCGTTTCTGATCTGATAACGTAGGGGCAATTGTTACAGCCCGAGGGTCTCGAAATGAATCCTCAATCTCGAAAGCGCAAGCCGCCAGAAGACGGCTATCAACCATCTGGTGAAGAATCGCCTTCAGGTGACTTTCGGCCTTGAACCTGCGATTCTGATCGCAGAAGCTCTCAGCGCAGCAGCAGGCACTTGCGCATCAGCTTCCCATCGGGGGAGAGCATGCGGATGAGGTATTGACCGGAAGGCAGCGCCTGGCCCAAGTCGTCCAAACCATCCCAAGCGTGTTGGTAGCTGCCTGCTTCCCGTTGTCCGCGCCATAACAAACGAACGCGCCGGCCGGCTGTGTCAAACACCTCCAGCTCGACCATTCCTGCCGTCTTGATGCTCAAGGTCAGCTTGGTCCAGCCGTTGAAAGGATTGGGATAATTCTGTAGCAACGTATGGTCCGCAGGCGCGACGAGACGCACGTTGACTTCCGACAAGGCATGTGTGGTGCCGTCGGTATCGGTTTGCCTAAGCCGGTAAGTATAAGCGCCAGGTTTGAGATTTCGGTCATGATATTCGTACCAGCTTTCTTGGTTAGTCGTACCTTGGCCGGGAATGAAGGCGATTTGCACAAACGATCCGCCATGGCTTCGCCTTTCGACGGCAAAACCGAGATTGTTGCTCTCACTCGCAGTATGCCACCGCAGACTTACCGTGGAGGAGTTTTCAGCAGTAGCAGTGAAAGAAACTAATTCTACCGGCACGATAGAGCCCGGTGAAAGCTCGGAGGTACTGCCTTCGGCGTCGATGGTGAGAGCTGTCACGTGCATCTCGGGAATGTTGCCCTCCCAGACAAAAAAACCATCTGCGTTCGCTTGCGTCGTACCAAGATAGATTCTCGCCTCACTGTCCTCATCGGCATAAATTTCCACCATTGAATTCGGCAAAGCGGTGCCGGCTACTTGAGTGGGATCGGCCATACTGATCATGGGTGACGGCAATAACTTGTTGCCGCCTTTTTCATTGCGAATGGCCTTGTCGCCGTTGTTGAAAATGTGATTTTGCGTAATCCGGTTATTGATGGTGGTGTTTTGGATGACGTACACCCCGTGAATGATATTCTCGGTGATAATGTTGTTGCGGAAGGTATTCTCGTGGGCGCCGCCCTGCAATAGCACGCCGTAATAATTCCCTTCGCGCAGCGTGCCGGAGGCATTCTGGCCGAGGAAATTGTCAAAGATGGTGTTAAGTGCCGTACCGCTGTTGTTAAGGGAAATGCAAGCCCAATCGGCACCCAAAGTATCAAAGCCGACGCCGCAGATAACGTTGGCCGGGCCGATGGAGTTGCCCTGCGGATGGCCGTCCACATCGTTGCCATAAAAATAAAGACCGTTATGACTGTTGGGAATGGCTCTGTCTCCTGCCCCATTGGTGCCGACGAAATTGCCGGTGAAAGTGTTCCCATAGCTGCCCCGCGCGAATTGCACGCCGCTAGAATGATTGCCGGAGATAAAATTAGCCTCCCCAGCTTGCGTCCCACCGATTACATTGTAGCTGGGGACAACGCCGACGTCGATGGAATCCAAATAGGTGCGGCCAAGAACCAGGCCGGCTTCGCCATTGGCGATGGCCGTCTCTCCGTCCGCACCCAAGCCGAGGTAGTTACCCAAAACCATGTTGCTGTCCGCGCCGGCGCCGGTGATGCGCAAGCCGCTACGGTAGTTGCCGGAAAGTATATTTCTTCCGGCCGGCGAGCCAGAGCCAATCAGGTTGCTTCTCGCATAGCGGGAAACCAATATGCCGGAAGACTTTTGATCGCGGGGAAAGGCGCCGTTTGGCAGAGCAACCAGGCCGGTGACATCCACACCGACGTAATTGCCCCAGACCGTATCCGAGCGACTATTCTCCAGTCGTATGCCATAGTGACCATTGCCGGAAAGTACGTTGCGCTCGGACTCGCGGAGACCGCCGATTCGATTATGAGCGGCGCCATCGATACATTCGACACCGCTTAAATTGTTGGCCAGTAAAGTCACTCCATCAGCCTTAGTGCCGATGAAACAGCCAGTCACCACGTTGTGTACCGCATCAGTTCCCGCCATAGAAATCCCTGCTGCCGGAAAGCCGCCGATGGCAAGGCCGCGAACGACGTTGCCCGCTGATCTTATCTGCAAGGCCGGCACATCCTTGGGACATGCCGCTCCGTAGATTTCGATCGCTAAGCCGACCGGAATGGCGTCGCCTTGATAGCTCGCTTGCGTAAAGCCATCAATGACCGTCCCGCCATCGAGCAAAGCCGGGAGCGGACTGATGAGCGATATCCGCCAGTAGCTGCCGGTGAACCCCGCGTCCGTTTGCGGAATGTCGAAAGCGACCGTATCCGCTCCGAGGTGATTCTGTGTTTGGGTAACGGCCCAAAGCAGCGAGCCGTCCCCGGAAGGCGCGGTATTGGTGACGGTAAAAGTGTTCGCATAACAAGGCCCGCAGCTCCACACGGACATAAGTAATAGGCCGGCGTGAAAAAGATGGGACAAGAGTGTTTTTGAGCGCATTGTTGCTTAACCTTTGCTGTTCGACTGAATGAAATTGGGAAAACCGCAGTCACAAATATAGGGGCAAAAAGCAAAATTCCTAATGCGAAATCGCCTTCCCGCCGGAGGTCGCATTGGCCATGGGTCTATGATGAAAGGGTGCGGAGGAGGTGCCCGGTTTTTCTTCGCCGACTAATTTCTCCGCAACGGATTCCGCTCGCTGGCTGCCGGCCATCGCGTTGGCAGTTTTTTCCCGATAATGGATGAGATGAATCTTACCGTCGATTGTGGGCAAATCATCCACATCGGTGCTGCCGGGAAAACTCCATTCCTGAATTCTGTCAAATCGCTCGTCAAGCAGGTCGCGCACCGACCATTTGCTTTGGTAGGAAACCAAGAGCCACACATCTTGCGGTGCGGTTTCCAGGAAGCCCTCTGCTTCCGTGCGCTTGAGCGGCTTGACCGTTTGCAGGCCATAGTAGTTGAAAGGCTTTTTGCCGAAAAGGTGATCCAACAAAATCATATCACCAGGCTGAACGTGCTCTTTGGCCACTTTCGCGGCGGACCGCCAATCGTCCTTCACGCTCCATTCCTCGATATGAAGCAGAGAATAGCCAGAAAGAACGAGGGCCGCAGCGATCAACGTTAGGCGTGGCCACAGGCGTTTGAGAGAAGAAATCGCCACCCCGATGATACCGCCGATGTTGAATGACAGGGGCAACGAATTGAGCTGTTCGATGTGGTAGGGTTTGACCGTATCGGCATAAATGATCGGGTCGTTCTTACTGATGTGCATCCGCAAGAGCGGCAGTGAGCGGGCGATTTTGAAATACCAACCGGCAAGCAATGTTGTCATCGGGACAACAAACAACAACGCGCCCAAAATTTTATTCGAAATGAAGGTGCGCGAAGGTCCGTTACCCAACTGGGACGTCGCTTCCCTACCGTTCTCCTTATATAAACGACAAATCCCCGCCAGCAGCAAGACGAAGAAGAGCGCCTCGCCGAACCAGGTAAACCAGGATTGCTGCGCCGATGCATAAGGATTGAGGAAATCGAACAGGTTTTGGACGAACTTGAAAAGTCCTTGTACATCGGGCGAGTTTTGGTAATGAATTGGCTGATCATAAACGGCAGCCAAAAGAGATAGAATGCGTGAATGGCAATTTGTGCTCGCCACCAGTCATGGAAAATTCTCCGCCTGGCGTACGCGCTCATGATCACGTAAAGATTTTGCGCGATCCAAATCATAAAGGCAAAGTAATGGGTGTAAATGGCGATGGTGGTTACACAAGCATAAACGGCAAACCATTTCTTGCGTCTTGTTTCCAAGAGCTGGGAAAAAGAATAAATGGATACGATGATGAGAAACAGGAGCAGCGAGTTGGAACGGGCATTTTGGCTGATCCAAATATGCCAGGGGGAGATGGCCAGCAAAAAGGCTGCGGTCAAACCAGCGCGGCGATTGAAAATCAACGCACCCAAATGGCACAGGCCGATGACAGAGAGTAATGCGAAAAGAACGGAAATGCTGCGTAAAGCGGCTTCGCTCATCCCAAAGAGGGCGATCCAAAAATGATGGAGCAGATAAAAAAGCGGTGGATGCACGTCATTGATGGTCAGGATGACGACCCGCAACAACGGTTCCATGGCGTAAAAGCCGCCGATAGCCTCGTCAATGGAGATGCTCTTGAAGGACAAATGGTAAACGCGCAAGACAGTCGCCAGGGCGAAAATGAATAGCAATGGCTTCGGCGAGAGGAATCTCCTCACAGTTTTATCAAACATTAATCCATCGCCCTCAAAGAGTCCCGTTGAGCTGGAAGGCTCTGCCCACGAGATTTATTGTCTCGCATTGGCCAAGACGGTTTCATGATAACTCGGTTTTGCAAGCAGAAGTACGAATTGGCTCACTCATTTGTTCGGGTGACGTCGTTGTCAAGATCCACACACCCGTCATTGGAGACACTCGCAATCAATAGGCCAAATACGCCAGTGAAAGGCCGCACATCCCAGGGAGTCGGAAATAACCGTATCAAGATGTCTCGAAGCAAGTCGAGCGGTTTTGTCTTATTCGCTTTCGAATTCCTCGCCGGTGAACTCAAGTCCGCCAGACCTACCCACTCCAACCGATGGTCGCAAGCTGACTAACGATCGGCCTATTGACGACTTTTTATTGTACAAAAAAAGGTATGATTTGCGAAATTTAATTGCTAACTTGGCCGACGCAAAAAGTGCTGTCTTCCCCGGACGGCGAACTATTCACACAGAGGAGCCAAACTATGCAAAAAATGCTTGTCGTAATCCTTTCCCTCGCTACGCTTATAATCGCCTGCGGTAAGAAGGCCTCGGAGGTAAAACTGAAAAAGGGAACTCCAGCCTACCAATTTGCCAAAGACCTTGCCGCCAAAATGCCGGATTTGGATCCGGAGAAGAACAAGCTATTGGTGAGCAGTAAATCTTTCAATCTCACAGTGGGTGGCCTGATCAGCGAGATGCAGGCGGCGATGGGCAAAAACACGTCACGGTTTACCGGCATGCCCGCTGAAAAAATGAAGGGCTTTATTCAGAGTAATGCAGAGAGGTTTGCAGAGCGACATTTGCTGTTGCAAGCGGCGGCGAAAGACCACAAAGAATTAGCGCCGGCAAAATTCGATAGCGCCTTAAACTCCGTTTACCAACGCAACGGCGGTCAGGAAGCCTTTGCAAAAAGATTGGAAAGCCAGGGTGTAACCATGGATTTTGTCAAGAAAGACATTCGGGAAGGCATGCTGATCCAAGAATACCTCGACGAGAGAGTATATAATCCGATAGTAATCGCTGAGGAGGATATTCAAAAGGCGTACGGCGAGGACAAGACCGCCTCGGTTCAGCACATTCTGCTCAAGACGCAGGGAATGGATGAATCAGCCAAGGCCGCGGTGCGGAAAAAGATGGAAGATTTGCTGGCTCGCGCCAAGAACGGCGAGGATTTTGCCGCCTTGGCCAAAGAATATTCGGAGGATCCGGGATCAAAGGATAAGGGAGGACTGTACCAGGATTTTGGCCGCGGACAAATGGTGAAGCCTTTTGAGGATGCCGCTTTTTCCGTGCCGGTCGGCCAATTAAGCGATATTATCGAAACGCAATACGGCTTTCACATCCTCAAAGTGGTGGACAGAAAAAAAGAAACGCAGACACTGGAGCAAGTGCGCGAAACACTGAAGCAACAGCTTTTGCGCAACAAGCGCCGCCAAGCCTACGAGGATTTCATGACTCAGCTCAAAAAGGATGCTGATCTAAAAGTTCTCATCTAAGCTGAAGAAGAAAAGGCGATGCAATCAACATCGCCTTTTCAATTAAGACATCCCAAATTTGTCTGCCGCTCAAGTACACGGGGACGCAACGACATCAAGCTCTTCGCAGTCGTTTCGATATTCGATCCGCCAGGCCCCCGCTAAGCTCTTTGCAAGTCAATTCCCTCGAAGCGACTATAGCACTTTACGAAAAAGAACCCCGCTTGGATCTCTAATCCGTTCGCATTCTGCGGTAAAAGGTTTCGAACCCGCGCTTGATGGCATTGAACCATGCTGACAGACGCGTCAAAGGGCTGCCAAGCTTGTACAGTATCTCTTCCTCGAACTCTTTCGCGCGCGCAGACATGTCCCGCACGTTGGAAACGCTGTCTTCTACCTTGAGAACCTGCCGGTGCGCGGATTCCAAAATCGAACGAGTCGTAGCGGAGATTGACGCAATGTCGTGGCTGATCGGAGCGACGTGAATGCGAACGATTTCCGCCAACTTTTCGATTTCCTTGGCGGTCTTTTGCAGTTGCATCACCAGGCGGATGATAAAGACGGAAGCGACCACCATGATCGCTGCGATGATTGCCACGCTGATGGTCATCACCATACGTGACCTCCTTGCAAGGTTAGCTACATCTTGGGGTTACTTTTTCGACAGCTCCTCTTTTGCCGCCTCGACTCCAGCCTCTACTGCCTTGGCAATTTTTTCCTTGCGCTTCAAAACTCCGGCTTTGGTTTCCTCAATAAACTCTTTTGCCGATTCGCCGACGGCGGAGGTCTTTTCCTCAGCTCGAGACAAGATGGCTTCCGCCTTCGCCCGTGCTTCCGCAAGCTGACGGGCCGCTTCAGCTTTTAGCTCTTCGGCGCGGTGAACGGCGTCAGCGAGAATGGCGCCAGCTTTCTCCTTGGTATCGGCATAAATGCGTTTAGATTCCTCCAAGGCCTCCTCGCCTTTTCGGCGAATGTCCGAGCGCAGCTCTTTGCCGGATTTTGGCGCAAACAAGAGTCCTGCCAAAGCACCTATGAATCCACCGATCAAAAAGCCCTTTATAAAACTGTCACGTTCAAATTTATCATCTGACATGGCTGGATCCTCCTTTACTGTTTGGTTAGGATTTGCAGTTTGATAGTTTGAAATGGTGCCGGACTTGACGAATCACTCACTCGTCGGCGTAGCTGTTTCGATTATAGCAACCATTTTGAAGGTGAACGGCGACCGTCGAAAGAGTCTAAGGTATTGCCTCCACTAACAACTATAAGCAAGATTATCCTCCATCCCTAACAAAAGACGCTACCCTCCCCTGCTGTTCCGCGTGCAGCGACTGTCAAAAAAATTGTTGATTCTCAATGGAGCTCTCCCAAGTAGCTTTGTAGCTAAAATAACAGAATTTTCCAATAATCCAACAACAAATTTGTCTGTTACTGTTTGAGGTTAGTGCACCAGTCTTTGACGCTGCCGTCGCACCCAACCGGTGATCAGCTTCACCGCCAAGGCGGCGAACAAAACGAACAACAAAATGGCCGTTATGCCCGGTCCCGACGCCAAATCCAATTGAAAAGAAAAGTACAGGCCGAATGGTACAGAAAGCAAGCGGACCAACATGGCGGTTGAGAAAATCAGCTTTAGCCTCCTGAACAACAACGAATCGTCTTGCCCGCCGACAGGCATACACGAAAAACTGCGTCAATCGGACCGCTGATTTCTCCATTCTTCCCATGATTCCAGCACCGCTTTTCCCTCGGCAAACGACTGCCTTACTTACTTTGGGCCATCAGTTGCTACCCTGCAAGTGCATATCTATAGTAACAACCTCCGGCACATTGCCCAATCGCACCGGCGGCCCCCAGGTGCCCACGCCACAGGAAACATAGTAATGCGTTTCCCCCCGCTGTTTGTACCCCCAGCTCAACTCATAGACACGATTGGTAATCAGATTGAAGGGGAAAAGCTGACCGTGATGTGTGTGCCCGGAAAGCTGCAAGTCTACGCCGTGCTTTTGAGCTTCTTCCAAATGAAAGGGCTGATGATCCATCAGGACGATTGGGTAGGCGCTATCGACGTTCTGCACCAGCTCGGCCAAGGATTTCCGTTTGCCGCCAAATTGATTGAGCGTCCGGTCATCACGCCCCACCAGATAAAAGCTGTCGGCCACCTTGACCACGGAATCGCGGAGCACGGTGATGCCGGATTGCTGCAAATAGGATATTGCGCTGTCAATCCCGCTATAATACTCGTGATTGCCGGGAACGGCAAAGACGCCGTAGCGGCTGCTAAGCTGCTTCAAAACCACAGCGATGTTTTGCTCCATGAGGGAAGTCACGTCCTCGTCAAAGATATCTCCCACCAGCAGAATCACGTCGGGATGTTGCCCGTTGATCTTGTCCACGATTTTTTGCAGCCTGGAATTGTGGATGATGGTTCCCAGATGGATGTCCGACACCATGACGATTCTTAACCGGTCAGGGGAATGCGCCACCTTTTGAATGGTCAACTGCAGATTGCGGGTCCGCAGAAAGCGGGCATTCCAAACGCCCACGAGGGTCAGCATGAAAACCAGTCCTGCCACAGCGCCAAAGACCGTCAAGCCTGCGGGACTGTTGGGCAATCGCCACGCGGTTGGAAAAAAGTGAAAGATTGCATTTGCCAAGCGAACCAGGTCGATAATCAGTACCATGAAAAAGGCGTAGACCATGATTGCCAGATAGTAAGAGCCAGCTTTGATCAAAGCCTCGGAAATGCGAACATCAAGCGCTCGCTCGAAAATACGTCCCAGAGGGTAAGCGAGAATCAACAGCAGCATCAGCAGCAGATATATTGCCCGTATTCCATTGCCGCTGGGAAGCGCCTGCCATCCCCTCCGGACGACGTAGAGATTTATCAGAGTGTAAAGGGTCAGAGCGATGGTGAGAAACATGTAGAATCCGGTATTTTTCATGAAAAGCCTATTCTCTATTGCATCAATTTCGTTTTGTCTAAACGGCCACCAAAAGCGCATTCATTCTTTACTGCGCTATATTGTCCGTCCTTCTCTAACAAAAATCCGGCAAGAATTTATCAAACTATTTTCAGGAGATCGTTCTTTGCAAAACTCTCTTGCCCATGCAGAATTCACTCGCTTGATTCCGATGTCCATTTTAACAAAATATACTCGTTGAGGGTAGAAATTTCATCAATCTTGTCATTCCTTTGCATGCAGGAATCTCCTTGTGAACAGGTGGTTAGGAGATGCCTGTATTCACAGGCATGACATGAAAAAGCGACCCTTAACGAGTATAGACAACTTCGCGCAAGGATAAGTTTGGTCATAGCGATAGGATGGTCATGTGCCTTCCAAAGCGATGGCAAGACTTTCCCTATCACGGAGCAAAAGGCAGAGTATTGACCGATCTTCTTGCACAGCTCGATTGTGAGCCAACGCTTCCTTTACCCACCAGGCATCGATTCAGTAGCGTAAGGGCCAATGGCGGCAGGGTGCAAAAATTCGTCGGAATTCAAGACGCGCCCATGTGGGTTCTAATGGTGTACGCAAAAAGACAAGTTACAGTGATAGAAGGTTCGAACGGCATGCAACCGATGTTTCAACTTGCCTCCCAGCGCGGCAATACGTACGGAGAATGGCCGTCAGTAGAGACTGAGGTGGAAGAGACCCCTTTATCAGAATCTGCTTTGCTCGATGCTTATTCGCAAGCGGTTGTCAACGCGGTTACCAAAGTCGGTCCTGCAGTCGTAAACATTGACGTGCAGGCGCGCAGCGGCAACCCGCGAGGGTTGCGCCAGACGCAAGGGAGTGGATCTGGCTTTATCTTTACCCCGGATGGCTTTGTTCTTACCAACAGTCATGTAGTGCACGAAGCCAAGAGCGTCGATGTCACCGTTGCCGATGGCCGCCGCCTGCCCGCAGAGATTGTGGGTGACGACCCTGACACGGATCTCGCGGTGCTGCGAGTGGACGCGCCCAACCTGTCCGCGGTCAGCTTGGGGGACTCGGAGTCCTTACCAGTCGGCCAATTGGTAATTGCCATTGGCAATCCTTTCGGATTTCAGGCCTCCGTAACCGCCGGAGTGGTCAGCGCATTGGGGCGTTCGTTGCGCAGCCGAACCGGCCGGCTGATCGACAACGTTATTCAGACGGATGCTGCCCTCAATCCCGGCAACTCCGGTGGACCTCTGGTGACGGCATTTGGCGAAGTGATTGGAGTGAATACGGCCGTCATTCAACCGGCGCAAGGCCTGTGCTTCGCCATCGCCATCAGTACAGCCAAGTACGTCGCGGGACGGCTCATCAAGGACGGGAAGATTTCCCGAAGCTTCATCGGTGTGGCTGGGCAAAACGTCATGCTGCATCGCCGAATCGTTCGATTCTACAATTTGTCAGTCGAAGCCGGGGTCTTGGTCGTTGCCGTCGAAAGCAACAGCCCCGCCTCAAAGGCTGGATTGCAGGAAGGCGACATTCTGATCGCTTTTGACGATCAGCCGATCCTGAGCATCGATGGCTTGCACAAAATGCTCGCACAACACCCGGTCAATCTGAGGGCGTCACTAACCCTTATTCGCAAAACGGAAAAGCTGACGATTGCAATCGTGCCGGCTGAATCGAAAGCCAAAGAACGAGATCGATAGGGAGAGCGCACATCGCTATCTCGATATTCATGACCCATCCAGCCAAACGCAAAGGCCGACTCGAGTCGGCCTTTGCTGTTAGACGGTCAGAATGATCTTATTACCTTCCAATTTTGCCGGAAAGGAAGTCAAGGGTGCCGGGGCAGGACCTTGGATGACTCCGCCATTCAGATTATATTGCGAGCCATGGCAGGGACAGGTAATTCGGTCGTTAGCAGGTAAACCCACTTCACAACCTTGGTGCGTACATTGGCTGGAAAGAGCCCGTACCTCCGTCGATGAAATGCGCATTACGATGACTGGCAACGTTTTCCCGGGCACGTTAAACTTGAGCGCCGCCCCTGCATTATTGAGGATTTGATTCGCCGTCTCATCCAGATTGATTTCGAATGTCCCCCCACTGCTGGAATTTTTCGGGGCAGTTGGATTGCTGTCATTGCTGCAGGAGGTGACCAACGGCAAGACCGTCAGAGTGCCGAACAACAAAGTGCCGGAAGAAACGAAGAACGCACGTCGACTTAAGAATTCTTCATCCATAGCATTTTCTCCTTAACCAGGTTTAGAAATTGTGCCTTCTAAACCTTAGAGAAACGCTTCTTATTCCGGCTTTTTATCCTTTGGAGATCGTCGTGACCCTCCTTCTGCTGAATCTGCAACAGCTATCCCATCATAACAAATGTCGCAATTCCATTTTCGTTACCCGAAATCCAGCTCACTATAAACGAAAACCCTGCAACTCTTCGTACAAACGGCGAATCGCTGGTACGTATTCTTGTGTTTCTATTGACAAAATTCCGGAGGACTTGCCGCTACCGAGCCACAGCGCCGCGCGTCTCTCCCCGCCGTTGTAAGCCGCCAACCCGCCATCTACATCATAGGCCTCGATGAGCGAAGAAAGATAGCGAGCGCCCAACCGAATATTGTAGATGGGATTAGACAAAACCTCCTCAGGGGAAGTCCAGCTAATTTCTTCATAGGCCGCTACGAACATTCCCGTAGTTGGCATCAGTTGCATAAGCCCAATGGCTCCGGCCGGAGAAACAATTTCCGGATTCCAGGTGCCGGCGGTCTCGTGAGTGATCGTGGCGCAGATCAAATCGACGTTGAGGTTGCTGTACTTGGTGCTCATGTTATAGATTTCTTCGGCGATTTCATACTTTTGGTGCGTCGGCATTTGCAGGTTGTACTGATTGATGATGGCGATGATCCTTTGTATGTTGTACTGTCGAATACTGTCGACGTTCATGGCCGAGCGCATGCTTTGGATAGCGTTCTCCAACTCGGCAAGCTTGGCGGCATTCTGCCGGTTGTTGACATATCGGATACCGACCGCGATCATTGTCAGTAGTGCCACTACCGCCAATGTCCACAGAATTGTCTTCAAAACAAATGGGAAAATCCTTGATGTATTCTTCATCCTTTTTCCAATCCAATGATTCTTTGGTTGTGTTGATCACTTTTTGATCTTAATCCTAATCGTACTCGTACTCACTTCCTCTGAATCCAATGATTCTTTGGTTGTGTCGATCAGCTTTAGGGCGGTTAAATTTACGGATTTTAATTCACTATGTCAACGCTGAAGACCGAGTGACGGTCATGTGTGGATTTTTGATGAGGTTTCCTCTCGTATCGTTGCGCATCAATTTATCGCGATGCAAAAGTCACAGTGATGCGGGACAAAACGATTTTGTCCCGAATCACTTCGACTTAAAATTAGCGTGGTGGGAAAAGGCGTTCCATAGCAATATTATAGCGATGGCCAGCTCAACGGATCAAGGTTGGAGCTCAGTTTGATTCAGGAGGAAGAGAACGTATTTTGATTACTTTCCCCTTGCAAAAGCTTACCTGATTACCTATATTTTCCAAAATTAACGCCTCGTCGCTGCATCAGAACAGGAGCCCCTATGCAACCAACCCAGACGTCCCTTCCCGAGAACGCCTATCGACCCCTAAAAGATGGGGAAGTATACAATCCAATCGTTCCCGACGCAAAGCCATTGCCTGAGGTAACGCGCTATTCGTTGATCTGGGGGCTTTTCTACGCTGCCATCTTTTCCATGGCGGCAGCCTATTTGGGTTTGAAAATCGGTCAGGTTTTCGAAGCCGCCATTCCGATCGCCATTTTGGCCGTAGGGACTTCTGTTTTCACGCGACGCAAAAACGCCCTGTCGGAAAACGTGATCATTCAGTCTATTGGCGCAGCCTCCGGTGTCGTGGTAGCGGGTGCAATCTTTACCATCCCAGCGATCTACATCCTGGAGTTGGATGCTAAATTCTACCAAATATTTTTGGCTTCCCTTTTTGGCGGCTTTCTCGGCATTCTTTTCCTCATTCCTTTTAGAAAATATTTTGTTCAAGAGATGCACGGCCAATTCCCTTTCCCGGAAGCCACGGCCACAACGGAAGTCTTGGTTGCGGGAGAAGCCGGCGGCGAACAAGCAAAAATTTTATTGAAAGCCATGGCTATTGGCGGCATCTACGATTTTATCATCGGCACCTTTCGATGGTGGAGCGAGGTATTCGAAAGCCGGGCCATCCCTTTTCTGCAAAGCCTAGCCAATGACAGCAAAATCGTTTTTCGTCTAAATGTCGGCGCAGCGGTCACCGGTCTGGGATACATAGTGGGCCTCAAGTATTCTGCTATCATAGCGGCAGGGTCATTCGTTTCTTGGTTCGTCTTCATCCCCCTGGTGTATTACTTCGGCTCGCATTTGACGGCCACCCTTGGCAGCACGGCGACCGCTCTCATCAGTACCATGTCCGCCGAGCAGATTTTCACTACCTACGTCCGTCACATCGGCATCGGTGGCATTGCTTGCGCCGGCATCATCGGTATTATTCGCTCTTCCAAAATCATCGGCGGGGCATTAAAGCTGGCCTGGCAGGAAATCATCGGCGGCAAAGCTTTGGCGCAGCATTCGCAAAGCCGCACCAGTAAAGACCTGTCCATGGGATTAGTTGGCGGTCTCATTTTGCTCACCGCCATTTTTATTTTCATTTTCTTTCAATTTGGCGTGGTCAACAATCTGACCCATGCGATCATCGGCCTGCTCATTGTGCTGGTGATTTCCTTTCTTTTCACCACTGTTGCGGCGCGCGCCATCGCCATCGTCGGCACCAATCCGGTTTCCGGCATGACTCTGATGACGCTGATTCTGTCTTCGGTGATTCTGGTGCGTGTCGGACTTTCCGGCGCTACCGGTATGGTTTCCGCCCTCATCATTGGCGGCGTGGTGTGCACGGCGCTGTCCATGGCCGGTGGTTTCATCACGGATCTCAAGATCGGCTACTGGCTTGGCACGACACCGAAGAATCAACAGCAATTCAAGTTTCTCGGCACATTGGTAGCCGCGGCTTCGGTGGGATTGGTCATTATGATGCTCAACGAGACCTATGGCTTTGTCGGCAAAGACGCCTTGGTGGCACCGCAAGCCAATGCCATGGCCGCGGTGATCAAACCACTCATGTCTAATCAACCAGCCCCGTGGATGCTTTACATCGTCGGCGCTTTCTTCGCAGCGACCTTACAAATGATCGGCGTGCCGCCCTTGGCCTTTGCGCTGGGGATGTATATTCCGCAAGAACTGAACACACCGTTGCTGGCCGGCGGGATCGTCGCCCACCTGGTCGCCAAAAGCTCCAACGATGAAAAGATCAACAATCGCCGCCGCGAGCGCGGAACCTTGATTGCCTCCGGCTTCATTGCTGGCGGCGCCATCATGGGCGTGGTTTCTGCGTTCCTAAAATACGTCGGCTTTGATCAGGTTCCTTTCGTTGATTCCGTCATCACCACTCACTGGGCCGAAAGCTTTAACGGCCAGCTTTTGGCTTTGGGATTGTTCTTAATCCTATGCGTGTATATGTGGTGGGACGCCAAGAAGGTGAAGCAGAGGAGTTGATTTACGTAATACCTATTGAATTGTGTAATCAATTAGGTACCAGAACCCAGATGAATTTGATAGTTCCTGTTCATCTTCGTATTGCACGCACAGTCATTGGCCGGTTTGCGATGTCAATTTTGAAAACGATCCTGCGATGGAAAATCAGACATATAACTGATTCGATCAATGTGGCGAAGCTTTGTAGGTGTCAGGGATGGTGGGTGGCTCCTGCCTTCGTTCTTTTGCTGAGTTGTGATCCCTGGGTTAACCAATTCAAGCCGGTGGAAGAGGCCGTCATGTACACCGCCAAACATGAACAACAGCCGCCGGACAGCGTGGACAAGATCACAGTGATGACCTGGAACATCCGCTTTGCCGCAGGAAGACGCACGCCTTGGTTCGGCGATAGCTGCGGCGATCGGGTCATTTTGTCTGAAAAAGAGATCCTATCGACTCTTGCGGGCCTGGCGGCCAAGATCAACGACATCAAACCGGATATTCTGCTTCTCCAAGAAGTAGATGTGGAATCAAAGCGCTCCGGTTATATTGATCAGGTGCAATGGCTTTTGGATCACACATATTTCGGCTATGGAGCGTATGCCTCCATCTGGCAAGCTCAGTACATTCCCAGCGACGGCCTGGGACGGATGAACATGGGCAACGCGATTCTCTCGCGCTGGAAAATCGTCGAGGCCGAACGAATTCAACTACCGCAACGCGGCGACCAGGATGCCTTGACCAAGTATTTCTACCTGCGCCGGAATATCCTCAAGACCAAGATAGCCTTGCCCGGCGTCGATAGCTTTTACGTAGTCAACATCCACGCCGAGGCCTTTTCTACTGACGATACCAAGAAAAGGCAAATCCAACGATTGGAAAACGAGCTGGCCAAGCTGGCCGGCTCTTACATCATCTTCGGCGGCGACTTTAATCTGCTTCCTCCGGGTTCCGATTCCACTGATTTTTGTCTAGAGGACAGGTGTTCCGGCGAGTCTTTCCACGGAGCAAAGGATCATCCTCAACACAAAGAGGGTAGCAATTACACGCCGGAAATGGACTGGCTGCGAGGTCTGTACGATCGCTATTCATGTTCCGTTCCTTTGAAAGACTACTTGATCGATCAGCCGCGCTATTTTACCCATGCTACCGATCCAAATGCTGCATGGGATCGCAAGATCGACTATCTTTTCACCAACCATCGCTGGATTCCTAACACCAGTGTGACACACCAAGACATAATCGACCTGTCCGACCATGTGCCGGTCAGTGCGCAATGGGAGGTGCCGCGATGAGCGCCCGCCGCGCAAGCCGACTGGCGGTAATTACGGTGTTCGGCTTCTGCGTTTCTACCGCTGCGATATGTGAAGAAACAAAACGAGATGCTAAGCCGATATGGTCATCCGGCGCCGCCTACACCTTGCCGGCAGGTCGCATGGAAGTCGGTGTCTTTCAGCCTCTCCGCTACGGTGTTACGTCGACACTGGAATTCTCAATTCACCCACTTGTCGCCTTCCTGATGCCGAACCTGAGTATCAAGTGGTCGCATCTTTCCACTAAGGGGTTTCATGTCTCCACGCAGCATAGTCTCTACTATCCCACACCATTGCTGCGCACGGTTGCCAAGGAGGGAACGGGCGGACTGATATCGCCGGAGTTTTCTATCCCCAACATGGTTGCCGTAACTACGGAAGTTTTGGCTTCCAAAATGATCGCCAGCGGCCATCTGCTTACCGGAAAACTGGGATGCAGCCTAGCGGCAAAATCCGCTGATCTCGACAGCCGCACCACCATCGACCTGCCGCTGATTTTTCCCAGAATGAGCGTCTTTTATCACGGTTACAGCCTGCGCGGCGGGGCAAATCTGCAGGGGAAAATGTTCCGGCGTTGGCACTATCGCATGGACGCAGAGTTCTTCTTCACTCCCAAGGCCGAAGAGAGCTTCGCCTTTGAGCATCTGGGATTACTGTCGTGGCGGAAGAGTGACCGTTTTCAAAGCTGCCTCGGTTACAAGCTGACGTATGGAGAGTATCCCTTCGGCAGCCAATGGCATTTGTTAGCTCCGCTCATCGATTTGCAGTGGGGATGGAGGGTGAAATAGATTGAATTGTTGCTTCCGGAGGCTCCCAGCTTCCGGAAGCTTTGACTCAGAGTTGGCTATTTTGCCTGATTGCTGGGGATCAAGACATTTCAGCTTTTGTCAAGCTTCATCATCCGCTTTTCCTGCAAGTCGAGCTACTAATGTGAGAGAATCAACGATGCCGGAATTACAAGATGATCGATGGGTCGACTGATTCCGGTATGAGAATCGCCGCACAAAAGACATGTTGCGGATCTGGTGAATGTGCTTGCCAACCGCTCTGTAGAAATAGGTCCCGGAGGCCGCCATGCTACTTGCATCGTCCCTACCATTCCAACGCACCGAGCGAATTCCCGGCGGGAACACTTTGTCAGCCAGTTGTTTGACCAATTTGCCGTCCAGCGAATAAATGCGCGAGGCTACCCACTCTGCCTGAGCCAGCTCAAAGCGAATGACGATTTCTGGATTAACATGATGGACTTTCGATCGGCAATTTACCTCGATGAAAAAGCAGCGACAAGCTGGCCGGATTTGCACAATGTCTTGAATTGAAAAACTAAACAAACGCCTTGATGCCGGTTTCTTCTTGCCCAGATTTGGGTTGAAGCGTCCGACCTGCACAGTAAAGCCTGACTTCCTCCTGACTGCAAGACTAAGCCAGTAGGAAGTCAGTCTTTTTTATTTCGACGGCAGCTACGGTTATCAATTGAAGTACATTTCGTCATCTAATTTGATCACAGAAAGATTTTCTTTCCAGGACAGACAAAACCGTCCGCAAGGAGAAAACAGTTTCGTACTATTGATAGGCGCTCAGGTCCTGGTGGAAATTAGAAGGATGTCTATTCATGCAGAAGTGGATTGTGTGCTGGGGTTGGATACTGCTCATTTGCTTTTTGGTCGGGATTGCGCAGGCGGACGATGCCGAGTTTCGCCTGGTGGTCTCACGCAATGATGCGGCAGTCGGCGGGGAGTTTCATGTAGATGTGGAAATCAGAATCAGCAGTGGAACATCACCGCGGACACTGAATTCATTTAACGTGGATGTCTACTATAGCTCAGCGTTGAACGAATGGTCCGGGGCTGATCCATCTACGAATTGGGCATTTACCTGGGCAAATGGATATACGGACATTACCGTAAGTAAACTGTCTGGTCGCTATCGGGTTTTTTGTACTGGTGGCAATGTCAACGCCGCAAACAACTCTGTGCCCCCTGGAAATCCCTCCGGTTGGGACGTAACAACCAGTTGGCAAAGACTCTTCACCCTGCAATGGACAATCGCATCTACCAGTACCGCAAGCGTCTCAATAGGTGATGATTCGGATGCAGCCTCGTATTTCATCAACTATACTAACGCTCCAAAAGGAGATGCTGCTGATTGGACCGTCTCCAATCAAGATTTGAACGACGTTTCTTTGCCAGTCCAGCTTGCTTCCTTCACCGCCGAATCCGTTCGCGGTCATGTGGTGCTCAAATGGCAAACGCAAAGCGAAATCGATAATCTCGGCTTTAATATCTTGCGCAGTGAGAGCAAGGACACGCCTTTTGAGAAGATTAATGCGGAGATTATTGAGGGCGCGGGTAATTCCACTTCGCCAATAGACTATTCATTCGTTGATGATCGGGTGCAAGCCGGTCACACCTACTACTATCAATTGCAGGATATTAATATTCGGGGCCATGCCGCTTATCATGGCCCAGTTTCCGTATTTGTCGAGGCAGCGGTTTTGCCGGAAAAGTTCTTTTTGGAGCAGAATTATCCCAATCCGTTCAATCCTTCTACCACTTTTTCTTATGGGCTGCCGGAACAAACCAACGTCCTATTGCGGATATTCAACACTCGCGGTGAAATGGTAAGGACACTGGTCCACGCCGACCAGCCCGCCGATTTCTATACGGTGATCTGGGACGGCACAAGCGATAGCGGCGCACGTCTCCCATCCGGAATTTATTTCTGCAGGCTGCAGGCAGGCACCTTTAGTCAAATTAGAAAGATGGCATTCACCAAGTAGAAATTGCGTCGAGAAGCCTGCGACCATCTTCACAGACATTCACAGCCGGCTGAAAAGGGACATTCACTGCACACTCCCTGAAGGAATCTAACCGGCGTGATCTCTCTTGGGTCCATTTTCTGCGGCCGAGGCAATCAACAAAACGGGAAGTGAGGTCGGGTGGAAAAGAAACTGATACTCTTTGTTGACGATGACGAAGCAGTTCTCGAAGAACTGCAATACCAAATGATTTCCAAGGCGAATGAGTGGGAGATGCATTTTGCCAAGAGCGGGCGCGAAGCTCTCTCGTTGCTGAAGGATTTCACTTTTGACGCAGTCGTCGCCGATGAAGGCATGCCGGTCATCGAAGGCTCCGAGCTGCTCAGCGAAATCATGAGCCATCACCCGGAATGCATGCGCTTTATTCTCTCCGAGCGAGGCAATGAGAATGTGCTGCTGCGTTCCTCCCGCTGTGCTCACCAAATCATCCCCAAACCCTTCGACCGCGAGACGGTCAAGAGAACGCTTACGCGCGCCTTTGCCCTACGCGACCTATTACGCAGCGAGCAGCTAAAAACACTGGCAGGAAAAATCCGGGTGCTCCCCAGTCTTCCGGAAATCTATTACCAGCTCTTGGACGAGCTGCGATCTCCAGATACCTCTGCGGCGAGAGTCGGCAGGATACTGGAAAAAGATATGGGCATGACCGCCAAAGTCTTGCAACTGGTCAACTCAGCCTTTTTGGGATTGGCGACCAAGGTGACGGACCCGGTGCAGGCGACCCTCTATTTGGGCCTGAATACCATCAAGTCATTGGTGCTGATTGCTCACGTTTTTTCCACCTTGGATGAAACAAAAGTGCCAGGATTTTCGGCGCAAAAACTTTTGCGTCATAGTCTGGCTGTCGCGCGCGGAGCGCAAGCGATTTCAAAAACGCTTTCTTCCGATATCTCTCTGGCAGAGGACGTTTTTATGGCGGGACTGTTCCATGATGTTGGCAAGCTCTTCTTAGCCGCTAACCTGCCTCAACTCTATCTTGAAGCGATCAAACAACATGTTCAAGGAGGGCGAACGCTCGTCGATGCGGAAATGAGCTTATTCGGCTCCAGCCACGCGGAAGTAGGAGCATACATACTCGCGCTCTGGGGAGTTAGCGACCCGGTTGTCGAAGCCTGTGCCTTTCACCATGTTCCTTCACAAACGAGTGAACGGTCTTTTGGTCCACTGGCAGCAGTTTACGTAGCCAATTGGATTCATAACGAATGTGTCCAGCAATACCCAGGTGCTCATGCCCAGGCCATCGATTCAGCATTTATTGTTCGTTTAGGTCTGGGACAAAAACTGCCGGAGTGGCAAAAGCTTTGTTCCGAGGCCTACCTAAAGCAGGGCTTCGATGATGACGAGATCATTCGCTAACTGTAAGCACGCCTTGCATGCTATCCGCGGCCCTGCGAACATGCCCACATTCGAGCAATCAAACCTCCACGATTTCGACATGATTGCTCTGCGTGTCCCAAACGGCTATCGTCGATTTGCCCGTCAGCCAGCCACCCACCTCTCCCGGATTCACGATCAAAGTCGGTTCTGCTCCGATTTTGATCTCGTGGATATGGCCGTGCAGAATCAAGTCATACTTTTTCGAGGCAGCGAGCGCGTCCAACAAAATAGGATCATGCAGCATCAGAATCTTGCGCTGATCCAAGACCAGCTCATGCGGCGGCTCGAAAATCTGATCTTTGAAAACTTGACGTAAGCCGTGCCGCTCGCCGTCATTATTGCCAAAAACGATAGTCAATGGAGCCTTTAGATGTTTCAACACGCGGTGGACGAAAGGCGCCACCAGATCGCCGGCATGCAAAACTGCATCCGCCTGCTGTTGATTGCAAAAGTCCACTGCTCTTTGCAATGCCGGCAAATTATCGTGACTATCGCTCATCAAGACAACCCGCATATTCAACCTTCTTTTTTATTCAGCCCAACTATTTCCAAGCTAACGAAAGCAAGGGAATGTAGTCATCCGGCGACAGAAAGCCAAAAGATTTTTTTATTGATTGTTTAGGCTGCAATTGCTATATTTGCCCCGCCAAAAATGAGGGTGTAGCTCAGCCGGTAGAGCAGCGGCCTTTTAAGCCGTTGGTCGTGGGTTCGATTCCCGTCACCCTCACCAAAGGGGGCAAGCAAGATGTATAAACGCGCCCATAGCTCAATTGGCAGAGCAACTGACTCTTAATCAGTAGGTTCAAGGTTCGATTCCTTGTGGGCGCACACTC
>DYKH01000652.1 GCA_020722685.1 Caldithrix sp. | reverse complement strand
AACACCAGCCTTCAGAGCCACATCGAGCATCGTGGGGGACATCGCGACACCCCTTCATCTGTAGTAGATTCGAATTCGATGATCGGATCGATCATCGAATACAATGATTAGTATATATCGATTCCGAGGTTTTGTCAAGTTATTTCCCTGGCTCCTTTAGGGCGAACGCATTTGGAAACTGAAAGGGATATAATGGGACTCCATCAAGCTTTGTGGAGGGAGGCCCATGGAAGAGACGCCAGGCAGCGGGATTGCAGCATATTTCTCGGATCTGAAAGACCCACGGGATGATAACAAGCGACACCTATTGCTGGACATCGTCATAATCGCCATATGCGCGGCCATTTGTGGCGCCAATAGCTGGGAGGAAGTTGCGCTTTTCGGGGAGTCCAAGCTCAGTTGGTTCAAGGGATTTCTGGAGCTGCCGCACGGCATTCCATCCCACGATACCTTTGGACGCGTTTTTGCGGCACTCGACGCGGAGGAGTTCCAGAGCCGCTTTGTGATGTGGATACAGGCGGTGGAGAAGCTGACTGAAGGGCAGATAGTGGCCGTAGACGGTAAGGCGCTGCGAGGCTCGCGTGATGGAGCGAGCAGCAAGAGTGCCATTCTCATGGTGAGCGCTTGGGCTTCTGCGAATGGGGTGGTGTTGGGCCAGAGGAAGGTAGATGACAAGTCCAACGAAATCACTGCCATTCCGGAGTTGCTTGATCTGCTGGAGATAGCGGGCTGTATTGTCACCATCGACGCCATCGGTTGTCAGACGAAAATCGCCCAGAAGATCATCGACAAGCAAGCCGACTATGTGCTGCCGGTGAAGGAGAATCAGCCACAGTTGTACGCGACCCTGCAACAGCTCTTCGAGGACCCCGTGGAAATGAAACGAGTGCCTTGGGATTACGAAAAGACGGTGAATAAGGACCACGGCCGCCTCGAGATCAGGGAGTGTTGGGCTACGTCAGACCCGGAATATCTGGAATACATAGCTACCCTGGGCGATTGGCGGGGGCTGCAATCGATCGCGATGGTCAAGGCCGAACGCTGTATCGGCGCGCAGAGAGAGGTCAAAACACGCTACTTCATCTCCAGTCTGCCCAGTGATGCTAAACAGCTTCTGTCTGCCATACGTGGCCACTGGGGCATTGAAAACAAGCTACACTGGGTGCTAGATATCGCCTTTCGGGAGGACGATTGCCGGACACGGAAAGGCAATGGTGCTCAGAATTTCGCTGTGCTTCGTCACATCGCACTCAACCTGCTCAGGCGAGAAACTACACTCAAGGCCAGCATTCATGCCAAACGTCTCAAGGCCGGCTGGGATCACGACTACCTGACCAGGATCCTCCTTACAGCCTAAATGCGTTCGCCCTATCCTGACCTGAACCTCTAATTGACTTTTACGGCAAAGAATGTTATAATTACAGTTCGTGAGTTATGTGCAATTAGATACTGTCAGAATGCCCGCTGGAGGTTTGAGGTGGGCATTTGTATCAGAAGCCGAGACCAATGAGATAGAATGGGAGGCTAATTTGCCAACGATCA
>DYKH01000651.1 GCA_020722685.1 Caldithrix sp. | reverse complement strand
TGTGCTGAATCCTGCCCCAGAGGCGGCGGCTGTTTCTTAGCAACCCGTTGTTGGGTGGCTCACCGCTAAATTGAGCCGCTTGACGAGAGTTTCTCTGCTATGCGACTTCGATGACGATTTGCTTGTACTGCGTACGGGCTACCCAGTTCGCTGAAAATCCTTTCAGCTTGACCAATAAAATCGAGAGCAGTCTCAAAATTCTTTTTCGACTCTTCAAGAAGTGCGAGTTGAGCTAGCCCAATTGCCACACCATTTCTATCCCCAAGCTTTTCGCTGATAGCAAGAGACTCTTCCAGCAACATCCGTGCGCGCTCATATTCCCCACTTTCATATGCGAGCATTCCTAGCTGATGTAATGTTTGGGCTTCGCCCTGCAAGTCGCCAAGCTGTTCCTTTATCGCTAATGAATGTTCAAAGAACGAACGCGCACGCTCGTAATCGCCGCTATCTTGCGCTATCATTCCTAACTGATGCAGTGTTCGAGCTACTCCATGTTTGTCCCCGACCTGTTCTTTTATAGCTAGGGAATGTTCGAAAAAAGCCCGTGCACGCTCGAGGTCACCTACAGACTGCGAAACAATGCCAAGTTGATGTAGTGCCTGTGCAACCGCTGAAATATCGCCCAATTCTTCATTAATAGCCAAGGAATGTTCAAAGAAGGCGCACGCTCTTTCGTAATCGCCCGTTGCCTGTGCTAGCATACCTAGACCATGCAAACTCTGCGCCACACCAGCGCGGTCTCCAAGTTCTTCTTTGATTGCCAACGAACGCTCAAAGAAGGCGCGCGCTCTTTCGTAATCGCCCGTTGCCTGTGCTAGCATACCTAGACCATGCAAACTCTGCGCCACACCAGCGCGGTCTCCAAGTTCTTCTTTGATTGCCAACGAACGCTCAAAGAAGGCGCGCGCTCTTTCGTAATCGCCAATATACTGTGACAATCTACCAAATTCATGCAATGCTCGGGCTGTTCCAGCTTTATCCTGTAATTGCTGACTTGTTGCAAGAGCTTGCTCAAACATTATACGAGCTTGCTGATAATCTCCTTGCCGAAAATAGGCTTCACCTAGCTTAAAGGCTAGTTCACTTCTCTCTTCTTGGTAGGGAGTCCCAGGCAGTGATCCAATACTCATTTGCTGACTTCCTATTTCACAACAAAGAAAGCAACCAGTTCAAGAACAACCGATATGCCAACAAACAACCAGCCATAAATGGGATTGTCTTTTGCTGTTAGAATGTTGACCCCAATACCTACACATATTGCCGCAATCAGTTGTAGTGCAAAAGGAATCAACTTTCGATTTTGGAAAGAGTCCAAGTTTGCCTGTAAGAGTGCGTTAGCTTTATCAAGTTCGCCAATTCGCTTCTTAAGGTTCTCTATCTCTTCTCCTGCTTTTGACAGACTTGTTTCTGCTTGCAGCCAACTCTCATAGAGCATAGTTATTGCCTTCGGACTCCTGTATTCATTGGGATCAAATGGCCTATCCCAATCGTAGCTCTGGTATCTAACGTGTGCAACATCACTCATTGCTTTACAAGCCTTTTACT
>DYKH01000171.1:2216-10304 GCA_020722685.1 Caldithrix sp. | reverse complement strand
TAATAAACTAATCTAAAAAATGACGATGTCAAGATCTTTTTTGCGATTTGCCTAAAAATATTGAGCCTGCAAATTATGATTAAGGAAGCGCGGCCGTGCTTGAAGTCGCTATTGCGGATTTCGGATGGCGAATCGCGGAAAACGCGCATCTCAATCGATGTGACACGGAAACCCAAATCTACCATTCGACATTCGAAATCCGACATCTGCTGTCTTTCTTCCCATTTCGTAATAAGAAACCGACCGATCTTGTATTTGGCGAGGCGATGATTCGATTTGCAGTCATGGTCTTGTAGCCTGTATTTCCACTGCTTATCCCTGACCAAATATTTTGGCACAAGCTTTGAATAGGCGCTGACCGAATAAGACGACAGCTTGGCACTACAGAAGATTGCCGCTGACAGTTTTGGTGTGGAAAGTGGAATTGGTAAGGAGAAAAGTCGGTGCGGTTTGGCAGAAAAATGAAAAGAGCGATCTCGGCAATATTTCTGTTGGCAGCCAATGGTCTGGCCGGCGAGGCCAAGGTCTCCTGGACGGCAAACACTGAGGCCGATCTGGCGGGATACAAAATCTATCAGGGCACCGTCTCCCGCAATTATACTCAAACCATCGACGCGGGGAACACCACCAGCTTCACCATCAGCGGTCTGTCCGACAACGTCGAATACTTCTTTGCCCTTACGGCCTATGACACCGCCGGCAACGAGAGCGGGTATTCCGCAGAGATAAGCTGCGTCTTGGGAGATCAAATCCCGCCAACAATCGTCAATGTCATTCCAATTACTACTACCCGAATTCAAATTACCTTTAGCGAAATCGTCGAGCCGGGCTCGGCAACGAACGCCGGAAATTACGCAATTGATAACGGCATCCTCATCCATAGCGCATCTTTGCAGAGCGACCGTAGAACCGTGCATCTGACCACGAGCGAGCATCAAGTGGGCAAGGCTTACACGCTGACCGTTAGCAACGTCACCGACCTGGCACTTCCGGCGAATAAAATAGCCGCCGGCTCGACTTTTTCCTATTCTCTCTCGACTGAAGGTAACGATGTCACACCGCCAACCATCACTTTGGCAAATTTGCTTTCGGCGACGGAATTGAATGTCTATTTTAGTGAGCCGGTCGATTCCACAACGGCAACCAATGCCGGCAACTATCAAATCACCCCGGCGGTGCAAATACTCTCCGCCAGAATAGGCGCTTCCCACAACCTGGTGCAATTGACCACAGCCGAACACTTGAGCGGGACGAATTATGTCCTCTCGGTCTCTCGCGTGGCCGATGCATCCCCGCAACGCAACGTGATTTCTCCCAATAGCAGTTATTCCTACCGCTACGACCCCGGCGACGTGCTGGGGCCGCTCATCAATTTGGTCAATGTTCCCGACGTGGAACAGGTCGAAGTGATGTTCAACGAGCCGGTGGAAAAGGCCGGCGCGGAGCTGGTCGGGAATTACAGCATCAACGGCGGTATCCAGGTGCTGAGCGCCGAGTTGGACGCCACCGGACAAATCGTGCGCCTGCAAACCAGCGCGCATGAGCCGAATCATCTGTACTTGCTCACCGTGCGCAACGTTTACGATGTTAGCCCAAAGCGGAACGCCATCGCCGCGAATTCCACCTTTGCTTACACTTTTGAGCCCATCGACCGCAATGGCCCCACCATTGCCCGCGTCGAGGTGAGCAGCGCAACGCGCCTGCGGGTGATCTTTAATGAGATGGTGGACCGCAGCAGCGCGGAAAACGCCCGGCATTACGAGATCAACAACGGCGTCCAAGTCATCAGCGCCATCTTGGATGTGACCGGCAAAGGCGTAATTTTAGAAACGACGCCGCATTCTTCCGGTCAAATCTACGTCCTCTTGGTCAGCGAAGTGCTCGACCAGTCAACCGTCGGCAACGAGATTCTTCCTAATAGCTCTTACACGTATATTTACGGTTCCAGCACGGCGGGTACGGGTCCGACAATTGTTGAAGTCTTCCCACAAAGTGCTACTTCGCTGTTGGTCGAATTCAGCCGGCCATTGGATGCGACCAGCGCGCAGAACGCCGCCAATTATGCTCTCAATCGTGGCGCCGGAGTTTTGACGGCCCGTTTACAAACCGATAAGACCAAGGTTCTCTTGGAAACCACCGCACAAGAAGCAAACAAAGTTTACATTTTGACGATAAGCGGCGTTGCCGATGAGAATCAAAATCCCATTCTGCCAAATAGCTTCTACAGCTATGTCTATGAGGGAACCGATTCGGTCGGCCCGCTTATCACCCTCGTCAAGGCGGTCGATGCGGAGAACGTGGACGTGTTGTTCAACGAGAGGATCGCCGGCGAGCAAGCGGAACAAAGCGCCAATTATGCCATCAGCGGCGGGATTCAGGTGCTGAGCGCCAGATTGGGAAGCTCGCATCGGGTGGTGCACTTGCAGACGACGGCCCACTCGCCCAACAAGCTGTATCTGTTGCGCCTGAGCAATATATCCGACGAAAGCGATCAGCACAATCCCATTGCGGCCAACAGCAGTTACTCTTACTTGTATGAACCTATCGACGATTTGCCGCCGACCATCGCCATGGTTCGCGTTATCGATGCCGAGCATTTGCAGATCGTCTTCAATGAGCCGGTGGCCGCAGAGTCGGCCGGTGACAAGGTAAACTATTCGCTCAATAATGATGCGGCAGTGCTTGCAGCGACAGTAGGCACTTCCAGTCACATCGTGCAACTGGAAACCTCGATGTTAGAGCCGGGAAGGATCTATATCCTTATGGTCAACAACGTGCGTGATGCAGCCAACAACATCATCGCCGCCAATACCTCCTATGCCTTCACGTATGACGCGGTCTCTTCCAAGACAGCACCGCAGGTTGCGGACGTAGAGACGGTGAGCGACACGGAGCTACTGGTTTCCTTTAATGTGAAACTGAATCAAGCCTCTGCCGAGCAGGCGAGCAATTACTCCATCAACAATGGCGCCATCGCTGTGACCCAAGCGGCGTTGGACACCTCCTTAAGAGTGGTTCGGCTTAGGACAAGCGCGCATGAAAGCGGCAGAATTTACGTGCTGGTTGTTAGCGGGATTGGCCGGCAGGATGAACCTTCGGTTGTGGCCCGCCCGGAGAATCCTTTCTTCTACTTGTTCAAGTCAGCCGGAACGCCTCACGGCATGGTGCTGGGCGCCAAGATCATCGGCGAGACCCTGGTCTCGGTGAGTTTCTCCCAGCCGGTGGATCGCCTTTCCGCGGAGAATCGCCGCAATTATCACATCAGCGGCGAAGTGACGGTGTTGTCGGCCCAATTGGATGATTCGGAAAGCGAGGTCATTCTCGAGACATCCAAGCACCGTGCCGGCTTGGCCTACACAATCAGCATCTCGGGCGTGCGGAACAAGAGCAACGCCAGCGAAATCACCATTGCCAACGCTTCTCTTGCGTACACCTACCTGCCCAATTTGCAGGTGACCATCGAGGGCGATGCCGAGACCAATTTGTCCTACTTGGATATTGGCAAGGAGTATTATCTGGATCGCAACTATGTGATCACTCAAGTACCGCAGGATTTGCTGCGGGCGCAAATGGTGATGACCGCCAACAACGACAAAGGCAGCACGGATACGCGCTTTATGACGATTCACCTCACGCAATCGGCCATCGTGCTGGTAGCTTACGACTCGCGGGCCAATTCCGTGCCCAATTGGCTGGACGCCCGCTTTTCGCGCACCAATCTGACTCTGGGGGTTTCCGACAACGCCGAACGGCTTAATCTCTGGCAAGGCTATTTCCCCGCCGGCAAGCTGGTGTTAGGTGGAAACAATGCCTCGGGCGCTTCGGGCGCCAAGAGCATGTACATCGTTCTGGTGCAGGAGCCCTCGTTGATGACCTTGCCGGGCGGCGGCCAATTGGAAGGCAACAACGGCGGCGCCGGCACTCTGCCGGAGACGGTGATGCTGCATCCCAACTATCCAAATCCTTTCAATCCGGAAACGACCATTGCTTTTGATCTGCCTATCGAGAAGCAGGTCAGGGTCATCATTTATAACATCCTCGGCCGTGAAGTCAAAGTGCTCTATAAAGGTTCCGCCTCGGCCGGGCAGCACAAAATGCGCTGGAACGGAAAGAATGAACAAGAGATTCCTGTTGCCGCCGGCATCTATTTTTGTCGATTGGAAGCCTGGGAAAACGCCGAGCGCAATGGCTTGGCCTATCGAGAAAACTATGTCACCTTCACCCGCAAGATGACGCTTCTGAAATAAGAGTTGCCCGTCCCTCCCCCGAAGGCCTTGGATCCTGCAAAGGATCCTTGGCCTTTTTTTTGCTCCTATCCGAAAACGCAATTTGGACTTGGCTGCCGAAGCTAAAAAGCGCGGTAGTCTTTAGGATGGCTGGCAGAGTTGTGCCTACTTGAAACAAAAGTCGGAGAAAGTGCCGCAAGGACAACCCTCCCAAAACCGAGAAAGCTGCCTACGGCATGACAGTGTAGGTGGTGCGGAGGTTACCTGCAGTTCAATGTGTGATGGTGAAAAGTTGTCTGAGTAGCTGTGCAGGAGAAGGCGAAGGATGTCATCCCGCAGGGAGCTTTTCAATATAAGGCACAACTCGCCATACAACAAACAGCCTGTAGCCTGCGTCGTGAAACATGGACTTAGACCTGCAGCCTGACACTTGAGACCTGCCTTCGGAACATTGTGTTGACTAATTGCATTTGAATCCCTAAATTTAGCTGCCTTTTTGAATTCAAATCATCCATTGAGAAAGGTCATCAGCGGCGTGAAGCCAAACCCTGTTGCCATTAGCTGCATCTTTCTTTTTTGCTTTTTTCCTCTCCTGTTCGCCCAAACGCGAGGGTCGCTGCCGCGTCACGATCCTTTGCGGCCTGCGGCTACCCAAGAATCCTCCGCGAATTCGTCCGCACCGCAAAGCGCCGGTGAGCAGGTGTCCCCTCAGACTTCCCCGTTGGAGCTTTTCGGACGGCATTTCTTTACCGCGCAAATTGGAGGTGAGAGTCTATCACCTGGACTCGCCATCTCGACCGACTACCAATTGGGCCCTGGGGATCAACTGCTGGTCTTTCTGGGCGGCAAGGCGCAACAGCAGTTCGAGGTGACTGTCAGCGCGGATGGTCAGGTCTTGCTCCCCACGGTTGGAGTCTTTCCCGTGCTTGGACAATCGCTCGCTCAGTTTCGTCAAGCGCTGGATGAACGATTAAAACGCCTTTATAGCAATTACAGCATCGACGTGATGCTGACCGTGCCCAAGAGCATTCGTGTGAGCGTCATCGGCGAGGTCAATTCTCCCGGAAATTATACCCTGAGCGCTTTGAACACCGTCCTGGATGCGATGATCAGGGCACAGGGCTTGACGGAGCGAGGCTCTCTGCGCGACATTCAGGTGTTTCGCGGCGACAGTCTGCTTGCGCACGTTGACCTGTACGATTTTCTTCTCAAGCCGCAAGGCACTGCCAGTGTTTTCCTGCAAGGAGGAGATCAGATATTTGTGCCGGTGCGCAAATCGCAAGTGGAAGTGACCGGAGAAGTCTATCGGCAGGCAATATACGAGCTGAATCCAATCAAGAAGGAGAGATTCACCGACCTGATCGCCTTGGCCGGCGGCCTGACCGATTTGGCTTTTACGCCCAAAATCGAGCTGAGCCGCATGCGAGCCGACGGTACGCTGGAAGTGTGCTACCTTGATTACCACAAAGTGCAAGATGAGCCGGCTTCGCCGGAGAATGTCGTTTTGCAGAATGGAGATCGACTGCATGTTTTCTCCAAGCTGGATCAGGTGCCGAAACAAATCGTAACGATTCATGGTGAGGTTAAGAATCCCGGCGAGTATGAGTATGAAGCCAACATGCGCGTGAGCGACCTGATTCTCAAGGCTGGCAGCCTCACCCGCAGCGCCTATCTTTTGCAAGCAGAAGTGGCCAAGGTCGATCCCAATAGCTCGGTGAAGCCAATGCAAGTAAGCTTGGCGGCAGTGTTGAACGGCACGGATTCGACTCAGGATATTTTGCTGGAAGCCGACGACCACGTCTTTGTGCGTCGCATACCGGACTGGCAGGTAGGACTCATCGTCGAGGTACGCGGCGAGGTCAAATTTCCCGGCAACTATCCGATTGTCAAGGACTCGACCAAGCTGAGCGATGTCCTGCGCCAGGCCGGCGGCTTTACCCCAGAGGCTCTGATTGGAGAGGCCAAGCTAATCCGGCGGCGCGAGCCGGTGTTGGAGGACAAGGAATTCGAGCGTTTGAAGAGTTTGACCAAAGACGAGATGAGCAATTTGGAATATGAGTATTTTGTCATGAAGCAGAACACCGCCGATGTCAGCGAGGTCAACGTTGATTTCTACAGGCTAATGGTGCAGGGTGACAAATCCGAGGACGTAGTTTTAGAAGATGGTGACATTATCCATATTCCCAGGTCTCCGCGCGTGGTGATGGTGTCCGGCAGGGTGGCCAAACCCGGCGGCGTTCTCTACGAAGCCAATGCGTCGCTCAAATACTACATCACCAAAGCCGGCGGCTACAGTTGGGATGCGGATGGAGATCGCACCAAGGTCATCAAGGTCACCGGAGAAATCATTGACGATGAAGATGTTCAAACTTTCTCGCCGGGTGATCGCATCTGGGTGCCGCGCAAACCGGACCGCAACTACTGGCAAATCTTTCGTGATACGATTTTGGTCGCCGGTCAAGTGGCCACCATTTATTTAGTCATTCGAACCGCTACGAAATGAAAGCCGAGTGAGCCAACAGGTGAACAATCAAGATAGGCAGAAAGTCGTTGAAATCCATTTGCTGGATTACGTCCGCGTACTGGTGCAGCATCGCTGGATCATTGCCCGCAATTTCGGTCTGACCGTTGTTTTGGTCGTCTTGATTTCCTTCATTCTCCCCAGAAAATACGTAGCGGTGACCACATTGATGCCGCCGCAGGAGCAGGAAAAACTCTCCATGACCAGCGTCTTGTCCGAAGTCTCGGTGCCGGGCCTGACCCTGCCGAACAATGCTTCGACAGCGGAGATTCTGCTGGAAATCCTAAAAAGCCGTTCGGTTGGGGAGAAGGTTTTGCAGCAACGTTTCGTCTGCAAAAAAGACACCCTGCCCTTGTATCGCTGCCTCAAATTTTCCTCAGTGGAAACGGGCTTGCTACGCATGAAAAAAATCGCCCTGTTCACGCTCTCCAAGCAGGGAATCATCACCATCGCGGTGGAGCTGGGCAATCGCCAACTGGCCGCCGATGTCGCCAATGCGTACGCGGAAGCGCTCGACCAAGTCAACCAGGAAAAAAGCGTTTCGCGCGCCAAGAACTCCCGCATCTACATCGAGTCGCAACTGCGGGAGACACAGGCCAAGCTGACGGAAGCCTCTCGAAGGCTGGCGGATTTTCAGCAAGTACACAAAGCCGTTTCCTTGGAGGAACAAACCAAGAGCGCCATCCAGCAGGCCGGTGAAGTCAAGGGCCAGATCATTGCTAAGGAGGTGCAGCTTGGGGTAATGGCGCAGACCATGAAGGCGGAAAACCCTGTAGTCATTCGGGCGCGGCGAGAGTTGGAAGAGCTGAAGCGTGAATATGCTGCCCTGCAATTCGGCAACGACAAGGACGGAAGGCCCGACGATGGCGAATTCTACCTGCCCTTCTCCGATGTGCCGTCTGTCGGCTTGCAGCTTGCCGAATTGATGCGTGAGGCAAAGGTTCAGGAGACAGTCTGGCAATTGCTCAACCAACAATACTATCAGGCCAAAATTCAGGAAGCCCGGGACACCCCTACGGTGCAGGTTTTGGATATGGCCACACCGCCGGTCATCCCCAGCTCGCCGAAACGGAAAGTCTTGGTGGTGGTTTTCGGTTTGTTGAGCATCGTCCTCAGCATCTCTTGGATTTTTGTACAGCGATACTATGCCGGACTCGCCGACCGGCCCGAAGAAAAGCAGCGGGTCGATAGCATCTTGAACGAATTCCGGCAAGATTTTCAGTTGATCAAGTCAAAGCTGCGCAAATGAGTAAATCACGGATAGGGAGTGCTGGAGAAATGGAAGGATGGAAGGATGGAAGGATGGAAGGATGGAAGGATGGAAGGATGGAGTGCTGGGGA
>DYKH01000171.1:0-2116 GCA_020722685.1 Caldithrix sp. | reverse complement strand
ATGGAAGGATGGAAGGATGGAAGGATGGAGTGCTGGAGAAGTCGAGGGATAAAGAAGTGGAGGGATGAAGAAGTGGAGGGATGGAGCACAGCTCAAAGCGATGATCGGGTCTCGGCATAACGAGTTTTGGTCGACTGAATAATAGAATGCGGCATTGACCGACGTCCAGCGAATGACGGCTATTTTCAGGATGGACTTTATCGAAAAAGTTGCAGCTCATTGCAAGCTTTCGCTCTGCATCGCCCCAACACTCCAATGCTCCACCCCTCCATGACTCCAACACAACAGTTGCTCACAACCTAACACCGTTGAAAGTCAGATTACTATAGACGAATTTCTGACCATGCCATTAAGAATCGTTACCATCGTCGGCGCGCGACCGCAGTTCATCAAAGCTGCGCCGGTTTCCAAAGAACTGCGCAAGGAACACCGGGAGTTTTTGTTGCACACCGGCCAGCACTATGACGAGAACATGTCGCAGTTGTTCTTTGATGAGCTGAACATCCCGGCCCCAGACTTGAATTTGGAAATCGGTTCCGGGCCGCACGGGCAGCAGACCGGACAAATGCTGGTAGGCATCGAGAAGGCGCTGCAGGAGATCAAGCCCGACGCGGTTTTAGTCTATGGCGACACCAACTCTACCTTGGCCGGCGCCCTGGCTGCCAGCAAGCTGTGCATTCCCTTGCTGCATGTGGAAGCCGGATTGCGCAGCTTTAATCGACAAATGCCGGAGGAAATCAACCGCGTCCTGACCGACCGCGTCTCGGATCTGTTATTTTGTCCGACGCAAACCGCGGTGGAGCACTTGCAACGGGAAGGGATCACTTCCGGCGTGCACAACACCGGAGACGTGATGTACGACGCCGCTTTGCGATTTGCTGAATTGGCGGCAACCCGGCCTTCGCCGTTGCGTCGGTTGGAGATGCCGACCGACGGCTATCTCTTGCTCACTTGCCATCGGCCGCAGAATACCGATGACCCGGTCGCCTTGACGAACATTGTCGCAGCTCTGTTGGAAAGTGAAGAGGCGGTGATCTTTCCGGTACATCCGCGTACGCGCGGATTCTTGCGGCGGCTGGGGTTGCTCTCTCATCTAGAGAAACAAAATCGCATCCGGCTGATCGAGCCTGTCGGCTACTTGGAGATGATCCAATTGGAGCGCGGCGCCAAGAAAATCCTCACCGATTCCGGGGGCGTGCAAAAAGAAGCCTATTTCTACCAAGTGCCGTGCATTACCCTGCGCGAAGAGACGGAATGGGTAGAGACGGTGCAGGATGGCTGGAATCGGTTGGTAGGCTCGGACAAATCGCGCATACTGGAAGCTATCAGGGATTTTGCTCCGACCCACAACCAAGGTCTGCATTATGGAGATGGGCACGCAGCAGCCAAGATCACGCAGATTATATCGGGGCACTTTTGTTGATTGCACCCGAACGGAAAACTCTAACCGCAAAGCCCGCTAGGAATGCGCAAAAGGCGCAAAGATGAAAAAACTCGTGTACCGAATTCTGAAAATTCTTCCGCCGGGAGCTATCTTGGCGACCTTTGCGCCTTCTTTGCGTGCTTTGCGGTTTCATTTAGCCACAGAGACACAAAGTCTCAGAGACTTTTTCGCTATCGCGCCCTTCCGGCTTGCCTGTTTTGTTCTCGGAGTGCTGCCGGTCCTGTTTGCCAGTCACCCCGTAGCCCAGACCGTCTATTATCCTTCCAGCCACTGGGTGTACGATTTCCTCGACCGGATGGAAACCAAGGGCGTCTTGCCGGTGCTGTTGGCCGGTACCAAGCCCATGACTCGCTCCGAAATCGCCCAACACCTTGCGACGATCTCCCAGTTCTACCAGCAAGGCGGCAAACTCTCTCGCGCTGAAGTGGAACAATTAGAATTCCTGCACGGCGAATTTCGCGAAGAGCTGGAGCGTCTGCAAGCGAAAACAGCCGACAGGACCTCGGAGTTGAGCCGCATCATACGCCATCGTTGGATTGATCCCTGGCTGCCCAATCTAATCTACGCCAACGGACGGAATTTCTTCTCCATTGCCAGCGGTCCCCTGCGCGCGCATTGGGATCCCATTTTTCTACGCCAACGGGCTTATGCCAAAGCGGATACATTGGACAG
>DYKH01000170.1:5763-10306 GCA_020722685.1 Caldithrix sp. | reverse complement strand
ACGACAAAAGGAATCCAAAGCTCCAACCGTCTCCTATTCGAAGGCTCAAAAGGAAAATCGCTGGAAATTAGCCCAACAATGAAATTGAATTAAGTGATTGTGCTTCTCTCCGTCATCAGAAAAGTACTCAATACAGACTTGCTTATTAAATGGAGAGATGTGACGTCCATGCGGTATCCATGCAAGCAGGGATAGGAGAAACGAAAAGATCTATATCCTTCTCCCAAAATCTGGGGAGTGCCTCAATTCACTGCTTCTAACTGCTCTTTTCGCGGACCTTCTTTGATCTTTTACTGGCAAGGCAGTGAATCCTGACTCCTCACATACTCATCAATCCCCCTCGCCGCTCTCCGCCCTGCTCCCATCGCTAAAATAACCGTTGCCCCACCGGTGACAATATCACCGCCGGCGAAAACTCCCGGCTTGGAAGTGGCGCCGGTATTTTCATCCACGACAATCGTGCCGCGCTTGCTGATCTGCAAATCGGGTGTGGTTTGGGAGATGAGCGGATTCGAGCCATTGCCGATGGCGATGATGGCCACATCCAGATCTATGAGGTACTCGGAACCCGGCATCGGCACCGGACGCCTGCGCCCGGAAGCATCCGGCTCGCCCAACTGCATTTTGATGCAGCGTGCGCCTTTCAGCCAACCGTTCTCATCACCGATGAATTCCACCGGAGCGGTCAGCATGATGAATTCGATGCCTTCCTCCTTGGCGTGGTGAACCTCTTCGATTCTGGCCGGCATTTCCTTCTCCGAGCGGCGATAGATGATATAGGCGTTCTTGGCCCCCAATCGCTTGGAAACGCGTACTGCATCCATGGCCGTATTGCCGCCGCCGATGACGGCCACGTTCTTATCCTTGACATCGATGATCGGCTGATCGTATTCCGGAAAACGATAGGCCTTCATCAAATTCACTCGGGTTAGAAACTCATTGGCGGAGTAGACGCCGATCAGATTTTCCCCAGGAATTCCCATGAACCAGGGCAGCCCGGCGCCGGTACCGATGAACACCGCAGAATAGCCGTCCTTCAACAACTCGTCGATGGTGTCCGTGTTGCCGATGACCGCGTCGGTGATAAACTCCACTCCCAGCTTGGCGAGATTATCTATTTCCTGTTTGACAATGGCCTTTGGCAGCCGAAATTCCGGAATGCCGTAGGTGAGGACGCCGCCCAGCTCGTGCAAGGCTTCAAAAACGGTCACCTCATAGCCCATTTGCACCAGATCGCCGGCGCAGGACAATCCCGCCGGGCCGCTGCCGACGACAGCAACGCGCTTGCCGTTTTTCGGCTTGCAGGTGGGCAAAGAAAGTCCCGCCCGTTCTCTCTCGTAATCGGCGACGAAGCGCTCCAAACGACCAATGGCCACGGGCTCGCCTTTCTTGCCGACGATGCATTTCGCTTCACACTGCTCTTCCTGCGGGCAAACCCGTCCGCATATCGCCGGCAGCATATTGTCTTCCTTGATGATTTTGGCCGCGCCGAGAAAATTTCTTTCCGCCACCAGCGCTATGAAATCCCGGATGTTGATCTGTACCGGACAGCCGTCGATGCACACCGGCTTGCGGCACTGCAGGCAACGCAAAGCCTCCTGCACCGCCAGCTCAGCGGTGAACCCCAAATTGACTTCATTAAAATTATGAATTCTTTCCGCAGGATTCTGCTCAGGCATTTTTTGCCGAGGAATGCTCATCCTCCCCTTTCCGGTTACCTTTTCCACTCTTTTCCTCTCCTGAGAATCGAATTAATATCTCTGTGCGTGCGGCAGTCTGCATTCTTCTATCCTCCCTTGGCGGAACGCATCTTCGTGTTGCCGCAAAAACAGCTCTAAGGAAGTTTTCTCCTGCCGCAGGTACGCCCGGTTGCGTTTGGCCAGAACGTCATAGTCCACCTTATGTGCGTCGAACTCGGGCCCATCCACACAAACAAAGACCGTCTTATTGTCCACCGTGGCGCGGCAGCCGCCGCACATTCCGGTTCCGTCCACCATGACCGGATTCAAGCTCACCACCGTTTTGATGCCAAAGGGCCGAGTAACGTCGGCAACCTTTTTCATCATTGGAATCGGCCCGATGGCCAAGACAAAATCGATCTTGCGCCCGTTGTTCAGCAAATTGCCCAGCAAGTCGGTGACGAATCCGCGTGTTCCATAGGAGCCGTCGTCAGTAGTGAGGTATAGCTCGTCGCTGGTGGCCTGCATTTCTTTTTCTAAAATGACCAGTTCCTTCGAGCGGGCTCCAACGATGGAAACGACTCGATTCCCCGCTTTCTTTAACGCCACGGCCGTGGGATAGGCGATGGCGGTACCAACACCGCCGCCGATGACGACCGCAGTTCCGTACCGATGGATTTCCGATGGCTTGCCCAAAGGGCCGACGATATCCATGATGCTATCTCCCGTGTTGAGCGTGTTAAGTTGCTTGGTGGTTTTGCCGATGCCCTGCACGATGATGGTCACCGTGCCTTCTACAGTGTCCGAGTCGGCGATGGTCAGCGGAATTCTCTCCCCTTTTTCCGTTACGCGTATGATGACAAATTGACCGGCTTTTCGTTTGGCAGCGATCTTGGGGGCACGGATACGAAACAATTTGATATCCGGCGCTAAAAACTGGGCGTAAAGAATTTTGTGCATCGTGATCCTTTTGAATAATGCCTTTTTCAATGTTGTTTCATTTTTGCCGATACATCATTTGCACGGCTTGGGCTGGTGAACATTTACTGGCGCAAAAGGTAGGTGAATTAATCAAAAAATGCAATAACCTTTTGCCTCAATCCCGAGGCAAAATAGCACCATCGAATCTGATTGGAGGTTGAATCATCCAATTCAGCGACAAATCGCTATAAAGGAAACTGAACGAACGAGGAAAAATAGAATGAAGCAGACGAGCTATGGTCTCAGCAAAACAAGCCAATTGTCCTATGAGCAGGCGCTGGAAAAGGTGATTGCTGAGCTACAAAAAGAAGGCTTTGGTGTCCTGACCGAGATTGATGTCAAAGCCACATTAAAAAAAAAGCTGGACGTAGATTTCAAGCCGTACAGAATTCTTGGCGCCTGCAATCCGCCATTTGCATACAAGGCCTTGCAAGCAGAAGAACAGATCGGCCTCATGCTGCCATGCAATGTCATTGTATATGTCAATGATGCCGGGGAGACGGTCGTTTCAGCTATCGATCCGATCGCATCGATGCAAGCCGTCCAAAATCCGGCTTTGGAAGGAATCGGCAGCCAAGTCGCCGAAAAGCTACAGAGAGTCATTCAAGCGATCTGAGCCGGCCCGAGGTCGATTGGCCGGACTCGGAGATACTTTAGCAATAGAGCTTAGAGATTGTGAACAAAAATTTGTCTGACAGAAAGGGGGTAACTTTGCGGGAAGCGCCGTCCGCCGAAGAAGAAAAATTGGTCACTCTGGAAATACCCATCGTCGGGATGGAATGCGCTTCCTGTGCGCTTACCGTGGAAAAAGCGGTCAAATCCGTGAATGGAGTCAAGCAGGCGAATGTGAATTTTGCCAATGCCAAGGCAACGGTCGCTTACGATCCACTGCAAACGGGAGTTGGCTCCATCACCCACGCGGTACTCTCTTCGGGCTATCAGGTGGGCGGCGTGCCGCTGCAAATTGGCGTCAAAGGCATGTCCTGCGCCTCCTGTGTCAGCCGGGTGGAGAAGGCGCTTGCCTCGGTCCCGGGCGTTTTACAGGCGTCGGTGAATCTGAGCACGGAAGAAGCCAACGTCAGCATCATTCCGGAGATGGTCGATTTTGCCAAGCTGAAGGCGGCGGTGGAGAGCGCCGGATACGAAGCCATACCGATCCAGGATGATTTGACGCAACAGGATACGGATCGCCAGCAAAGGGAAGAGCATTTCAAGCGCCTGCGCAACAAGCTCGTTCTTGCTTCAGCGTTTACCCTTCCAATTCTGATCCTCTCCTTTCCGGAGATATTTCCCTTTGTTCTCGGCATTCCGCAACAGACGCGCTGGCTGGCGCTCTTTCTGCTGACTCTGCCGGTTCTGGTTTTTTCCGGCGCGCAGTTTTACGTCGGCGCCTGGAAATCGCTCAAGCATCGCGCGGCGGATATGAATACCCTGATTGCGGTCGGCACCGGAGCGGCCTTTCTGTATTCCAGCGTCGCTACCCTCTGGCCGTCGCTTTTTCCGCAAGGGCTGCTGACCGTCTATTTTGACACCACCGCGGTGATCATCGCCCTCATCTTGTTGGGTAGATATTTGGAGGCGCGAGCCAAAGGCCGGACTTCCGAGGCGATCAAAAGGCTGATGGGCCTGCAGCCGAAAACCGCGCGGGTCATTCGCGACGGCCAAGAGGCGGATATCCCCATCGATCAGGTTGTCGTTGGGGACGAAATTTTGGTTCGCCCGGGAGAAAAGATTCCCGTGGACGGTCTGGTCACCCAAGGCGCCTCTTATGTTGATGAATCCATGATCACCGGTGAGCCGCTGCCGGTGGAAAAGACAGTTGGCATCGCGGTTGTCGGAGCGACCATCAACAAAACCGGCTCCTTCCGCTTTCGCGCCACCAA
>DYKH01000170.1:0-5663 GCA_020722685.1 Caldithrix sp. | reverse complement strand
CGGCAAGCCGGCAGTTGTGAAAATGATGAGCATCAACGGTTTTTCAGAGTCAGAACTGCTGCGCCTGGCCGCCTCGGTGGAGAGAGCCAGCGAGCATCCCTTGGGCGAAGCCCTCATCAACAGCGCCAAAGAAAGAGGATTGAAGCTGTCCGACCCGGAGGGTTTTTCTGCCATGCCCGGTCAAGGCGTTTCGGCCAAAGTGGAGGGGCGAGCGCTTCTGGTAGGAAATTTCAAGCTCATGCAGGAGCGCGGCATTGGCTTGGACGGCTGGGAGATCCATTCCTCACGACTGGCGGATGAGGGACAAACGCCGGTCTTCGTCGCGATCGATGGTCGAATGGCAGGACTCATTTCTGTGGCTGATCCGATAAAAGAAGACTCGGCAAAGGCGATAGCTGCTTTGAAAAAATTGGGGATCGAGGTCATTATGATTACCGGCGACAACCGTCGCACCGCTGAAGCTATTGCCAAACAAGTTGGGGTAGATCGGGTGTTCGCCGAAGTCCTGCCGGAGAACAAGGCGCTGGAAGTGAAAAAACTGCAAGCTGAAGGCAAGGTTTTGGCCATGGTCGGCGACGGCATTAACGATGCCCCGGCCTTGGCGCAAGCGGACGTCGGCATCGCCATCGGCACCGGTACGGACGTGGCCATGGAAACCGGGGAAATCACTCTGATGCGGGGAAGTCTGACCGGCGTCGTCACGGCCATCAAATTGAGCAAGGCCACGATGCGCAATATCAAGCAGAATCTGTTTGGCTCGTTCATCTACAACAGCTTGGGCATTCCCGTGGCGGCGGGAGTCTTGTATCCTATATTGGGGATCATGTTCGATCCTATGATCGCCGCCGCCGCCATGGCCGCCAGCAGCGTGACCGTGGTGAGCAATGCACTGCGGTTGCGCCGATTCAAGGCAGACATTGAGTAGAAATGAATAGTAGGGAAAAATCATTGATGGAATTATCTCAGATATTAGTAACCATAATGGGACTCGGACTCTCGGCTTTCGTGATTTGGTTCTTTCTCTTGGCAAAAACAGGAAACAAACGGAGCTCGTAAGAAAGATCGCAATTGTTAGCCGGATTAGCTTGATAAAGATATCACAAGCATACGGCGCCCAACCCGGAGTTTTTCGTGTTGATTTTGCCTGTGAACGCGTTCACCATACCCGTTGATCAATGACGTATTTTGCCGACCAAAAGCAGAACGAGCTTCTTGCGGCGGATTTCTTTGCTTGACAGTTTCTTGCGCTGGTTTTATATTAGTTTCGAAATTTTGAAACAACGAAACATCATTTTCAAGGTGAGAACATGAGCAAGGAACTCTTCATTTTCACGCCGAAGTGTGTAAGACGTTAGCCAACCCAAAGCGATTGGAGATTCTAAACATTTTGCGAGATAAGGAAATGAGCGTTGGCGAGATCATCAGGCAAATGAAGATTTCCAAGGCCAATGTTTCTCAGCATCTCGCAGTGTTGCGCAGAGCAGGGATTGTTGCCTCCCGCCGCGACGGCTTGAATCTTTGATTACCGTATTACCAGTGAAAAGGTAACGAAGGCATGCGACTTGATGTGAGAGGTACTTTTAGAACATCATCTACGTCGGGAGGAAGTGCTCAAGGCCACCATGGGAACCGTAAAAAGTTTTCGTCGTTGTATCAGTCCTATGAAGCTGAGCTTAATTAAAAATAGCCTATTCAAATGGGCGGTAGTGATCCATTTCGGCATTTATCTCGCGGTGAGCCAGTGGTCTTTGGTCTCCTATGTGGTCATTTGTATCGCCCCGAAAAGTCATGTTGCGTTGGAAATTCAGCACCATCAGTGTTCCAATGCGTCCAAATCGTGCGCCGCGTCTAATGTCGCTTCTTTTGTCGCCAGGGGACTGCCTTCCGCCAATGAGCAGGGAAGCCCATGTGTCGATGTGTCCCTCAAGCTGAGTGTCGATGAGAACCATGTCATTCCTCCCCACGATTCCACGCCCAATGCTCAAGCTTCCGCTTCTCATTCCCAATCGTCTTTGTTCGGAGAGGCCATCTCTCTAACAGGACGACCGTCATCACTTTCTTCAGTCAATGATACATCTCTCCACCTTCAATCCACCATTCTTCGGTGTTAGATACCCTATCCGCATTTTTTCTCTAATCCAATTTCACTAAACGCTCCCCTGTTTTGCTCTACAAAAAGAAGCAGGGGGAGATTAAGCATCTTAGCTTTGCTGATTTGATGGTTCGCAAAAGCCAAGCCAGTCGTGAGTGCTTTTTAGCAGCAGCGACCTGGAAACAATCGATCAGACCAGTGGAGGTACAATACGACAATGAAAGTAACCTTTTGTCGGCCTGGCAGCATTCTCTTCCTTTTGTTATCCATCCGTCCAATTCTGGCGCTGGCACAAGAGGATGAGAAATTGAGTCTTGCCGATGCGATTCAAATCGCTCTACACAATAACCCCGTCGTTCTGGCGGCGCAAAAGGAGGTCGATGCCGCCAATGCCCGTATCTTACAAGCCGAGGCGTTTCCCAATCTCGAGGTTGGTGTCAGTTGGGGAGAGACTCCCGCAAATTTCAATATCAGCGATGCCGACGAACGGAACATCGGCATCGTGCAGCCTTTTGAATTTCCCGGCAAACGTGGCGCGCGCGGCAACGTTGCGAGGATGGATTCCCGATTCTTTGAGGAGAATCTTCAACGCACCAAGATGTTGGTAAGCGCCGAGGTGAAACGAGCTTATTATCGGGCTTGGCTGACGCAAAAAATGGTAACCAACTTTGAAGCCATTGCTGAGCTGTTGCAGCAATTTCGGGAGACCGCCACCGTGCGCTATCAGGCGCAAAAGGTACCCTTTCTCGAAGTTCTGCGCGCCAAAACCGAGCTGGCGAGGATCAACAACGAGGCGATTGCAGCGCGCCGCGAGGCGCAAAATTCGCTGGCCGAGCTGAATCGTTTGCTCGGACGTCCCGGTTCCACGCCGATCACGCTTGCAGATGATTTTACCTACCAGCCGTTTGCCAAAAGCGTGGAAACCGTGCTGAATGAAATGCGGCAAACCAGCGCCGCGCGGCGTATGACCGCAGCTCTGATCGAGCGTGGCCGTGCGCAGATGCGCCTGGCACAGAAAAATTATCTGCCGGATTTTTCCATCGGGTTGTTCAATCAGAATCTGAGGGAGCAGCCGCCCTTCAACGCCAATCAATATTTCGGCACTCAGGTAAGAAACAACTGGCAGATCGACGTTGGGATTTCCATTCCTTTGTGGTTTTGGAAAGGACCGAGAGGCGCAACGCTGGAGGCGCGCGCTGCTTTCGATCAAGCGCAGATTCAATACGTCGCGTTCAACCGCAATGTGGTTACTGCGATTGAAAATGCCCATCGCAGTGTCAAGGCGGCCGAAGAGCAGGTGCGCCTTTTTGAGGACACTCTGCTGCGCGACGTGGAAGACGAGCTGCGCGCCGGTATTTCTCATTACCAAAACGACCAGATCGATGCGCTTAATCTGATCGACATTTATCGTACCTATACCGTTACCAAGGCGGAATACTATCGCGCCCTGTATAACTATTACGTGGCGCTGGCCGATCTGGAAGTGGCCAGTGAGACAATTTTTTGACCGTCAACGAGGAGTTATTTAACGATGAAAATGAATGGATTCGACCTTATTTTACTCATTATTCCCTTGCTGTTTGCCTGCAGCGGGAAAAACGCGGCTCCGGAAAAAATAGAGTTGCGGGAGGATGTTGAAAGCGACGTCATCCCAACCGTCAATCTCGATCCGGAGCAACAGCAATTAGCAAGCATAAGAATTGATGTTGTTCAAAAGCATTCTCTGATCGAAACGATTACCATTCCGGGTCGTGTGGTTTTTGACGAACGGCGGGTGGCGCATCTTACGGCCCGCGTGCCTGGGCGCGTGGAGCAAGTCTATGCGTTTTTGGGCGACCGCGTCGAAAAAGACGACTTGTTAGCGACGATTTACAGCCCGGACTACCTGTCGGCGCAGGCAGAGATCATTCAAGCCGAAGAACGTCTCCAAGTTGCAACCGCCCGTCGCGATTCCCTGGAACTGCGTATGACGCGCGCTATTTTCGAATCAGCGCGCCGCAAATTGCTGGTCATGGGAGCTACTGAAAAGGATATTGAAGAAGTCATCTCCGGACACGTCCCTAAAACTTTTCTCGAAATTCGTGCTCCCTACGCCGGCACCATCACCGAAACCAAAGACATCCTTGGCCACTTTGTGGAGATCGGCGCGACTTTGTTTCATCTCGTCGACATCTCTCGAGTGTGGGTGCTGGCAGATGTTTACGAAAAGGATTTGGCCAAAATCAAACCCGGCCTGGCCGCGGGGGTCGCAGTGGCGGCCTATCCCAGTGAAAAATTTCATGGCCGACTCACCACGATTTTCGACGTGCTCGACGAGACCACGCGCACGGTCAAAGCGCGCATCGAGGTGGAGAATCCCTTCGGCAAGCTGAAGCCGCAGATGTTCGCGACGGTGACGCTGCAGAGCGGCGAGCTTGCCAATCTCATCGTTGTGCCGGAAGTCGCGGTACAGACCGAAGGCGATCTGCGTTTTGTGTTTGTGCCGCAGTCGGACAGCAGTTTTATGAAGCGCAAAATTCGCCTCGGCCAAAAAATTGATGGCAGCGTGGTCATTCTCGAGGGACTTGCACCAGGCGAGCGAGTGGTCACCAGCGGCGCATTTGTGCTGCGCTCGGAACTGGCGAAAGCAAGCTTCGGGGAGGAATAAGCCATGATCGACAAACTCATCGCCTTCTCGCTGCGCAACCGCGTGCTTATTGTAATTTTTACGGTGCTGCTCATCGGCCTCGGCATCAATGCGCTGCGGAAGATTCCCATCGACGCCTTTCCGGACGTCACCAATATTCAAGTACAAGTCATCGGCGAAACGCCCGGCCGCTCGCCGGTGGAAGTGGAAAAATTCGTCACCTTCCCCATCGAAGTCACCATGAGCGGTTTGCCGCGCCTCACCGAGCTGCGCTCACTGTCCAAATTTGGCTTGTCGATGGTGACCATTGTTTTTGAAGATGGCGTGGATATTTATTTTGCCCGCCAGTTGGTGCTGGAGCGCCTCATCGAAGCCAAAGAGAGATTGCCTGAAGGCGTGGAAGTCTCGCTCGGCCCGGTTTCCACCGGCCTGGGAGAAATCTACCAATACACACTGGAGCCTCCGACCACAGAGGGTGGGCTGAGCGAAGAACAGCTCATCGACCTGCGCACCATGCAGGACTGGATAGTGCGGCCGCTGCTCAAAACCGTGCCCGGCGTTGCCGATGTGAACTCCTTCGGCGGTTTCGTCAAGCAATATCAGATGCTGGTGGATCCCGATCTTTTGTTCAAATACGGAATTTCCCTGCGGGAAGTTTTTGAGGCGATTGCCGCCAACAATGCCAATGCCGGCGGCGGGATTCTCAGCCACGCGGCTGAGCAGTATATCGTGCGCGGCATTGGCCTTATTCAAACCATTGACGATATCCGCAACATTGTCGTCACCGAGCACGAAGGCGTGCCGATTCACGTGCGTGACATTGCTGAAGTGGCCGTCGGCCCGGAAGTGCGGCAGGGCGCGAGCGTCAAGGACGGCAAAGGCGAGACTTCCTCCGCCAGCCGCATGCCCAGCAACAGCGCCCGCTTCTGGTCGCAGGACGGGCAA
>DYKH01000650.1 GCA_020722685.1 Caldithrix sp. | reverse complement strand
TTGACTGCTCTGCAATTTGCAGTTGGTAACTACCAAAGCCAAAGGCACTTTTTCCGCCAATATGCAGCCATTCCCCTAAAGCAAGCCAGGGCAGGAAAGGCTCCATATGGCCATGGTATTCCAGAAATCCGATCAACCCACCGAACACCATCTCTTGTTGTTGTCGAGCCGACCAACGCTGCAAGTCTCCCCAACGCACGGCTCCATGACTACTGATTTGTTTTGCCTGATCCAAAAGCCTGCGCGCATCTTCTGCCGCATTGACCGGATGCAGTTGCCGCATACGCCCCAGAATACGGCGCATTAATGTTGCAAAATCTGGATGTTGTTTGACGAGAATCCCGTTTTGTTTTAAGCGCAGCGGGTAATCCAGAATCAATCTCACGGCCGGAGACGATCCCTCTGGAATGCTATTGAGTATGGTGCTGACAGATATGCCAAGCGCATCCACCCGTGTGTGCAGATTAAGTGGAATCATGCCGCCAGGAGTGACTTGCCAGACCTCTTCAAGAATTCCACGTCCACGCTGGTGATCCGGCTGAGTCATACCCAAGGCATGCGTGGCAGCATCAACCGCAGCTATGAGACTAGGCGTGTGACGAATGGCATCGCCAAAGAGGGAAAGCTCGAAGCCAAAAAGCTCATCTTCCGGAATAAGTTCCGGACCCAAGGGTGCGTGCAACGCGTAAGCACCACAACGCTCGTTTTCCCAGAGTTCAAGATAGGCAAGTGGGTCCAGCTCTCGCAGCCGGGCACCAATGACGCCATGCCAAAGTGCACCATGGAAATACGGCAGATGAAGTCCTAATGAGCGGATGCGGAAACGAAGGCGTAGCAGGCGGTAATCTTGCCAAGCCTCATAAAGCCCCAGAGCCGGACGAGGCTTAGGTTCAATAGAATTCTGCGTAGTTGCAAAAGGTGTAGACCAGTGCATGAGGGCTCCTGATGGATCACATTAACTATCCTGGCTTTCCCGAATAGCGTAAATTTTGGCGCGGTTAAGATCGGGATGACCCAAATTACGATCATACGGCGCAGTAATATAAATGACATCCACGTTTTCCTGGTCACCGGCCTGAAAAGCGCCAATGCTCATGGTCGTCTTGCCACCAGTGATATCTACGGCAATGGTTTTGCAGCCTTTATGTCGCAGTTCCTGAATGGCACGCATGGTTTCATCGCGGCATTCAGCAACGCTGTCAACATCGTGCAGATTAATGCTTTGTTGGATATGAATATGACGCTGTGCGGCATGTTCCCGGATTTCTTTTTCAACATCGGCGGTCTGTTCGCTGCCGATCAATATAATATGACTTGGCTTGATCTTATCCATAGACCATATGGGTGTTTCTTTTCTGCTGACGGTGTAAACGGCACCGTCTACTTTGAGAGTCTCGACTTCCTCGCCGCCTTCGTGCCTGTTGCCCCTGATCAGGCTGGTAAAACGTCGGAAATATGCTGGATTAACATAGGCAGTTATAAAGCCTGCCAGAGCAATGCTGCCCACAATGATATCCATGACGCTGGCTATTCGATCAAGTATTTCCCA
>DYKH01000649.1 GCA_020722685.1 Caldithrix sp. | reverse complement strand
TATGTCTCGGGCGTTTGATGACCGATGGCGCCGAGATCGATGCGGGAAATCCGTTTATCCAAGCGTTTATGACAAAGCGCGCCGTTGTGGTTGAGCAGATAGCGCTTGATGCTTCGGACCCGGGTTTGCACCTTGCACCTTGGCAGTTGCTGGCAGCACAAAAGTCATCGGGTTCACTGATTGCATTGCCTCTTGTATCAAACGTTCAGGATGATCCGCTGGGCGTGCTGGTCGTGTACGCCCTGCGTGGATCGGGTTTTGAACTAAAGGAAATAGCGATGTTGGAGGAGCTGGCGGGCGATATCGGCTTCGCGATCCGGGCATTTGAGCATCGCGAACAGTTGCAACATCATCTAACCACCGATGCAGATACCGGTTTGCCGAATCGAGTGGCATTTATCGATCAACTGAATGCCAGCTCGGGCGGTTTGATCGGTTTGATCAATATTGATCGTTTCAGTGACATTAACGCCGTGTACGGGGTCGCTATCGGTGATGCGCTCCTGAAACAGTATGGATTGTGGTTGAAAGCGCGTGCCCAAGGCCGGGACGATATTCAACTGTACAGGATGGGGGGTGATGAATTTGCGCTGTATTTCAAAGCTTCCGAATTGCTATCCGAAGTCAGGCTCTTTTTTGTCGATTTGATCGCCGCAACGTCCAATTCAGCATTCAAGGTGGCGGGTGTGGAGATTGTGCTGACCATCACGGTGGGTGTGGCCCACGCGGCTGATGGTGGGCTGGCTCATGCGTCGGCTGCGATCAAGCAGGCCAAATTGGATCATCAGAGCCTCGGCCTGTTTAATGGTTTGGATTCGACGAAGCAGCAGGAAAACAATATTGCCTGGTACAAGCGAATCAAAGATGCCATCGAAACATCCCGGATCGTGCCTTACTTCCAACCCATCGTGGATAACAAGACGCAAGCGGTAACCAAGTATGAGGCGCTGATCCGGATGATCGATTCGGATGGTATGGTCATAACCCCCTACCAGTTTCTGGATGTTGCGAAGAAAACCAAACTCTATAGCCAATTGACCCGAGTGATGATCGACAAGGTGCTGGAGGTATTCAAGGAAAGCACGGTTCCGGTCAGCATCAATCTTTCGACCGAAGATTTGATGAATCAGGAATTGTCGGATTACCTCGCGCAACGGTTAACGGAAACCGGCATGGGGCATCTGCTCGTGTTCGAGATTCTGGAAAGCGAAGGTGTGAACAACTACGAGGTCGTCAGTGCCTTTATTCAACGGTTCAAGGCAAAAGGATGCCTGTTCGCCATCGATGACTTCGGTTCCGGCTATTCGAACTTCGATCATCTGATCAAATTGAACATGGATATCCTGAAGATCGATGGCAGCCTGATCAGGACATTGCCGCATGATCGCAATTCGCAAATTATTGTGCAGCACATCTGCGATTTTGCGCATGAAATGGGCATTCGGACGGTGGCGGAGTTCGTGTCCAACGAAGCTATTTATCGTCAGGTTTGCGAGATCGGTATCGACGACTCGCAAGGGGACTATTTCTACGAGCCGCTTGAGCGGCCC
>DYKH01000648.1 GCA_020722685.1 Caldithrix sp. | reverse complement strand
AGCTCGACTTTTGCCATTTTTATCGTTAGGCTGCCTGGCTGAGGTACTCCAGCAGCAGATTCTTTAATTTCGATGATAGTTTTTGAAAACCCTTATGATAAGAAGCCTCTTCAAAAATAGTTTTTTGCCAAAACAGCCGTCGCACGGTGGCAATGGCATCAGAGAATGTCGGTTCCGCTTTCTTATACCATTCTGTAGCATGAACCTTGATGCTATGGCTTCGTGTATGTCCGGCAAAGATAAGACAGATTATACTGAACAATCCCAACAGACACGGTGCGGTACGTAAGACCGATTTAGCCACATATTGTCGCGGAGTTTCAAAACCCAAATGAGCCCGCATTTCCTCAAAGGTTGTTTCAATAGGCCAGCGGGCAGTGAACCAACTGACAATCCGCTCAATGCTCAGGCTGGTGTCGGTCGTATAGAAGTATTCATCGCGGTGGGTGCCTTGAATGTCATGGACGAAGACCCAACGGACCGGAACCAAACCCTTACCTGCCTTGTACCACAGACCGCTATCTCCGGTCAGTTCAACTCGGCGATCGGAGCCGCCATACCAACTGACCGTAAAAGGAGACAATTTTCGGCGGGCCACCAACTGTTGAGGTTTTGGCAATGGGCGGCCTTTGGTACGGGGGCGGCCATTCCGATTTCGTATATACTTGGGCGGTGGTGCATAAAGATTGGCGTCTCCATGATAACGACTGACCAGCGTAGCATGATGCCGATGACGATAACAGAACATGGCCAGATCATGCGAGGCATAGCCGCCATCGCCCAGAAATACGAATTTTCGCTGCGGAAACCAGTGTATCAGGACAGCCATAAGTTGGCGAGCCAGATGAGGAGCGGTCTTATGCCTGCGTTTTTCAGCACGATTGAGTTCCTCCGGCCGATACAGGGCACACAGTACCGGCAAAGCCCATCGGCGAGAAGTAAATGGGAACTTTACCGAAATGGCCAGTACTATCCACCGATGTCCCCAGCGATAGACGATATGTTTGTGAGCCGAGCGGACCGCATCGTGATGGCAGCCCTTGCCGTAGACATGCTTACCGCGATGCTGGGCCGTTGTGTCGTCCATCGGAACCAAAACAGGTTCGTCAGGAGGAATGAGTTGCAGAATTGTTGCGGCCAAAACCTTACCCAAGGGCCACAACGACCAACGCGCCCGAGAAAAGATACGATGATACGTACTGCAATGCCCATCGATCACCGAACGCATTGTCCACAATACAGCAGTGACTGTTCGTCTGCCTATGGTGATAATGGCTCCGATGGCCAGTGGAAGAATACGCTGGAACGTCGGTTTTGTAAATGCAGTAGAAAACTGAAGAAAAAGTTGTTCGGCTGCCGATGGTATAGTAAGCATAATGGACTCCTTTCCAAACTTATTATCGTTAACAATAATAAGCATCGGCAGGAGTCTGTTTTTTATGCCAATGTATTTTTTATCCATCGTTTAGCAGCCTAAAAAACGGCAAAAGTCGAGCTTAGCAACAGGTAAATATCGCATCTTGGGGTAGATATTGCATCTATTGGTTGTA
>DYKH01000647.1 GCA_020722685.1 Caldithrix sp. | reverse complement strand
GTTCAACAAAGCCAAGTGCAGCGTGTGCGGCGAGTACGTTTTTGAGCGCTATCTGCGCACCAAAGACGGACAGCCGGTCTGTATCCCTTGTTCCGGGTATGGCAAATAAAAGAAAAAATGGAAGCCTGATGCGGCCCGCCGCATTATCTTTTTCTGGATCGCATCAGGCTTTATGAATGTGATATGAAAGGATAACGAATGTCGATCTATGCCGTTGCCGCCATTGTGACGTTTCTTTTTACGACCGTTTTGACCATTGCTGGTGTGGGCGCGGCATTCATTCTCATTCCGGTATTTCTGGCTTTGGGCATCCCACTGATAACCGCCATGTCCACGGCGCTGTTGTTGAATTCCATCGCCATGATCTTTGCCTCGATCAGCTTCGCCCGCGACCGGCTGATCGTGTTCAAAACCGCCTTGCCCATCTTGATCGTTGCCACAGTGCTCTCACCTCTGGGCGCACGAACGGCTGAGCATTTGCCCCGAGAAGTGCTGCTCTGGCTGTTCGTGGGCTTTTTATTGTTCGCCGGTTCCATGATGCTTTTTTATCAAGCGAAGGAAAAGCCGATCGAAGTCAATACCAAAAAACTGGTCGGTTATGGCGTAGGCGTCGGCTCTTTTGCCGGATACCTGGGCGGACTTTTAGGCGTGGGCGGCGGCAACTTTATCGTGCCTGTGCTGGTGTGGTTGGGATTCAATCCCAAAAAGGCTTCGGCGACAACCGCCTTTATCGTGATTTTTTCATCTCTGGCGGGATTTTTGGGCCATGCCACCACCGGAAATATTCATGTCTGGCTTTTATCCCTGTGCGCGGTGGGATCGATTTCCGGAGCGTTGTTGGGTGCGTATTTGATGAGAAAAAAATTGAGTCGCCAACAGGTGAAAATCGCCATCGGCATTATTCTCTATATCATCGCGCTGAAAATGATCTGGGATTTGCTAAAGCCGTTGTTCTAAACCGGTGTTGAATGAAGCGGACGTCATTTGACAATATCAGGTATTGAATGAATGAGGAAAATTGTACGAGGCATTATTTTTTATATCGCGTTTGCTATCCCGTCGATCGGCTCTATCCAGTCGATGGCAAACGCTGAGGAAATCAACCGACTGAGCTGGAACATCGGTGGCGCCAGCCTAACTGTGAGCGGCACTTACCGCCTTCGCGGAGAGCTTCAAGACGAATTTCATGTCAAAAATTTCGGCACCGGGGAAACCGAAGATTTTCTGCTTTCCCGCCTACGGTTGGAAACCGATGTTCGCTTCAGCCCGAATGCGCGAGTCCATTTTCAGTTGCAGGACGCTCGTGTCTTTGGCTCATCATTCTCGGATCAGGATTTTGCCAGCGGCAATAATCCAATTCACGATCCGTTGGACATCAATCAGGCGTACTTTGAGAGTCAGCCCTTGAAACCGTTGCAGCTCAAAGTTGGGCGGCAGGCCATTTCGTTCCGCGACCGCCGGGTTTTCGGCCCCGGCGACTGGGGCAATACCGGACGCTACGCCTGGGATGCCGCGATCTTCACACTGACGAATCGCTGGCTCGAAAGCCAC
>DYKH01000646.1 GCA_020722685.1 Caldithrix sp. | reverse complement strand
ACGTGTAATCCTGTCTGAACATGGGGGGACCATCCTCCAAGGCTAAATACTCGTAATCGACCGATAGTGAACTAGTACCGTGAGGGAAAGGCGAAAAGAACCCCGGGAGGGGAGTGAAATAGATCCTGAAACCGCATGCATACAAACAGTGGGAGCCCCTCCTTTAATGGCCTTCGGGGCTTTGACAACCGAGCGTAGCGAGGTTGGCAAAAGTCCAAGAAGGAATGAGTGAAATAAGCCTCTTTGCCGAGCCGGGAAGAGGGCCATTAAAGGAGGGGTGACTGCGTACCTTTTGTATAATGGGTCAGCGACTTACGTTCAGTTGCGAGCTTAACCGAATAGGGGAGGCGAAGCGAAAGCGAGTCTTAATAGGGCGCATAGTAGCTGGGCGTAGACCCGAAACCGGGTGATCTATCCATGGCCAGGATGAAGGTTGGGTAAAACCAATTGGAGGTCCGAACCCACTAGTGTTGCAAAACTAGGGGATGAGCTGTGGATAGGGGTGAAAGGCTAAACAAACCCGGAGATAGCTGGTTCTCCTCGAAAACTATTTAGGTAGTGCCTCATGTATCACGCTCGGGGGTAGAGCACTGTAATCGTTGGGCGGGTCGTCTAGACTTAGCCCGCGATAGCAAACTCCGAATACCGAGCAGTGCGAGCATGGGAGACAGACGGTGGGTGCTAACGTCCATCGTCAAGAGGGAAACAACCCAGACCGCCAGCTAAGGTCCCTAAATCTGTGCTAAGTGGGAAACGATGTGGGAAGGCATAGACAGCTAGGAGGTTGGCTTAGAAGCAGCCATCCTTTAAAGAAAGCGTAATAGCTCACTAGTCAAGTCGGCCTGCGCGGAAGATTTAACGGGGCTCAAGCACAGTACCGAAGCTGCGGATGCCGCAAGGCATGGTAGAGGAGCGTTCTGTAGGCCGTTGAAGGTGTGCTGTGAGGCATGCTGGAGGTATCAGAAGTGCGAATGCTGACATAAGTAACGATAATGCGTGTGAAAACCACGCACGCCGAAAGTCCAAGGTTTCCTGCGCAACGTCAATCGGCGCAGGGTGAGTCGGCCCCTAAGGCGAGGCTGAGAAGCGTAGTCGATGGGAAGTGGGTTAATATTCCTACACCGTTCATAATTGCGATGGGGGGACGGAGAAGGTTAGGTCAGCCGGTGATTGGTAGTACCGGTTTAAGTGTGTAGGCAGATCCCTTAGGCAAATCCGGGGGGTCAATGCCAAGGCATGACGACGAGTTTCTACGGAGACGAAGTGATTGATACCAAGCTTCCAGGAAAAGCCTCTAAGCTTCAGATTATGAGCGACCGTACCCAAAACCGACACAGGTGGACAGGTCGAGAAGACCAAGGCGTTGAGAGAACTCGGGTGAAGGAACTAGGCAAAATAGCACCGTAACTTCGGGAGAAGGTGCGCCCATGGTAGGTGAAGCGACTTGCTCGTGGAGCCCAAGTGGGTTGCAGTGACCAGGCCGCTGCGACTGTTTAACAAAAACACAGCACTCTGCAAACTCGAAAGAGGACGTATAGGGTGTGACGCCTGC
>DYKH01000030.1:3124-47745 GCA_020722685.1 Caldithrix sp. | reverse complement strand
AATCCGTGTCATTCCGTGACGATCCGTGGTTGGTTTAAAAGTGTCCGGTAGCAAGATATTCACCTCGGCGTTTGGCGATTCAAATCTGGTTATCTTCAGGGTTAAAGCATACCACAACATGAAACTCACTCGCTGACCTAATGAAGGGGACAGTATGACTATGGCGCAACAGACCAAAAGCAGTACCTTTGCACCGGACGATTTGAATGTTTACAAGAGCAAAATCAAGCGCCTCTTCGGGGGCATCTTTGTACCGGGACGGGAAATATTCATCGCCCGCGCCCCGGCACGCTTGGACGTCATGGGAGGAATTGCCGACTATTCCGGTTCCGCCGTCTTGGAAGGCACCTTGCGCCAAGCGACCATTGTCGGCGTGCAGAAACGCATCGACCGGCGCATCCTCATTCGCAGCTTAGGAATAGAAGATCAAGGGTTGGCCGGCATTGTCGAGTATCATTTGGACGATTTTTTTGCTGCCGGACGGTTGAAATCCTATGACGTCCTCTACGAGGAATTCAGAAAGGATGAGAAGAAACGCTGGGCGGCATATATTTTGGGCGCCTTTGCCGTGCTGTTGGCCGAAGGTCTGATCGAAAAGTTCGACCATGGGGCCAGCATTGGTGTGAGCAGCAATATTCCGCTCGGCGCCGGCATCAGCTCCTCTGCGGCGTTGGAAGTGGCGAGCATGTACGCCATTCAAACCGCTTATCAAATTGCCCTCGATGGTTTTCAATTGGCCCGGTCTTGTCAAATTGTCGAAAACCAGATTGTCGGCGCGCCTTGTGGAATAATGGATCAAGTTTCCACAGCAATGGGACTAAACGGCAGCTTATTGTTGTTGCGCTGCCAGCCGCATGAGCTTTTAAGAATGGTCACCATCCCGAAGGGATTCCAATTTGTCGGAATCAACTCCGGGATCAGACATTCCATCAACGATTTTCGGTACACGGACGCTCGCGTTGCAACCTTCATGGGCAGAAGAATCATTTTCAATCGTACGCAAAAGTACGCGGGACAAATCCCCTATGGCGGCTATCTCTGTAATGTCCCAGTGGAAGAATGGAACGGTACTCTGAGAAAAATAGTGCCGGCAAAGCTTCTCGGGAAAGAGTTTTTGGAAAAGTATCAGTTTCATGATGACCCGGCCACCCAAGTCGATCCGGAAAAGCGATATCAGCCGCGCAGCCGTACCGAGCATCCTATTATGGAGAATTCCCGCGTTTTACGGTTCGTGGAGTTGCTGGATGGCAGCTCAGGTTCAAGCGACGAAAGCCGGATGGTGGAAGCCGGCCAGTTGATGTACGAATCCCACGCCAGCTATGACAAGAATTGCGGCCTTGGCCATAAGAACACCGACCTGCTGGTGAAGCTGGTTCAAGCCCAAGGCCCGGGAAGGGGCTTATACGGCGCCAAAATCACCGGCGGCGGAAGCGGTGGAACCGTAGCGGTTTTAGCTGGGACAGGCACCGACGACGTCCTGCACAACATTGCGGCCCGGTATTATGACGCGACAAAAGTAAGGCCCGATCTATTTGTCGGTTCCTCGCCAGGGGCGCTGGAATTGGGCATCACCAGCGTTATATTCGCTTAGTAGGCAATGGATACCGATTTTTTAACCCGGGCTCTCAGTCGGTTAAAATCTATCCACATCGCATTGCGCAATGCGATAACCGGTTATACCCGGGATCATGAGATGGAGCATCTTGCCGGGGTAGCTCGCGAGTCGGATTCGGATATTATCTACCGCATCGATGAGAGCTGCGAGGCTATCCTCTTGGAGCAGTGCGAAAAGTGGGGAAAAGAAGAGAGCTTTGTGCTTATCGCCGAAGGCATAGGGACGCAGGTTTTTCCCTCCACTTCTACCACTGAAGATGCCGAGTTTCGCTTGATCGTGGATCCAATCGACGGCACGCGTGGCATCATGTACGACAAGCGCAGCGCCTGGATTCTTTCCGGCATCGCCCCAAATCGCGGCCCCGCCACCAGCTTAGCCGACATTGAGCTGGCCATTCAAACTGAAGTCCCCTTGAGCAAGCAGTATTTGGCCGACATGCTTTTTTCCATCCGCGGTCGCGGCGCAAAAGGGGAACGGATGAATTTGCTTACCGGGGAAAGCAAAGATTTTTACCCGCGGCCGAGCACGGCGCAATCGCTGGAACACGGCTTTGCCATGCTGACCAAGTTTTTCCCGGGACGCAAGCAAATAACCGCAGCCATCGAAGAGGAATTGCTGTCGGAGCTGGGCCTGCTCACTCGCGAGAGTCCGACCTCTGTTTTTGATGACCAATACGTGAGCACCGGTGGGCAATTCTACGAGCTTACCATGGGGCATGATCGGTTTAGCGGTGACTTTCGGGCGCATTTGATGCAAGCAGGCGGCTTGGTCGGCAATCCGCCCAGTCTGGCGGCTCATCCGTATGACGTCTGCACGGAATTGGTGGCGCGCGAAGCCGGCGTGATCATCACCAGCATTGACGGCTCACCTCTGAACGCGCCGCTGGACGTGGTGAGCAACGTCTCCTGGCTGGCCTATGCGAACGCTACCTTGCGCCGACAGATTGAGCCGGTGCTGCAAAAGCTACTGCAAAAATATGACATCCTTTAATCGGAACGGGGCCCTTGAGTTCCCGTCATGGCAGCGCGCCAACCTAAACATGCTTCCGCAATGACAATCTGCATTGCAACTGACTGTGATCGGCGAGTCCATTCGTCATGATAAGAAAAGCCGTCATCACTGCCGCGGGCAGAGGTACCCGCCAGTATCCCGCCACCAACGCGGTACAAAAGGAGCTCTTCCCTCTGGTGGATCGCGACGGCATCACCAAGCCGGCGATTCAAATCATCGTTGAAGAGGCCCTCGCGGCGGGCATCGAGGAACTGTGTATCATCGTCCAGCCGGGAATGGAAGCGCGGTTCAAAGAGCATTTTCATTCATTGAGCAAAAAAGAGCTGGCGGCTTGCAAGGACAAGCGCTGGGTATTCAAACAATCGGAGCTGCTGGAAAAGCTACAACAGGCCATTACCTACGTGCAGCAAAGCTCGCAGGATGGTTTTGGCCATGCGGTCTATTGCGCCAAAGAGTGGGTGGGCGACGAGCCGTTCTTGCTGATGCTCGGAGATCACATCTACATTTCCAATCAAAAGGAATCTTGCGCAAATCAGCTTATTGCCGGCTTCCGGCGGTTCCAGCAACCGGTCTATGCAGTCAAGCAGACTCCGGCGGAGCTCATTTATCTTTTTGGCACCGTCACCGGAACACCTCTCGCACGGAATCCTGCTGCCTATCAGTTGACTCTGGTCAGAGAAAAACCGGATGTCGCCTACGCTCGTCGGTATCTCAAAACAGAGGGAATGCCCGAAGATACCTTCCTGACGTTTTTCGGCATGCACATCCTGACCCCCGGAATTTTCACCGTGCTGCAAGAACACATCGAGCAGAACATCCGCGAAAAGGGTGAAATTCAACTCACTGCGGCTCAGGCAGAGCTTTGCCGGCGCGAAGGCGCCGTCGGTCTGGAAATTGATGGCCTGCGTCTGGATATGGGCACTCCGTTTGGCCTCTTAGAAACGCAGATGGCCTTAGCCATGCACGGCGTCTTTGCCCACGATTTCGATCAATCCTATCGCAAGCTGCGTCATGGCAAGCAGTCTCCCCCATGAAGCTCCAATTTACCTCAACCAGGTCATCCTGTAAATATGCATCTTGCCATTTGTGACCGGCGACTTGCCACCTGCACGTTCTGGATAATTTCCCTTTGCATATCAAATTGAAATGCTCTAAATTGCCGCCAGCTTTTTTCCAAACTTTCTTAGCCGACTGGACGATTTGGCATACGCACAAATAAAATACATTAACGGCTCCCGACTGCGACGCTCGATCATTGCTGCGGCCAATCGCGTGGTGCAGATGCAAGAGTCGCTGAACGACATCAACGTTTTTCCGGTGGCCGATGCCGACACCGGCACCAACATGGCGGCCACGATGAGGAGCATTGCTCTGGCTGCGGAGACTTGCCATGATCGCTCTTTCAGCGACGTCAGCAACGTCATCGCCGAGTCCGCGTTGCTCGGCGCGCGCGGCAATTCAGGCGTCATTCTGGCGCAGTTCTTTCATGGTTTTGCAGAAGCCACCAAAGGGAAATTGCGACTATCGACGCAGGCCTTTGCCGAAGCCGTGGCCGACGCGGCAGAACGAGCTCGTGAAGCCTTGTCGAACCCCAAGGATGGAACCATTCTTACCGTGATGAAGGATTGGGCCGCCCACCTGACCCAGCATGCGGCAGGAAAACGGGATTTTGTCGAGTTGCTGAAAGAATCCCTGCATCGCGCCAAAGAATCATTAGCGGAGACGCCGAAAAAGCTAAAGGTTTTGCAAAGGGCGGGGGTAGTAGATGCCGGCGCCCAGGGTTTTGTCCATATCATCGAAGGTCTGGTCGAATTCATTGAATCCGGCAAAATTGCCGCCCTCAAAACCCGCTCGCACGTGGTAGAAAAGATCCGGCATTTCCACTTTCATAAAATCAACGAAGAAATCACTCATCAATACTGCACCGAATGTTTGATCGACGGAACCAGCTTGGACCCCAGGATTCTCCACGACCGTCTTCGGCCATTGGGTGATTCCCTGATCGTAGTCGGTTCCGAGCACAAGATGCGCGTGCATATCCATACCAATCAGCCGGATGCGGTTTTTGCCGTAGCCAAGGGCGTGGGCAATATAGCCCAAACGAAAATTGAGGACATGCGCAAACAGAACCAAAACGCTCGTTCCTTGGCCCCACAGACGGGCATTGCTCTGCTGACCGATTCTACGTGCGACTTGCCGGCGGAGCTTTTGGAAAAATATCACGTGCACGTCGTCCCGGTCCAGGTGATGATTGGCGATCGGAGCCATTTGGATCGCTTGGAAATAAAGCCGCAGGATTTTTATCAGGTGCTGCAAACCTCGACCGAACGCTTGGCAACGTCGCAGCCGTCTACGGCTCAGTTTATTCAAGCTTATGATCGTTTGGCCAGCCGGTACGAGTCCATCATCGGTCTACATATTTCCCAGCAGTTGAGCGGCACTCTGAACGGCTCGCGCCAAGCGGCCAAGAACTTTGAAAGCGGAAGAAGAATAGACATCCTCGACTCCAGGACCACCTCCGCCGCCTTGGGATTGTTGGTCGCCGAAGCCGGGAAGCTGATCGAACAAGGCTTGTCGCATGAGGCGATTCTTCGGCGACTGAGAATCGCGGTGGAAAACGTGCGAATTTTTGCCAGCGTTCCGACCCTCAAATACGTCATCCGCAGCGGGCGGTTGAATCGCACCAAAGGCCTCTTGGGCACCCTGCTGAATCTCAAACCGGTGCTCAGCATTAATCCGAACGGCAAAGTGGCCGAAGCCGCAAAAGTCATCGGCAGCAAAAGAGGATTCCAAAAGACATTGGAATTGGCCGACCAGTTTGCCATGACCATCCGCAACCCCCGTTTTGGGATCGTGCACGTGTTGAATGCTCCTATGGCGAAATGGTATTCCAACGAGCTAAGAAGACGATTCAAAGTTGAAGAAATTTTTATCACCGACGCTTCTCCCGCTTTGGGCGTGCATACCGGAATCGGCAGTGTCGCCATCGCGGTCTTGGGCGATCCGATGGTTAGCCAGGTGCGATGAACAAGACGTCGGGTCATCGGGAGAGAAGCGGCAAGCAGCTAAAAGTCTATCAATGGAGCGGCGTTTATGGTGTCTGTCTTTGGTATAGCATTATTGGCCTATTTGGTCGGTTCCATCCCAACCAGCATTATCGTCGGCAAGGTATTGCGCGGCATCGATATCCGCGAGCACGGCAGCGGCAACGCCGGCGGCACCAACGTCTTTCGCGTCTTGGGCTGGAAGCCCGGTGTATTCGTCATGGTGGTAGATGCCTTTAAGGGATTCGCCGCTACTTTTTGGATTTCGCAATTGCCCATCGGCGCCGTCCCGGTCCCGCACGAAACCATGCAGCTCATTGCCGGCTGCGCCGCCATCGTCGGCCACATCTGGACGGTCTTTGCTTCTTTCCGCGGCGGCAAAGGCGTGGGCACCGCTGCCGGCATGTTGCTGGCGCTTTATCCCGAAGCGTTGCTGATTTGCGCTCTGGTCTTTGCTGCCATGATTTTCAGCACGCGCATCGTCTCCATCAGCTCCATCACGGCCGCGATTATGCTGCCCGTAGTTCTCTCCATATTCCGCTATCTGATGAGCCGCCCGGTGGCACCTTCCCTCTATGTGTTCAGCTTTTTTGCGGCCGGTCTCATCATTTTCACCCACCGATCGAATATCAGACGCTTGCTGGCAGGCACAGAGAACCGTTTTGGACAAAAGAAGTGAGTGGTTTGAAGATAGCCTTTTTGGGCACGGGCGCCGCTGTGCCTTCACCTCGACGCGGTCTACCCTCCCTGGCCTTGATACGTGACAACCTGACCATCCTGTGCGACTGCGCCGAAGGCACCCAGATGCGCCTTTCTTCAGCCAAGATATCTCCATCCAAGATTCGCTTCGTATGCATTTCTCATTTACACGGCGATCACTTGTTTGGCCTTCCCGGCTTTTTGACAACGCAGCAAATGATGTCGCGGACCGCTCCTTTGGCAATTATAAGCCCGGTAGGATTACAGCGTTTTTTAGACTGCGTCCGCAAAATCTCCGGTTTTCACATTGAATATGAGCTGTCCATCGAAGAAGTATCGAAACAGAAAGCGCATTCCTTCCAAGCCGGTTCTTTCGCGGTGACCGCAAAGCCGTTGCAACATAGCATCTTTTGCCTCGGCTACCGATTTGCCGAACGTCCCAAACCAGGGAAATTTGATGAACAGAAGGCGCAAGAGCTCGGAATTCCAATCGGCCCCGTTCGCGGCCAGTTGCAAAAGGGATTGCCCGTCATTTTGTCCGACGGTCGCCAAATCCTTCCGCAGCAGGTTGTCGGGCCATCCCGTCCCGGCCGCGTCGTTGTCTATTGCACGGATACCCGGCCTTGTCAAGCAGCGATTGAATTAGCCCAAGATTGCGACGTGCTGATCCACGACAGCACTTTCTCGGAAGCCAACCGAGAGGAGGCTGAGGTCAGCTTTCACAGCACGGCCATCGAGGCCGCCGAGGTTGCCGCCCAGGCGCGGGCAAAGAAGCTGATTTTGTGGCACATTAGTGGGCGAAATGACAAGGCACGGGAGATAGATTTGCTGCATGAAGCCCGCACGGTTTTTTCGGAATCCTATCTCCCCGAGGATTTTGAGTTCCTGGAAGTACCGCGCACGGATTGAAACCAATAAATGCCAAAAGCCCTCGACAAAAGCTTAGCTGGCCCGATCCTCGGCATCGGCCTGATCGCCATTTCCTTTGCTTCGATTTTCATCAAGCTCTGCAGCGCGCCGGCGCTGGTGATTGCTTCCTATCGGCTGACGATTGCTTCTCTTTTCTATCTAGGCGCCACTCGTGTCAAGGTCGGCCCAATCTGGATTACCTTCTTGCCCTGGCAGCGCAAATTGGCGGTGCTCTCCGGTTTGTTTCTGGCGCTGCATTTTGCCACTTGGATTACCTCTCTCAAATACACTTCGGTCGTCAGCTCCGTCGTGCTGGTACAGAGCTCGCCGATATTCGTCGCTTTGGGGAGTTTTTTGCTCTTGAAGGAGCGATTCTCGGCATTAATGGTGGCAGGTATCCTGGTCACGCTAGCTGGAGGCGTTTTCATTGCCGCGCATGATTTTTCTCTCAATCAATCCTCACTCACCGGCAACCTCTTTGCCGTACTAGGCGCCATTGGAGCTGCCGGCTATTTTCTCGTCGGTAGAAAGCTGCGCGCCGACATCGATACGCTCCGTTACGTCAGCGCCGTCTATTCTACCGCCGCCGTAACTTTGGTGCTTTTGACCGGTCTGTCTGGGGCTTCCTTTTTTGCCTACCGCCTCGAGGACTATTGGTTGTTTGCAGCCATTGCACTGATACCACAGGTAATCGGCCATACCAGCCTGAACTGGGCGCTAAAACACTTTTCGGCGACGGCGGTCGCCGTCATCACCCTAGGCGAGCCGATTGGCGCAGCGCTGCTGGCGTTCATCATTTTAGGCGAGCCTCTCGGATTGATTAAGATTGCCGGCGCAGCAGTCATTCTTACCGGCGTTGTAATGGTACTTTTCGCAGAAAGCCGGGAATATAGCCATTCTGCCAATGTTTAAAAAGATGTGCAAATTTTACCAGCGGTCTGACCCACACAGTCGTAGCCAATCACGGGGTGTCCTGCCAGTGCTGTCATTCTTGTGGATGCAGGAATCTCCTTTCCAATGCACGGCAGAGGGAGCCCGCTGCATGAGTACGGGTAGCAACATCCTATGACTGGTTGCAAAGTCGGTTGCGAAGTGATAGCTCAAATGGGTATGAGCCATTCCTCGCAGCAGAGTTTTCACTTCAGGCAATTTTAGGTAATGAGGTTTAATCATATGGAATCTGTCCAGGCGATTCGAATTGTGCATTTGGGCGCTCCCCATCAGAATCTTTTTCAGCAAATAGTAGCAAAAGTGAAAACCGGATGGACTTTTGAGACCATCGAAGACGGCAACCTTGGGGATGTATCCTTCAGGGAGCAAGAAAACGTCATCTTCATTTCCGATCAAGATCACCGGGGCTCAGCGGAATGGCTTTGCGACTTGATGCATCACGTTCCGCAAAATGACGCTCTTTGCGCAGCCCTGATCATTTTGTCCCCGGAAGAGACAGCGCCGAAGGAATATGATGAACTAGTGGAGTACTTGGAGTTGCCATTGGCGCCCTGGCGAGCTGCACGGGCTCTGCACGGCTTGGCATCGGTTCTGACCAATAAGAGACAAATTCAGCAGTTGCGCGCCAAGTTGTCGTTGCGTGGCCAAGAGGTGGTCGAGCTGAGCAAAATCGGAGTTGCGCTATCTTCGGAACGCGACCCGGATAGATTGTTGGAAATGATCTTGACAGAAGCCCGGGAAATTACTTCTGCTGATGCCGGCAGTCTTTATTTGGTGGAAAAGAATCCGGATATTCCGGCGAAGGAAAAAGACTTTTGGGCGGACAAGCAGCTTCGTTTCAAACTGGCGCAAAACGACTCCCTGAGCGCCAGCTATCAAGAGTTCGTCATGCCGGTGCTGAAGAAAAGCATGGCCGGCTATGCTGCCCTGACCGGAGAATTTCTCAACATTGAGGACGCATACAACTTGCCGGCGGACAGCGAATTCCAGCACAATCGCAGCTTCGACAAAAAAATGGGGTATCGAACCAAGTCCGTTTTTTGTGTGCCCATGAAGAGTCACGTAGGGGAGACGATTGGCGTTCTGCAGCTCATCAACCGGAAAAAGAATTTTGCCATGCGATTATCCGACGAGAAAGCGATCGCCGCTCAAGTTATTCCGTTCGATGCCCACTGCGTGAAGATGGCTTCGTCATTGGCCAGTCAGGCTGCGGTCAGCATTGAAAACGTCCGCCTTTATGAAGAAATAAAAAGGCTATTTGAGGGTTTTATCGTCGCCTCCGTCCATGCCATTGAACAGCGCGATCCGACTACCTCCGGCCATTCGGAGCGCGTGGCAACCCTAACCGTTGAGCTGGCGCAACGCGTGGATCGAATTGACACCGGCCCCTATCGAACCGTCAAATTTTCCCGTGATGATATCCGGCAGCTCAATTACGCTTGCCTGTTGCACGACTTTGGCAAGATCGGCGTTCGCGAGCACGTCTTGGTGAAAGCAAAAAAGCTTTATCCCGAGCAATTGGAAGCCATCAAATTTCGCTTCCAATTCATCAAGAAGGCGATGGAGTCACAATGCTCGGCGCAGAAGGTGCAAAAACTGTTAGAACAGGGAAAAGAGGAGGCTTTAAAATACCTCTCCGCGTTAGACCTTGATTTTAAAACCCGACTCCAAGAAATCGACAACATGCTGGAATTCATCTTGCAAGCCAATGAGCCACGCATTCTGCCTGAAGGCGGTTTTGAGAAACTGGCAGAAATAAGGAGAATGGCTTTTCAAGAGAACGGTACAATTGAACATTTTCTCAACGATCAGGAAGTAAAGTTACTCTCCATCCCGCGCGGAAGCTTGAGCGAGGAAGAACGCAAAGAAATAGAATCCCACGTCACCCACACTTACAACTTTTTGAGCAAAATTCCCTGGGCTACCCATTTGAAACAAGTGCCGGAAATCGCTTATGCCCACCATGAAAAAATGGACGGCAAAGGCTATCCTCGCGGCCTACACTCGTCGCAAATACCTTTGCCTTCAAAAATGATGACCATTTCCGACATATTCGATGCGCTAACGGCTGCGGATCGTCCGTACAAAAAAGCCGTTCCCGTTGATCGCGCACTTGGAATACTCGAGTCCGAAGTGAATGAGGGCAAGCTGGATGCCGATCTATTCAAGATATTTGTCGAGTCGGAAATCTTCAAGCTCACCGCCAAAGCCGCCGGAGAATCGCACGGATGAGCCCCGCTGAGAGTAAATTGTATTCCATGTTCATCGGCCCCAAGGGCGAAAACCTGGATTTGTTGAGCAATCTGCTCATCTACGGCCTGCAAAGACACAAGAACTGGCGACAAAGCTATTCCGCCGATGACCCGTCTCTATACCCGGAACGCGAAAGCTTTCAAGCCGATGAAAGCGAGCTGCGTCAGGCGGTCGATGCTCTCATGCAGCGCTTGGAAATGAATTTGCCTTATTTCCATCCTCGTTACGCCGCGCAGATGCTCAAAGATCCGGCCATTCCCGCGGTGCTGGGCTACGTGTTGACAATGCTGACCAATCCCAATAACCACGCCTACGAAGGTGGGCCGGCCACTACCGAGCTGGAGCTGGAGGTCATCAGTGATCTACTAAGGCTGGTTGGATTCGAAAGCGGTTGGGGTCACCTGAGCAGCGGCGGCTCGCTTGCCAATCTGGAGGCGCTGTGGGCGGTGCGCGACTTGCGCAAGGATGGAAAAGTCCTCTTTTCCGTCGCTTCGCACCTGTCTTGGAAAAGGATTTGTGCCATTTTGCGAATTCCGGACTATGCTGAGCTGGCGGTAGATTCTGCATTCCGGCTGGATTTAAACCGGCTGGAGGACGCTCTCAGAGACGGCGCCGCCATGATGGTGGTGGCCAATTTTGGCACCACCGGCTGCGGAGCTGTTGATCCCCTCGAAGACATTGTCAGGTTAAGGGACCAATACGGTTTCCACCTTCACGTTGATGCAGCTTACGGCGGTTACGTCAAGGCTTTGCTTTACGATGAAGAGTACCGTCTCCTTTCTCCCGAGCAAATGTCTTCGCCAATGTCCGAGTACGTCTATCGTCAAGCATTGGCGCTTGCACAAGCCGATTCCGTGACCATCGATCCGCATAAGCACGGCATGATGCCCTATGGCGCCGGCTCGATTCTTTACCGGCACGAGGATTTGCGCCAAGCCATCCTCCACTCGGCTCCTTATACTTATCATGTGACCGACAAGCCGAATATCGGCACTTATACTCTGGAAGGCTCGCGACCGGGAGCCGCGGCCGCCGGCTGCTGGCTGACTCATCGGCTGTTTCCGCTGCATCGTTCCGGGGTGGGCGCCGTGCTGGCCGGCGCCATGAAATCAGCCAATAAAGCTTTCAAAGCCGTACGGACCCTGCCGCGTTTCCGGCCACTGAGTAAACCGGACCTCGACATCTTTTGCTTCTACCAATCCGCGGAGGCAAAAGATGGACTCCGACTTTCACAACTGAATCCTCTGAACGAACGCGTTTACAAAAAGCTTTCCATTGAGAATCCACAGGCGGAATTCATTTTTTCCAAACTCATGATTGACCCACTTACGGCAAAGGTAATGCTGCCGAGCGTCGTAATCGATGACGATTATTTTCTGACCCTGCGCGCCGTTTTTATCAAGCATTGGCTGTCGGTAGCAAAAGGCGATTTCTATTTCGGGGCGTTTCTCAAGGCGCTAAAAAGCATCTAAGCTGGCATTGACGAACAAAAATTCGTCGCAGGGGAGAAATTCATTGACTTTTTTTCTATTCCAGGCTATATTAGAGCGAAATAAGAATCAATCTTCCAGTGATCTCTCGTTTGTTGCTTGATCCTCCGCAGCCCCCGGCTGCTTTTCGAATAGATACAGCATACCGATATTCTCTCAGTTGAGCTTTCTCGCGCAATCCGGCTGGAAATTGATTCTACACCTGATCGTTCTCAGAAGTTTAGGCCGTTGAATGCCGTGAGGGTTCAGCGGCTTTTTTTTGATAGGGCTGAAAAACAAAGCAATCTTTCCGAGGAGTAATGCCATGGCTGTGTCCTCTCGTACATCTTCATCCCCTTTGGCGATGCTCTCGCAAAGCATCCATGGATACCGCGGCTATGAGGACGTACAAGCACGAGAACGATCAGACAGCGAGCTACGCCAGCAATTGATGGATCATATCGCTGCTTTGCACAAAGGCTTGGCGGTCGTCCCGCACGCCGCGCAACCCAAAGATCAAGAACGATTGAATGAGCTGTATAAAAGCAGCAGGCGAAAACTCCAAACGATTGCCGATAGCCTGAAGAATCCAACCTATAAAGGTGTTCCGTTTTTTGTCAAAGACAATCAATCGCCTGAACAATTGGCGCGCATCTATCAATACGAGAGCACGATGCTTAGCGAGCTGGGAAGCCTTAAACAGGAAGTCGCCGCCTTGGATCAGACCACCCTGGAGCGTGATGTGTTTGAAGACCACTTTCTCCACATTCAGGATTTCATCGACAGCTTCAACCAGGCGCTTTTTGAACGCGAGGCTCTCATTCTTGGGGATGAAGGCATGATCTAACAGCCCATGAGATTCCTGCATTCCAGCAAATTTATACTTATTACGGGTAAGAATTTCACCCTTCTTATCATTCCTGCGCATGCAAGAATCTCCTTGTGAATAGAGGGTTGGGAGATGCCTGTATTCACAGGCATGACACAAAAAAATGACTCTTAAAGAGCATAGTCAATAATCCATAGCATCCTTTCGACTTGGTACCATCAACGGTCTACAAGGAGGGGCCATGAAGTCCCACACTGAATACATGTGGTTCAATACCAAGAAGCACCGCGAATTCATCAATATCACTCCTCAAGTCGAGGCCGCAGTGCGTAAAAGCGGCATTCGCGAGGGCATGGTACTGATTTCCGCGATGCATATAACCGCCGCGGTCTATGTCAATGATGCCGAGTCCGGCCTGATACAAGACATCGAAGAGTGGCTGCAAAAATTGGCGCCGGAGGGGCCGAACTACCACCATCATCGCACCGGCGAGGTGAACGGCGATGCGCATTTGAAAAACCTTTTGATGCACCACCAAGTGATTGTGCCGATCACTGAGGGGCGCTTGGATTTTGGCCCCTGGCAGCAAGTCTATTATGCCGAATTCGACGGCCAACGGCGCAAAAGAGTGGTGATCAAAGCAATCGGGGAGTGACGGCTTCGGGAACAATGCAATGCCTCAATCGACAAACCGACGACCGAAAGGTAAGCACCGGGGAAACAGTTGCTAACGAACTCGATTGGATCCTATCCTCCCAAGTGGACAAGAAAAATTCCCATCCCAAACAAATTCGTGAGGTATGAAATGAACAAGCTCATTGTGCGTTCCATTGTACTGCTTGTAGCGACGTTTTTTGCGCTATCTTCCTATGCCCAGACCGACACTCTCTCAGTCATTTTCGTAACGGATACCCACTCGCACCTTCTGCCCTTTGGTGCAAAAGATGCTAATGGCAAAGGATCTTTAGGCGGAATTGCCAGAGCTGCCACCGTGATCAAAACGCTTATGCAGACGGAAAAGCATCCATTGTTGGTGCATTCCGGCGACCTCTTTGTGGCGGATTTCATGTTCAACAAATTCTTCGGCGTTCCAGAATTCAAGATATTGAAGGACCTGGGGCTGCGGGCCATGTGCGTCGGCAACCACGAGTTCGATCTGACTCCCGCCCGGCTCAAGGCTACGATTTTGGAAGCCGGCCTGCCCGAATCCAATTTGCGTCTAATCACTGCGAACGTGGATATGAGCTTAGATCCTGAGCTGGCCAATCTCGTCAAACCGTACACCATCGTGGAGTTTGGCGATTTGAAGGTTGGGCTTTTTGGTCTCACTCCTTCGATGACCAATACGTTCTCCAATCCGGCCCCCAATGTGATCACCGATTACATTGCCGCCGCTCGGAATGCGGTAGACTCGTTAAAAACGAAATGCGATGTGGTGATCGGCCTTACCCATCTGAATGTATCCGATGATGACTCCTTGGCTGCCAAGGTGCCCGGGATCGATGTAATCATTGGCGGTCATGCCCATGTCGCCAATCAGGAACCAAAAATGGTCGGCAATGCAGAGGGAGCAACGCCAATCATTCGAGCCGGCTGCTATTACAAATACGTCGGCTTAGCTCGATTGGCCGTCTCGCCCTCCGGAACGCAGCTCGTTCATCATGAGCTCATACCTATTGACAGCTCCGTCCCTGAAGATACTCAGGTCGCTTTGCGCGTAGACAGCCTGGTAGCCGAAGTCGAAGCCGACCCGAAGTTTGGTCCGGTCTTTACGCAGATCATCGGCCAAGTCACGAATGAACTGTCACACAACTCGGGGGTGGGCTTTCGCGATGCGCCCTTGGGCAATTTGGTCACCGATGCCATGCGGCGAGCAACCGGGACCGATTTAGCCCTGGACGTGGAAGGCTGGATGGGTCAGCCATTGCCCGCCGGTCCGGTCACTGCCAATGATGTTCTCCAATCGACTCCCTATGGCTACGATGCGGAATCCGGGGGTGGATTCAAATTGGTGACTTTTAAGCTGTCGGCCTTTTATCTGAAAATGGCGGTAGAATTCGCTCTGGACGAGGCTCGTACCAATTCCGATTTCAATTTGCAGATATCGAACGGGCAAATCATCTACGATTCCCGCCAGCCAAAGGGACAAAAGATCAAAACCATGACGGTGGCCGGACAGCCCCTCAGCTTATTTGGAGAATACAGCATCACCGTTTCCGATGGCTTGGCCAAATACTTGGCTTTAGCAGGATTGAGCATGGTGGTTCCGGAGCCGACGGGCTTGGTAGAGTACAAGGTGGTGTGTGACTTTATTAGGCAAAACTCTCCCATCGCATATGGTGTGGAAGGGCGCGTTCAAGACATTGCACAAACCTCGGTTCGCCAAGAAGAATCCGGTGTGATCCCTGAACGGGCGGCATTATTGCAGAACTATCCTAATCCGTTCAATCCGACTACTTTCATCTCCTTCGGGGTTCCGGCAAACGCAGGTAAAAGTCAACATGTGCGTCTGCAAGTCTATGATGTCAACGGAAGAAAGGTCGCTACTCTGGTGGATGCGCACCGGCAAACAGGATTTTACACCGAGGCATGGAAGGGCACTGATGATCGTAATCAGCCCGTGGCGAGCGGGGTCTATTTCTATCGCTTGGAGGTTGGCGATTTGGCGGTGGTGGCTAAGAGAATGACCCTGGTACGATGAAGAGGAATTCCAAATCCATAGATGCTAAGCTACCCAGGCAAAATGTCTTTGAGATGCTCTGATACATAATCTCAGCGGAATTGAGAAAATGAGCAATCCGGGCCCAAAATCTTGGTCGAACGTTTTGGGCCTGAGTTGTTCTAAAAGGCGGAGCAAGAGCAGAAGAACGAGCAGGAGTAGGAGTAAGATTAGGATTAGGAATACGAGCAAGATCATTGGGTGGACAAGCCCAGTTCGCCCATCTTCCGATAGAGCGTCGATTCCCCAATTCCCAGCGCTTTAGCAGTTTCGCCGCGGTGGTGATGGTGCTTTTCTAACTGGCGACGAATGAATTCCCGCTCGAAATTCTCCACTGCGGATTTCAAGCTGGAGGCTTTGGAAATGCTCATGTCAGGCTCTTTCTCGCCGCACAAATCAGCAGGCATTCCGTCAAATTTCAACACCTCCCCAGTGGCAAAAATCATCAAGCGCTCGACAATGTTCTCCAGTTCGCGAACCTCACCTCTCCAGGCGTGATTGCTGAGCATCTGCATGACCTTCGGGTCCACCCTCTTCACTTGCCGGTTCATCTGTCGGTTGTACTTTTCAATGAAATGACGAACAAGCAAGGGGATATCCTCGCGTCTTTCAGACAAAGAGGGAAGATGGATGCCGATGACGTTTAGCCGGTAGTAAAGATCCTCGCGAAATCTGCCTTCCCTGACTTCCTGGAACAAATCGCGATTGGTGGCTGCAATGATGCGGACGTCGACCCGAATGATCGAGGTCCCTCCCACCGGCAGAATCTCTTTGCTTTCAATCGCGCGCAACAGTTTGGCTTGGGCGGTCAATGACATCTCGCTGATCTCATCGAGAAACAAGCTGCCGCGACGGGCTACCTGGAATAATCCTTCCTTATCCGCAACCGCATCAGTAAAAGCACCGCGCTTGTGGCCAAACAGCTCGCTCTCGAACAGCGTTTCGGTGATGGCGCCGCAATTGACCGCCACAAAGCGCCCTTTTCGTCGCCGGCTGTTATAATGAATAGCCTTGGCCACCAACTCCTTGCCCGTGCCGCTGTTGCCGGTGATGAGGACATTGCTTTCGCTGTCCGAAACTTTTCGGATGGTTTCGAAGACATTTTTGATGGCGGCGCTTTGGCCAATGATGTTGGAAAAGTCGTACTGCGAATTGACTTCTTGGCGCAACGCTTGGTTTTCGACCACCAGCTCTTTATGCTCGATGAGTTTTTGCACCTTGATGGCCACGTCCTCAAAATTGAGGGGCTTAAGAAGGTAGTCAAAAGCTCCTTTGCGCAAAGCCTCGATGGCCGTCTCCAGTGAAGCGTAAGCGGTGATGATAATGAATGAGGTGCGGGAATGCAAAAGGCCGGCGTTTTCGATAAGCCGGATGCCGTTCATGACCGGCATTTCAATGTCGGTAATGACCACGTCGAATTCTTCACGCGACAGCATCTCCAGGGCCTGCTGCCCGTCGGCGGCCTGGCGGCAGACGAATCCCCTGTTGCTGAGCACGGCGCTCAAGCTTTCGCGAGTAATGTCGTCGTCGTCGACTATAAGAACCTTATTGGCCATATGGTACGTCTTCAGGTGAAATCAACAGTGCAAGCGGTCAGCGGTCAGCTATCAGCGATCGGCGGACATTCTAACGTCCACCGGTTGCCCATTGCTTTCTGCCAACGCCGACATCTGACTGCTAGTCGCTGAATCCTGACCGCTGACTGCCAGCTGCTGACCGCTGAAAGCCTTACTCACCCATTCTGTCGATCGGAATAGCGATGGTAAAAGTTGTCCCGACTCCCGGCTTACTCTCCACCTCGATTTTTCCGGAAAAGGACTTGATGATATTATAGCTCACCCACAATCCCAAACCGGTACCTTTGCCTTCGGGCTTGGTAGTGAAAAACGGCTCGAAAATGTGGGGCAAATGCTCCGCAGAGATGCCGCTGCCGTTATCGCTGACAGAGGCCATCACGAAATCCTCATTGCTCCAGGTCTTGATAATCAATCGACCATCCCTCTTTCCCTCCATTGCGTCGGCGGCATTCAGGCATAGATTGATGAAGACCTGCAAGAGCTGATCAAAGCTGGCTTCGATCTGCGGCACGTCCGCTGTCAGCTCGGGGGTCACTTCGTGATATTTCAGCCGCCGGTCATACTTAACGATGTGCACCACCTGCTCGATGACGCTGTTAATGTAAATGCGCTCGATTTTCTGGGCAATGGGTTTGGAAAAATCCACCAGCGTACGTACCGTGCGGGCAATCCGGTCGATAGATTGCTGAATCAGGGAAATCCTTTCGATAAAATAGCTATCGGTGCTTTTTGCTTTGAGCAATTGCGTGATGGAAGAGATGGCCGTCAGCGGCGAGCCGATTTCATGGGCGATGCCGGCGGCCAGGGTGCCAACTGCGGAAAGCTTTTCCGAGTGGATGAGTTGGTCGCGCAATTGCTCTTGCTGGGTAATGTCCCGAGAAATGACGCTGCTACCGATATATTCGCCTTTTTCGTTTTTGATCGCCGTGCGCGTTACGTCGATAAGAATTTGCTTACCTGTTCTGGTCAGGCGTTGGGTGCGATGATTGCGAATGTATCCATGATGTCGCACCTGTTGGCTGATCCATTCGATCTCTTCGCGGGATTTGGCGTCGTCCGGCACGATGACGGCGACTGACTTGCCCATCACCTCATCTTCAGTCCAGCCGTAGAGCGACTCGGCCGCCTTGTTCCACATGACGATATGGTCGTTTTCGTCCAGAATGATGATGGCGTCTGCGGCGTCATTGAGAATGTTCTCGAAATACTGCTCATACTTGCGCAAGGCTAATTCATCTTGGCGGCGCTCGGTAATGTCGTGCACCAGCACGCTGGCCCCAATGATTTGCCTCTGCGGGTTCCACAAAGGCGCGACTTTGAAATCAATGATGCGCTCGCCCCGGTGGATGCTCTTGTGCTTGACCGCCAACAACTCGGATTCTTTGCCGTCAGCAATGGCATTCTCCAGAGCCTCCAAGACGATTTTCTCCTTCTTAAAGGCCGGAAATTTGGCGACAAAGTTTTGCCCCAGCACGTCTTTCTCTGCAATGTCGTACATGCGCGCCATTCCATTGCTCCAGAAGATGAAATTGAAATCCCTGTCCAGCATGAAAAGGCCGATGCCGGCGAAATCCACGGTGAGCATGCCCAGCTCGGATGCCCGCGCGAAATCCTTCGGCAAAAGCTCCTTGATATTTTCACTTCGCGCCTTGAGTCGATAGTTGATGGCTCTGATGAGCGGCTCAAAAGCGTCGTTGAGCTGGCTAAAAGTCTCCAGACTGTTGAAGGATTGCGAGCCATGCCGGGCCATGCTGGCTAACAAAATGTACCGGCTAATGAGCAAGGCGTTGATCAGTACTCTGGCCGCATCGTAAGACATGGGAAAAAACTGTGTCGCCGCTTTTTCGCACTGATAGACGGCTCCTTCCAGGTCTTCTTCAAGAAAATAGGATCTCAAGCCCACCATGAGCTGTTCCGCCAAGCGATGACTTTGCGTTACCCGATCCCCCGACAACAAGTGTTGTATCCGGGCCGACCAGTCCTGAATTATCTCTGGGCTGCAATTCTGCAGAACATTTTCAAGCAGTTCATTCAATTCTGTTTCCTACCCGCCTTTGGCGGCATATTGGAGAGATTGCGTTCGAGCACCCCAAAATACAAAATTTCTACCTAATCGCAAACGAAAAGCTTGAGGCAAAAAGCTCGATCCCGATCTCGCGGAGCGTGCAAAAACTCCATTGACTACCAGTCCATTTTTGGGTATATTCTCGCGCTCGTTATGAGGGAAAATGTGACAGAACGAAAATTGATGCATTTGTTTTTCATTTCTAATCTCCGACGGAGGAAAAAATGTACCCTGGTTTAATTGAAAGCTTGGCTCGAGAGAATACGACTAAAATCGTTTTGTTGGTGCTGGATGGCATTGGCGGAGTGCAGTCGGGTCCGAATGCCCTTACCGAGTTGCAGCAGGCGCACAAGCCCAATCTTGACGCCCTGGCGAAAAAATCTATTTGTGGTTTGATGAATCCTATCGCCCCTGGCGTTACCCCCGGAAGCGGTCCGGCGCATTTTTCATTGTTTGGCTACGATCCCATCGAAAGTCTGATTGGGCGCGGGGTGTTGGAAGCAGCCGGAATCGGGATGGAAATTACCCATCGCGACGTGGCCACGCGGATCAATTTTGCCACCATCGACGCCAATGGCAAAATCACCGATCGCCGCGCCGGTCGCATTTCCAGCGAGGAATGTGAACGGCTGTGCGCCAAGCTTCAAGCCAAGATCGATCTGGGCAAACAAGTCCAAGTCATCATCAAACCGGTCAAGGAGCATCGCGCCATGGTGGTGCTTCGTGGGGACGGCTTGTCCGGCGAGATCAGCGATACGGATCCGCAAGCGGAAGGATTGGCGCCGCTGCCGGCGCGCGGTGAGAATCCCCAGGCGGAAAAGGCGGCGCAACTGTTCAACGAGGTGATTCTGCAGGCGAAAAAGATTTTGTCGGATGAGCCGAAAGCCAACTTTATCATGATGCGCGGATTTGCCAGCGCCAAGGCGTACTCCTCGCTGAAAGAGCGCTTCAAGCTCAACGCCTACGCCATCGCCAACTATCCCATGTATCGCGGCGTCGCCGGATTGATCGGCATGAAACTGCATCCGATCACCAAGGACGTCAAGACAGAATTCGAAGCCTTGAAGGAAGTGTACAACGATTATGACTATTTCTTCATACATGTCAAGTATACCGACTCACGCGGCGAGGACGGCCAATACTATGAGAAAATCAAAGTCATTGAGGAAGTCGATACCTATATTCCGATGATCACTGCCTTGAATCCGGATGTTTTTGCCGTTACCGGCGATCATTCCACGCCCACTGCTTTGGCCAGTCATAGCTGGCATCCGGTGCCCGTGATGATTCATGCCAAGAACTGCCGCTTCGACACGGTGCAGACTTTTGATGAGATCGCCTGTATTCAAGGTGGACTGGGCATCATGAATTCCTTAGACCTGATGCCGATCATGCTCGCCAATGCAGGACGGCTGTTAAAGTTTGGGGCGTGAGAGGGTAGAGCCAAGGTCATGAAATCAGCCTGGTTTGGAAAATATCTGAGTCGTTGAGATGTCGACATTTCATGAGAAATTCGGAAGGTGCGCTCTTGCCGGCGGTCTGCCAGCAGTGAACAAACAAGAATGGAGAGAAGCCAATGGAACATACGCTTAAGCTAAAGGTGCCGGAGGGGACATACGAACCATTAGAAAAGGCGGCACGGCAAACAGGACGAACTCCAGAAGATTTAGCTCGCGAATGGTTGGTGACTGCGATTCAGGCCGCCATCGAAGACCCCGTAGAGAACTTTCGGTGTGCTCAAGAGTGAGATTCCAGACTGGGCAGATCAACACGATAAATATATCGGCCAGAGTCTGGCAGAAGAGACGACGAAGAAAGACCTCTGAAATAATTGCAACTCATTAAAATGCGGATAGGATGCCGTCGAAGCGAATGAAAAGACGTATGCAAATCGTGTGTAATTTGGTGCAGTGGATGATGGGACTATTGATTTTCATTTTTCGATGAGAGATATTTAAGTGACGAATGCATTGAAGCAGTTGGTCGACACCATCGTCCGCGAAGTCGATCCGGACCGTATCATTCTCTTTGGCTCACGGGCAAGAGGCGATAACGAGCAACAAAGCGACTTTGACATTTGCGTTCTCAAAACAGGTGTATCACACCGGAGAAAGTTAGCCAAGCAGCTCTATTGTCTGCTTTATGATACTGACTTGCCTGTGGATGTCATTGTCGAGACTCCGCAACGGTTCGATCAGTTGAAAGACAATCGCTTTTTGATTTATAAAGAGATCGCAAACCACGGGCAGGTGATCTATGAAAAATAAGCCTCTTGTCGATGAATGGCGTAGAAGGGCTCGCAGCAATTTGGAGAGGGCCAAGGCCGGCAAGGCCTCGGACAAAATTCTGTTTGAAGACCTTTGTTTTGATTGTCAACAGGCTGTCGAAAAATCAATTAAAGCATTACTCGTTCATCTCGACGTTGAATTTGAAAAGATTCATTCCATCGCCAAGTTGTTGAAGCAGGTCGAAAACGTCGGCATAACAGTGCAAGACGAGATTAAAGAAACGGCTGAGCTTTCCGTGCATGCTGTCGATGTTCGCTATCCAGGTGATTATGAACCGGTCACTGAAACCGAGTCAGGCGGGCTTTAGCGATGGCAAAAAAAGTTGTCAAGTGGACGGACAAGATTATCAAGGAAAAGCACTGAAATTTGACTTTCCTGATGCATTTAGGGGGGACGAATCAACAAAAGGAGGTAGCCATGCGTTATTGGCTTTCTTTTGATCTTGGCTTGCAGGGGAATTATGAGGCATTGTACGTTTGGCTGGATAATCTCAGGGCCAAAGAATGTGGCGATGGTGTTGCCACGTTTGAGTCTGAAAAGACGCGTGAGCAGCTTGCTGATGAGCTGTCCGAAATATTGGAAAAAAAGGCGAGGATTTACATAATAAACATGAAACAGGGCGGCAAGTTTATCTTGGGAAAACGGAAGGTCGCCCCTTGGCTCGGTTTTGCAGAATCCACCCTTGAGACCGAGGAAGAAAAATGAGAATAATCTGCGTAGATTCCGGCTTTCTGATTGCTTTATATAATGAGACTGACAAGTACCACTCGCAAGCTAAGGAAAAGTTCGCTCGCTATTTGTCCGAGTCAGCGAATCGACTGCTAATACCATGGCCAATTCTTTATGAAACTATCTCATCAAGGACGACGGAGAACCAACCGCTAATGCATCGGATAAACAAGGACTGGAAAAAGCTTGAACTGCAAAAAAGAATCGAATATCTCAATGATCTTCCATTTCGTCAGAAAGCACTTGAAGAATGTTTCTCTGAAATCTCAAAGCCAGCGTTTCATTACAGAGCCATGAGCCTTGTTGACCGCGTTATTAGGAATGTATTGAGCGATTTAAGCCTCAAAATAGATTCATTCATCACCTTTGACTATAAGCACTTCATCGATGTCTGCAAAAAATTCAACAGGATTATGCTTTAGTAAATTCTGATCCTTTCGCGAGAGCAATGGTAGCATTGATGAATATCGAAATCCTCGAACACACCGCCGACATCGGCCTGCGAATTCGTGTGCAATCTTTGGCGGAATTGTTCAAGGCCGCGGCGGTTGGCATGTTTCGCATCATCTGTCCAAGTTGCTCGGCGGCCTCGATAAAGTATCTCCCTGTACAAGCAAAAGGGGACGATCTGGAGCAACTGCTGGTCAATTGGCTGTCGGAGCTGAATTTCATCTTCCAGACTGAGCCATTTCTGCTCGCCGAAGTCGTTTCCATTCAGCTCGACGGCTTGGCGATTCGTGCGGAAATCGCCGGTGAAAGCAGATCACTGCGAGAAGATGAAATCGGCACGGAGATCAAGGCCGTCACTTATCATAAAATCTATGTTCGACAGGATGCGGATGGCTGGGAAGCGCAGGTGATTTTTGATATTTAGTGTGACGAATTTGAATCGAGAAAATTAGTCAGCGAGTACATATTTAGCCAACTGAATAATTGTGTCATTTCGAACGGAGTGAGAAATCTGGGAGCAACGAATTCGTACAACCACGCAGATTCGGAAGTGACAGATTCCTCCCTGCGGTCGGAATGACAGGCTTTGGTTCAGACGGCTAAATTCTTACGTCAGCGAGAATCTGCGGCAATCAGCGTCCGAAAGAAAAACCTATAGGTGATGATTATGGATCGACAAGAATTGGTCAAAATCAGCGACTTTCTTTGGGAAATCCCCAAAACCGGCAAAATGCGCGTTCCGGCGCGGATTTATGCGACGGAAAACATGCTTGCGGACATTCTCAGAGACAATGCCGCCGAACAAGCGGCCAACGTCGCCTGGCTGCCGGGCATCGTCAATTACTCTTTCGCCATGCCGGACATACACTGGGGCTACGGCTTCCCCATCGGCGGCGTCGCGGCATTTGATGTGGAGGAGGGCATTGTCTCTCCGGGCGGCGTGGGCTATGACATCAATTGTGGCGTACGCTTACTTCGCACCGATCTGCAGCGCAAGGACGTGGAGCCCAAACTACATCAGGTGGTCGATGCGCTGTTTCATAACATTCCCAGCGGCGTTGGCTCCAAAGGACAACTCAAGCTCAAACCAGCGGAAGAAAAAAGGGTCTTGCAGCTTGGGGCGCGCTGGGCTGTCACCAATGGTTACGGCAGCGAGGCCGATTTGGATAAAATCGAAGAGAACGGCACCATGCCCGGAGCAGATCCGGAGACGATCAGCGATCACGCCTTGGAGCGCGGCCGGGCGCAATTGGGCACTCTGGGTTCCGGCAATCATTTTGTCGAGATCGGCTGCGTGCAAGAAGTGTACGACGAAAGAATGGCCGAAGTGCTGGGATTGCACAAGAATCAGATCACGATCATCGTCCATACCGGCTCACGCGGATTCGGCCATCAGGTGTGCGAGGATTCGATCAAGGTGATGCTCAAAGCCGCGGACAAGTACGGCATCGAGCTGCCGGATCGGCAGTTGTGCTGCGCACCGGTCAAGTCGCCGGAGGGCGAACGATATTTGGCGGCCATGGCTTGCGCCGTCAACTTTGCCTTCTGCAATCGGCAGATGATTACCCATTGGGCGCGGGAAGCCTTTGAAAAAGCCTTGCATGCCAGTCCCAAGGCCATTAACATGAAAGTGGTTTACGAGGTGGCGCACAACATTGCCAAAATGGAAACGCACGAGATCGACGGTGTAAGACGCCAACTGTGTGTGCACCGTAAAGGCGCAACCCGGGCCTTCGGTCCGCACAATCCGCTCATTCCGGAAGACTATCGGGAAATCGGCCAACCGGTGCTCATTCCCGGCGACATGGGGCGCTATTCCTACGTGTTGGTGGGCACGGATCAGGCGATGGGCGAGACTTTTGGCTCCACTTGTCACGGCGCGGGACGGGTGATGAGCCGCAACCAAGCGACCAAAGTGGCCAAAGGCCGTTCCATCGAGCGAGAGCTTGCGGACAAAGGCATTTACCTCCGCGCTTCCAGTCGCGCCACTGTGGTGGAGGAAATGCCGGAAGCGTACAAAGACGTCTCGCAAGTGGTGGAGGCAGTGGCCGGGGCGGGGATTTCGAAGAAGGTGGTCAAGCTGAAGCCGATGGGGGTGATTAAAGGGTAGGCCAAAAGTGTATCAGCGTCGTGGACGGCGGAAATACGTATGAAACAATCCAACTTTCCTTCAGGCTGGGATGAAGAACGTGTGCAGCGTGTTCTGTCCCATTACGAAAATCAATCTGAGGATGAAGCCATCGCAGAGGACGAAGCCGCGTGGGAGGACTCATCACAGACTTTTATCGAAGTACCAAACGAGCTTGTGCCACATGTGCGGGAATTAATTGCCCGAAAAGCTTTCTGGGCCATGCCGAGATGTTGTTCGACCTAACCGGCAATTGGATTATGTGCATCATCGCATACCCTTTGGATCCTCTCAGAGCAAGTTCCGTCCAGTTTGAGGGCGCTGAAATTGCAGATACCGTGAGCATGAAGTGGAAATGATTCAAGCCTTGAATTTGGTGGCATGCATTGAAAACGATAGATGAAATTAGGAACGTTTTGAAACAACATCGAGACTTGCTGGCTGAACGGTATGGATTGGCCGTAGTGGGCATTTTTGGCTCCCAGGTGCGCGGTGAGGCTGGAAATGAAAGCGATCTCGATCTGCTGGCGGAATTCCTGCGTCCAGTTAGTCTTTTGGAACTGGTCGGTGCGGAGCTATATCTGAGCGAAGTGCTGGGAGTAAAAGTGGACTTGGTACCGAAGCGCAACCTCCGCGAGGAGCTTAGAGAGATTATACTGCAAGAGGCAATCGTCCCATGAACCGCAAGAGCTCGCTTTATATCCGTGATATTCTGCAAAACATGTGTGACGCGGAGGAGTTCATCCAGGGTAGGTCCGGGGAGCAATTGAAAAACGACAAGAGAACGCTATACGCGGTCCTGCGTGCAATCGAGGTAATCGGCGAAGCCGCAAAACATATTCCGCTGGAAATCAGGGAGGAATATCCCGACATCCCATGGAAAGAGATGGCGGGGATGCGCGACAAGCTGATTCATGATTACATCGGCGTGGATGTTGAAACGGTGTGGTTGGTGGTTCAAGACCGTATTCCCATTCTCAAGCCGCTCATCGAACAGGTTCTTCAAGAAGTCGAAAGACGAGAGCAATGAGTCGAAAACAGTGCTATGGCAAATGTCATTGAGAATTACACCAAATAAAGCAGCTCAAGCGACAATTCTCCGCTGCTCTCTGCACCTTACCTGAGCCGACCATAAGGCCTGTTCTTGCTTATGACGAAAACCGATCTGCGGATGGAGCCATTACCGTGATATTTTTGCGACTGTCGGATTTCAGAGATTGATGCATCAGGAGCGGATCGATGTCCCGGACAAGAAAATAAGCCCAGCCTGCATGAAACCGCAATCCCAACATCGCGTAAGCTGCCGTACCTTAAAGACAAATTGCAAAGTTATGGATCTTATGCCGAGGTTATGTAACTTTGTCAAGAAAAGGAAAGGCTGATGAAACAGCAATTATCACTTTTAGCAAGTGTTGTTTTCCTATTAATCACTCAATCAATCTGGGCTCAACCGCCCGACAGCTATTATTCCCACAACAATTTCCTCATGGCTCCGGCCAGCACCTTTGAGGAAGGCTTGGTCGGATTTAGTAATCCCGCCAATCTTACCCTTTTAAAGACATGGGAAAGCCGCTTTCACTGGTCCACCGACGGTACCGACGCCACGTCTTTCAACAATTGGGGATTCTTTTCCGGCGCTCGCGGGCTGGGGTTCGGCATGCTGCGGCAGAATTTTGGCTCGCTAAGAGTGACCGATTATCGCCTCTCCACTGCTTTCGGCTCCCAAGGTATGGCTTTGGGCTTGTCCTACGGCTGGTCATCCGGAGATTGGCGGGCGCTGGATCGCGAACGGCTCTTGGCTGCCGGGACCATTATTCGCCCCTTTCGCTTTCTTTCCCTTGGCATCACCGGCAATTTTTCTCTGCAAAGCAAACAGCGCGAAGGCGTCGCCGAATTGGGCATTCGTCCCTTGGGCAGCGATATCCTCACGCTTTTTGCCGATGCAGCATGGAGCAAAAACATCCGGATGACCGACGTTCCCTGGAGCGCCGGCGCCGCCTTGCAGGTACTGCCAGGCATCCATTTTGTCGGACGCGTATTCGAGAATGAATCTTTCACCGCTGGATTGTCGATCAACCTCGGTCATGGTGGCATCGGCAGCCAGTCTCATTTTGACGCGGACAAAAAACACGCTTACAGCAGCTACATGATCCGCTCCGGCGGGCTGCGTCCGAGTATTTTTACGTCCTCCTTTGGCAAAGGCCGAAGTTATCTGACATACAACCTGAAAGGTCAGATCGATTACCAAAGCTATGTTTTGTTCGACAAAGGCACTCATCGTTTGTTGAATGTGCTGAACGACATCCGCGCTGCGGCCAAGGATCCGCGCATTTCGGCCATTGTCCTGAATCTCGCGGAAATGAGCGTCCTGCCGGAACACGCGTGGGAAATCCGCGAGGAGCTTAAGAAGGCCCGCAGCGCCGGTAAACAGGTCATCGCCTTTGTGGACAACGTGGACATGACTTCTTATCACCTCGCCAGCGTCGCCGACAAAATAGTCATGGATCCGGAAGGGACAGCCGTGCTGGAGGGATACGTCATGGGGCGTACCTTTCTAAAAGGTACGCTGGACAAATTGGGATTGGGATTTGACGAATGGCGGTTTTTCAAATACAAGTCGGCCTTGGAAAAACTGAGCCGGGAAAGGATGTCGGACGCGGATCGAGAACAGCGCCGGGACTATGTGGATGCTCAATATGAGCTCACGCGCGCCGACGTTTGCCAAGGGCGAAATCTCTCTCCTGAAGCATTCGACAAGATTGTCGACGACAAGATTCTATTTCCCGCCCAAGTTGCCGCGAAAGAGGGCCTGGTGGACACATTAGCCCGCTGGTCGGATCATGAACAAGTGGTCAAAAAGATCACTGGTAGAAAGCTGTTCAAATTAAGGGCGGGCGAACTGCTCGCCAATGCCCTGCCGCAACGGGAATGGGGCAACCGTCCCAAGATTGCCGTCGTTTATGGATTGGGCGCGACGGAAATGTACAGCGGCATTCAGGCGCGAAAACTGGAACAGGTTTTTAAGCGACTGGAAAAGGCAGACGAGGTCAAAGCTGTCGTCTTTCGTGTAGATTCGCCCGGCGGCGAGATCATCCCCAGCGACTTGGTGGCGGAGGCGCTGAAAAAATGCAGCGTGAAAAAGCCGGTCATCGTCAGTCAAGGCCAAGTGGCCGGTTCCGGTGGCTATTGGATTTCCATGTACGGCGACACCATTGTCGCCGCGCCCAATACCGTCACCGGCTCCATCGGCGTCATCGGCGGCTGGTTGTATGACAACGGCTTTGGCGAAAAGTTAGGCATGAGCGGCGATTTTGTCAAGCGCGGCGCGCACGCGGATTTTCTTTTCCCCATCACTTTGCCTTTGCTCGGACTGCAAATTCCCGCGCGTAACCTTACGACAGTCGAACGGGAAAAAGTGGAAGAGTACATCAAGGAGGCCTATGAGACATTCGTCGTCAAGGTTGCATCTGCAAGAAACATATCGGTCGATGGGGTGAGGAAAATTGCCGAAGGTCACTTCTATTCCGGCGTGGACGGCAAGAAAATCGGTCTGGTGGACGAGATTGGCGGACTCTTCACCGCCTTGGCCATCGCCAAGCGTAAGGCCGGACTCAAGCCGGATCAGGAAATAGACATTCAAGAAATCCCCAAGTCGAAAGGGCTGTTCGCCTTGCCGGAGATTTCTTCTCCTATCAAACAAAGCTTGAAAAACGATCCAACGTTGGAGTACATCCGTTTGCTCAGCAAACATCCCGGCCAACCGCTGATGATGATGGAGCCAGGGAGTTATCCGACGTTGAAATGATGATAGACCCCAGTCTTTTTAAAAAGGCCTGGGGGCTTATATGCGTGGAGAAATGAAGTTCTTCCGTACAAGAAAAGCATTTGCGGTGCAGAGAGGTACTGTCCACCAACCATCTGGGAAAAAGTCCTTGACTTTACATAGCGCACTCTGTATGTTAGACGCGAACAAGAAGGCAACGAATGAGTATAGAACAGTTGAAGGAAGAGGCTCTTCGGCTGAGTCCGGAGGCCAGGGCATATTTAGCGCGGGAGCTATTGGCCAGCCTGGACACCATGAGCGAGGCGGACATTGAGAATCGCTGGATTGACGAAGCCATTCGTCGAGACGATGAGCTCGATCAAGGCACAGCCCAAGCTCATCCAGTTGATGAGGTCCTCGCTCGTGCCCGGGCGCGTCGAACATGAGTCCATTGGTATCAATCCACGAATCGGCAGAGGCCGAACTTGAGGAAGCGGCTAACTTTTATGATCGTGTTGGCTTTGGCCTCGGCACTGAATTCCTCGAGGAGGTTCGGCGAGTTATAGATAGTATCACCCATTTTCCCGAAGCATCGCTACTTATCCGAGGTCGGGTTAGGAAAAAGAGGTTATGAGGTTCCCCTATTCATTAGTCTACTCTGTTCGACCTAACGAGATCAGGATTGTCGCTGTGGCACATCAGAAAAGACGCCCATTCTACTGGCGCGCCCGTCGTTGAGTATGTCATGGGTTTCATTAAAAAAAGGCCCCAGTCTTTCTTGAAAAGACTGGGGGATTTTGTCTTAGAACCGATAATTATACCCCACCTTCAACCGCGTTGCGCTCTCGGTCACTTCGTGGCGTTCCATAGGAGTTAAGATTAGCCGTGGGCTAGTAAGAGCTTTTGAGCTTGCCTTTAATGTGGCGGATCAGCTTTAGGCCCCAATTGCAGAACAGTCGAGATCATAAAAAAGAGTTGCTTCAATGACATTTTTCATTATATTGACTCGCGAGTCAAGGTATTGATGAAAGTGAAAAATTCATGAGGTGATGATCATGCCCAAAATTACCATTTCGCTTGACGAAAATTTGATGAGAGCGATAAAAGAGCACGCCAAAAGATACCATACATCGTTGGATAATTCAATCCATCAATTATTACAAAGGACAGTAACATCGACCAACTCTCACTGGTTGGAGGAATGTTTTCAACTGATGGATCAAGCGAATGCCAATTCCCAGGGAGATAAATGGCGTCGAGAGGACCTTTACCTTGGCTAGTGTGTTCATCGACACCAATATTCTGGTTTATAGCTTAGATCAGTACGATTTGGTTAAGCGTGAGCGATGTCGACAATTATTACAACTTGTGAAAAACGAACATCGAGGCGTAATCTCGACTCAAGTCATTCAAGAGTTTTATGTCGCTGCCACTTCGAAGCTGCATGCTGATCCCCTTTACGTTAAGAATATTGTTCATACTTTGAAGAATTTAGAAATTGTACTAATCACGCCTGAGTTGATCGACAATGCAATTGACATTCAAATTTTGCACAGAATCTCCTTTTGGGATTCATTGATAATCGCTTCTGCTGAGCATGCCCAATGTCAAATGCTTTGGACAGAGGATTTGACTCATGGACAGATCATTCGCAGTGTTGAAGTTATCAATCCACTCAAGTAATCATTTTTCTGTGGGTGAGGTAGACGGCTGTGGCATATCAGAAAAAGCCCATTCTACTGCAGGGACCGTTGTTGATGATGTCGTGGACTTTTGAACGATAAATCCCAATCTTCTTTCATCGAAAATCGAGGTTAGAGATTGCCCAGGCCCCCGGCCTTTTTGGCAAAGACCGGGGGATTTTGTCTTAAAACCGATAATTATACCCCACCTTCAGCCGCGTCGCACTCTCCGTTACCTCATGACGCTGCAAAGGATCTTGCCAAATTGAGTTCCACACCAGCAGAATTTCGTTTCCCGGAGTGAGAATCCAGCGAAAGCGCGATTGCCAGCCCATCCTTTTCGACTGATTATCGTACTGGACATAGTTGTATAGAGTGATATCCGGGCTGAAGAGCAGATTCAAACTGAGTCTACCGACGTCTACGATAAAATCGCCGTCCGGCAGGGTAATGTTGTCGCGCTCTATTTCTACGCTTACGTACAGCGGCACGCTCACTTTGTAGCCGAAAGCCGCTGTCCAATCCTGTCGCTCACCATTGTAAAAACTGCCCCAGCGAAAAGAGCTGGTCAGCCAAAAGTTGCGTCGCTGGGCGCTTTGCAGCGACACGGAGCTGCGCGCAAACTTGTAGACGCCGGAGTGAATCGTATGCTGAGGATGAATCGCAAAGGTAGTGGGTAAATTCTCATACTGCCGGCTGAAGGAGAAGACAACAGCATCCCCAGTCTTGAAGCGCAGATGAAGAGGCGTGAGCGAGAGGGATCGAGTTTGCAGATGATCGCCCAAATCGGTGATATAGTCGATCCCGGTGCTGAACAAGACTTGCAGCAAACCCCAGCGATTTGGTCGCGGGCCAAAGGTAGATTCGAAGTAGCTCTCACGAATGTCTGTGCGCGGAACGAATCCGACCCCGGCACGAAAGTTCTTTTCGATCTGATGAAAGCCGACGCGCAGCGAAAAAAGATCATTCGGATAGGCAAGCGCACAGCCCGTTGCCTGGTCTGCGCCCTTCAATCCGTCGGTATCTGACTTGAGGCCAAAAAGTATAAGGGCAATGTTCTTGTTCCCTAAGAAGGAGGCGCTGGCCAATTTCACATCGACGCCAACCACGCTGTTATCCCCGGCGGACAAGGCGTTTCCTTTGCTGCCGATGAATCCGATGGAAGATTGGCTGGCGATGTTCGCGCTCGCACGGAGGATGGTGAAATTGCGGTTTTCACCGTCGCGCTCGTCCATAATATGCAGAAATCCCAAATTCCATCGGTCGATTTGTCCGGTGAATTTTGCGCCCCAAATAATGTGAATCGGATTGCCATTACCATCCAAACCCAAGCGGCGGGAGAAGAAGGGAATAAGCCGTTTCGAATAGGGATTCGCGCCATCGCCGGATATGCCAAAGTCAAAGTAGTTGGCGCCGTCGAGAAAGAAGTCTCGCTTTTCCGGAAAATGCAGGGGAAAGCGGGTGAGATTGACCTGCCGGGCGTCCACCTCGGTCTGCGCAAAATCGGTGTTAACGGTCAAGGCGCTTTTTAAACCCGGAGTCACTTGATAGAAAATATCCAGCCCCGCATCTTTGACGAGCTGGTCGTCTTTGGGCAGCTTTTGGTCAAGTCCCGCCAAGCCGTAAGGGCTCACATCCAAGCCGATGCCTTGGGTGATTCCTTCAAGTCCCTGCAAAACACCCGAATCGGAAATCTGAAAACGATAGGAATTCAGGTTCGCGGCCGGCCAATAGGAGCTTTCCAGCTTTCGTCGGATATGGCGAATGAGCTTCAGCCCCCAATCGTGGCGCTGCGGATCAAAAGTGAGGGTCTTGAACGGAATGGCAATTTCCGCGTCCCAGCCTTGATCGTGGATGCGAGCTTTTCCTTCCCACAGTCCATCCCATTCTTTGTTGAAGGTGGCGCCGTTGGCGCTGACCAGGGCATCGCCGATGGAGCCGCGCGGCCCAATCTGAAACCAATAGCCGTTGCGCCCATCCAAAAAAGTATCCAAAATGACTTGCACGCGGTCGTCCTCTCCCAAGCTCACGTCGCGCGCCATTTCCTTGGCGGTGATGCCACCGGGCTGATCAAAACACTGAAAGCCAAAATAGATTTGCTGCTGGTCGTGACAGACGTAAACTTGAGTCGCCTCGCTGATGGGTTGGCCGGGATTCGGCTCCCGCTGATAAAACTCGCTGATTACCGCGGCCTTTTGCCAAGCTTCCTCCTGCAATTTGCCGTCGATGTGCGGAGCGGGATTTACCCATATCGCCCGAAGCACCGGTTGCGAATGTGAATTGAGAATCCAGATAAGTTTCAGCCCCATGAACAGCCCGGCAGAAAAGCTCCGTCTCAAAAAGCCTCTCTCCTGCCGAAAATGACTGACTTGGTTGTCGAGAAGCTATCCTCCAATCGTTTTGACCCGATACCCCATTTCCAGCAGCTTCTCCGCAGCTTTCTTGCGGTGATCCCCTTGGATCTCGATGTGTCCTTCTTTTGCCGTGCCGCCGGTTCCCAAGAATTGCTTGAGGCTCTTGGCGATTTCGGCTAAATGAGTCGGATTGACATGAAAGCCCTCGATGAGGGTAACGCTTTTCCCCTTGCGGCCTTTTTTGTCCAGCGAAACGCGCGGCGTTTGTTTGCCTGCTGAGACAGACTTTTCCGGCTGACATTCGCAGATGAGCTTGCCGCATTTGCGGCAGCGTTGCAGATTTTTGTTGGTGGAATAGACGAGCTCGGTATTGCTGGGCATCTCTACCTTTGCATAATAAACCTAACAAGGCCGGCGAACGGACTTGCAGAAGAGCACGTTTAAGCGTTCCGGAGGTTCTTTGCTGTTCGGACAACCTCGTAGATTCCGCGACCATTTGTTGCTGGGAACTTTTCCAAGACACAACCTCCGGAACGCTGGCAATTGGAGTTCTTAATGAGAATCCGTCAAAAAATTGCCACCAATTTAGCGAAATCCGGCGGGATTGCAAGAAATTTTTACCTTGTTGACAAGCTCGCGGAAAACGTTTATATTAGGCAGCAATTTTTGGGTGAAAGCTTCCTTTAGGAGAAGCAAAGACTTTTCTAAACACTTTCCACCATTTGCGACATTCGAGGAGAGATGCTAATTATGGCTACTGACCCACGCCGGCGGCAGAAGGCAGCCATGAAAAAACGACGCAAGGAGAAAGAGCGTAAAAAGAGAGCCAATCAGGAAAAATATTCGCAGCGGACGCCGGAGCAGAATATCCGTCATGCCCGAGAATATCCCATTTTCGAATGCTTTGTCAACAAAGATTGGCGTGAGAAAGGTCATGCCACCGTTCTCCTCTCGCGGCAACAAGACGATGGTGACATTTTGTTTGGTGTGTATCTTGTCGACCTGTATTGCCTCGGACTAAAGAACACCTACTGTAATGCCAATTTCTCGACTTTGGTTTATGAATGGCAAGTAAAAGAACGGGTGTTCGGAGATCAAGAAATGGAAGAATGCTCACCCCATCTCGCCCACGCCATCATTTACGGCGGCATTGACTATGCGGCCAATTTGGGCTTTTCACCGCAGAAAGACTTTGACATGAGTCGCTTCGTGCTGGATGCCAAAGATTCCTTCACTGATCTGCCCAAGGTCGAATTCGGTCGTGAAGGAAAGCCGCTTTACATTGCCGGTCCGGATGACGATGTAAATGGGATCATGAAAAAGCTCAAGGAACGAGTGGGAGAAGACAATTTTACTTTCATCATTCCCGTAGATCCGGACGAAATAGAGGTCTTGGAACCGTGAGTATTTTGCCGGCGCCAAGGCAAGCATAAAGGTCATTAGAATTTCTTCAGCGTGAAGCGATTATCCGGAGGTGACAATGCGACGCTTAACAGAAGCTACATCCGTGTTATTAGGTATCCTATTGGTCACATCAATTCACAGTTCATATTGCCAGGCAGGAGGAGCCGTGCAAGATAATACCATCACTCAAGCGATTTCGACTTTGACGAGCAAACATAACGCGTCGCAGGAACGGCGCATCTACAAGGGAGTTCGGCAAGTGGCCGATTTTTGGCGCGCCGAAGACGGCGACGACAAAGCCTTTCTGGACTTTTGCGCCGAGCATTTTATCGCCGACACCGCCCTGCTCAAAGACACCTTCCATCGTTTTGAAACCAACATCGAAACCGTCTTTGGCCATAATAACGAAATCGGGCGCGATCTCTCCCGTCCCATTCAACTGGACCTCGGCCCTATTTTGCCGGTAGATTATCTGTTTGCAGAATATGATCCCTCGGCGCACGTGAATGCGGACTTTTTCAAAACCAAGATCGCGTTTGTGGCGTTGCTCAATTTCCCGCTTACCACTTTAGAGGAACGGTTGAAATCGGGCCACCAGTGGACGCGCGAACAGTGGGCGCAAACCAGACTGGCGCATCTCTTTGCCCAAAGAGTGCCGGCCGAGGTACAGCAACAACTCACCAAAGCTTATGTTCAGGCCGACGACTATATCAGCAACTACAACATCTATATGCACGAATTGGTCGATGCGAAAGGGCAGCGACTTTTTCCCGAAGGATTGAAGTTGATCAGCCATTGGGGACTGCGGGATGAGCTGAAAGCCCAATACGCCAAGCCCGACGGTTTGGCGCGCCAGCGGATGATCCAGAATGTGATGGAAAGGATCATTCGCCAAGAGATACCGCAGAATGTCATCAACAATGACAGGGTGCAGTGGAATCCGGTAGCAAACGTCGTCTTCGATCAGAAGCAAGAAGTACCGGTTGTTCCCGAGAGTAACACCCGGTATGAACATTTACTTTCGATCTTCCATGCCGAGCAGCTCGCGGATGCTTATTATCCGAATTTGCCCACCAAGATGGATCGAAGATTTCAAAGGGATCGGGAGATTCCCGAGCCGGAATTCGAAAACCTGCTGATTTCCGTCTTGACGAACCCCGTCGGGAAAGAAATCGCCAAGCTGATCTCCAAACGGCTGAAACGGAAGTTGGAGCCATTCGACATTTGGTACAATGGCTTCAAGCCGCGCGGCGCTTATGATGAGGCGGAACTGGACAAAATAGTAGCGCAAAAATATCCTGCAGTTGATGCGTTTCAAAAAGATTTGCCAAACATTCTTGACAAGCTCGGCTTTGCTCAGCAAACGGCGGCGTTTTTGGCAAGCAAAGTCGTCGTTGATCCTTCACGCGGCGCCGGCCATGCCATGGGCGCCGGCAGACGCGAAGACAAAGCGCACCTCCGCACCCGCATTCCGCAGGGCGGCATGAACTATAAAGGCTATAACATAGCCATCCACGAGTTTGGGCACAACGTTGAGCAGGTGTTTTCCCTCAACAGAATCGATCACTATTTTCTCTCGGGTGTTCCCAACACCGCTTTCACCGAAGCTTTTGCCTTTGTGTTTCAGTCCCGTGATTTGGAGCTTTTGGGTCTCAGCAAGCCCGATGAGATGTCGGAACATTTGAAGGCGCTAGACACCTACTGGACCACCTGCGAAATGGCTGCAGTCGGATTGGTGGACATGAGGGTTTGGCATTGGATGTATGAGCATCCGCAGGCCAGCGCCGAGGAGTTGAAGCAGGCAACGGTACTCATCGCGCAGGAGATTTGGAATCGATATTGGGCGCCGCTGATTGGCGTCAAAGACGTGATCTTGCTGGGTGTTTATTCGCACATGATCGATGCCGGGCTTTATCTGCCGGATTATTCCCTGGGTCAAATCATCATGTTTCAAATCGAACAGCATTTAAAAGGAAAAAACTTGGGCGCAGAAATGGAGCGCATGTGCACCCTCGGCTCCATCACCCCGGATGCTTGGATGCGGGCCGCAGTGGGTAATCCCATATCGGCGCAGCCGCTGATTGAGGCAGCAAGAGAAGCAATAAGAGTGGTCAAACAGTAAAGGAAAACTAAATTTTAGAGAGAGTTCTGGATTGCCTATATGAGATTTGCTTATCGAAATTTTAATTTGATTTTGCTCTCTTTTGTGATTTGCTGTCTATTCGCAGCCGCTCAGGCAGAAAGCCGCCAGCCGCTCGATGTTGCCGTGTTTTCCGATGTCGACACCTCCGCTCATTACCGGAAGTTGAGCCTGTCCGGAGAATGGGAATATAAAGTAAGCGATGACGAAGAGTGGCAAAGTGTGACTCTTCCTCGTTTCTTCGCAGAATCTGGACAGTTCACCTTCCGCCGCTACTTTACGCTGGATTCCGCCTTCATAGCGGATGACTATCGGCTGTTTTTTGGCGGAGTCGATGGCTCTTGTTCAATCTATTTGAATAAGAAAATCATTGGTGGACATGGCAACAACACCACGCCGTTCGTCCTCAACATCGCCAAGGATTTGCTCTTCATCGGCGATCCGAACGAGCTGATGGTGGAAGTCGACACACGATTGGACTATCATCGCTCCGTTCCATTGGTATTGGGCTATCGCGGATTACCCCTGAGGGGAGGGGCGCTGTTCCGGGATGTTGTTTTGGCGGCGAGGCGCCAACCCTTTATCGCCGAACTGTCCGTTGTCTCTGAAGGCGATTCGCAAAGCAGTCAGGCAATGCTGACCGTGCAGATCAATTTGAAGAACCAGGCCATCTCAGGTCAGCCGGCGCCCAGGTACGGCAAAAAGCCGGAGCTTTCCGGCTGCATGTTGGAGTTGTCTGAAGACGGAAATACCATTCCAATTTGGCGGAGTCCGGTTATCGATCTCGGTCTGCCGGATGCCTCGGCGCAACACTTTGCCATCATTAACCAGCCCAAGCTGTGGAGTCCCGGCTCGCCCCACCTGTATCGTCTGATTGCCACCCTTGTCGATCAAGGGAAAGTGCTGCATCAAGCCGAGCTTTCTTTTGGCTTGCGGAAACTGAATGTGGCCAATGGATCACTTCTCATCAACGATCAGCCCATGCGATTAAAAGCCATTCAATGGGTGGAAGATGCTCAGATTCGCCAATTGTCTGGGGACGAACTGGAAAAAAGGATCGATGTGGATTTGCTGGCCATTCAGGCTGCAGGTGCGAACGCCGTGCGAGTGTTCGCCGGCTCGCCGCCACAGCATTTGCTTGAGACGTGCGACAAGCTGGGACTGGCGGTTTTGGTGGAGATACCCGTTGTGAATGTTCCTCCGGCTTTGTTCGATGATCAGGGCCTCATCAATAACGCCATGGCCGCGTTAACAGACCTTATCAAAGGTTATCAGGAGCATCCTTCGATCATTGCCTGGGGAATCGGCAGCGGCTATGACGCCAACGATCCGCGCACGGAAAAATGGGTCAGGCGGCTATACGAAAATGCCAAGCAGTTGGACGACCGGCCTGTCTATGCAAGCATTCGCGCATCGGCTCGGTCCAAAGCGGGACTGCCGGTGGATTTGCTAATCCTCGACATCCCATCGGATGAGTTGGAGCGTTTTTCTTCACGAAACCGACCGAGCCTCTCGCCGACAGCGGCCACGATTTTTCAGGTTACGGCGCTCCTGCCTTTGAGCGAACACCCAAAGCTTGCCGAGCGAAATCAAGCTTATTTGCTGAAGAACGGCGTGCACGAAATTCTTGAAAACAAGCAAACTGCCGGCGTCATCGTAGCGCCTTTGCGCGATTGGTTGGGCAACACACCTCACACCTTCTGGGGACCGCGACATCAAGCCAATCTGTTTCTCGCCGGCATGCTGGATGCTTCGGGAAACAAGCGCGCGGCCTACGATTGCGTGAGCGCCCTCTTTAAAGGCACGCCGCCACCCAATATCTTGCAGACGGATATCCTGGTCGAAGAGCCGATCCTGTTTCAAGTCACTAGCCTGGCATTGGTAGTGATCGTGCTGGTGATTTATAATCGCGACCGCCGCTTGCGGCTTTATCTTCGCCGGCTATTCTTTTATCCCCATGGCTTTTATATGGACCTCAACGAAAACCGCCAAGTCAGTCCGTTTTTGACCGGAGCGATGGGCATCGCTACGTTCCTCATCATATCCATATTCGCGGCAAGTTTTGCCTATTTTTTACGTTTCAACAGTTACTTCGATGAAATGCTGACTTGGCTGTTTGCGCATCCTGCTACCAAATTCCGTGTCCTATGGCTTATATGGCATCCCGCGGCTTTCCTCCCTGCTTTTGTTTTTTTATTGGTGGTTATTGCCGCTTTGCAAGTCATGTTGCTAAAAGTCATCACGTTTATTCAGGGACGTTACTTGCGGCTGGGACAACTTACGGCTTTTGTGCTATGGGTGCCGGCCAATATGCTTCTTTCTCTGCCTTTGGCAATCATTTTTTATCGGGCGCTGGGCAAGCCAAACTTGGTCATCCCGAGCCTCATCTATTTGGGAGCCATGGTGCTGTGGTTTGCCGTGAGAACGTTCCGCGGCACCAAGGTGATTCTGCAAATAACCATTTGGAAAACGATGCTACTTTACCTCATCGCAATTTTGTTGCTCGTTTTTACCGTTGGCGCCTATCTGGAGAGCAGCCGATCCATTACGGCGTACTTTGACTATTATCGTCACCTGCTTGGGTGGTAGGATGACAGGCAGAGCGTACCCTTGCCTCACCATTTCTATACATGACTGTTAGTGTCCTGTGGAAGGCTCGTGGAAATTTGTCGGCAAGATGGCCGCCTACCCAGAAACTACCCAGAAACGACCCAGAAAAATCCGAGAATAACAAGAGGAGAATTGGCCAGAAAAATCGGATTGACTCCTGATGGGATCAAATATCATCTGAATCGTTTGAAGAAAAAGGGGGTGATAAGACGAGTCGGACCGGACAAGGGTGGATACTGGGAGGTAGTCAAGAGAATTTAAAAATGTAACTCCACAGAAGGATTAGACTATCGGAATCGCAAGCTGCTGCACATTCTGATTGACCTTAATTCCGAACCGGAAAGAGAATGATTGACGCTTACATCGACAAAGTAGCCTCCATCACCAAGCGGGGCGACGCCCGGGAGGAGTCTTATTATTCCGCCCTTGCCGAGCTGGTAGAAGAGTTCTCGGATACCAAAAGGCACAAAAAAGTCCACGTCACAGTTCTGCCAAAGAAAACCGAGGCCGGCAACCCGGACTTTCGGGTCTGGGACGGCAAGCATTCTCAGGTCGGCTACATCGAAGCCAAGCCGCCGCAGGCCAATCTCGATGACAGTGAGACTTCCGACCAGCTCAAGCGCTACATCTCAACGTTCCCCAACCTGATCCTGACCAATTTCTACGAGTTCCGGCTTTACCGCAGTGGGCAACGAGTCGATAGGGTCTTACTGGCCCGACCGTTCATTCCTGCCAAGCTGAAGACGATACCACCCGCCGAGCATACGACAAAGTTCTTGGCTTTGCTGGAAAAGTTCTGCCAGTTTTCTCTGCCGACCCAGTTCACTGCTGAGAGTCTTGCCACGGAGCTGGCAAGCCGCACGCGATTTCTCAGAGATCAGGTCATCAAAGAGGAGCTTCGCGAGGCATCGACCGCTGGCGCAAGAAAGATCATGGGATTCTATGAGGCCTTTCAAAAACACCTCATCGCCAATCTCAGTCCCGACGAGTTTGCTGACTTGTATGCGCAAACCATCACCTATGGTCTCTTCGCCGCCAGAACCAGGGCTGACGGGACTTTCAACCGCAAGCTGGCTTACGACTTGATCCCCAAGACCATCGGCATTCTCCGGGACATCTTTCATTTCATTTCCTTTGACCCGCCCGAACAAATGCAGGTGACTGTTGACGACATTGCCGAAGTTCTTGCCGTTGCCGACGTCAAAGCAATCCTGCATCAATATTTCAAGGACGGCAAAGGAACCGATCCGATCTTTCACTTCTACGAGACCTTTCTTGCGGAATACAATCCGCAGGAGCGTGAGCGCCGCGGCGTTTACTACACGCCCGAGCCGGTGGTTTCGTACATTGTTCGTTCGCTTGACATCATTCTCAAGGAAACCTTCGATCGACAAGACGGCTTTGCAACGCATTCCGTCACGGTTCTCGACCCGGCCGGCGGCACCCTCACCTTCCTTGCTGAAGCAACCAAGTTAGCTGTCCGACAATTTGTGGCCAAGTACGGCGAAGGCGCCAAGGCACGATTCATCGAAGACCATATTCTCCAGCACTTTTTCGCCTTCGAGCTGATGATGGCGCCCTATGCAGCCGGTCACTTGAAGATGGGCTATCTTCTCGAAGAGCTTGGCCACAAGCTCTCCGGCGAGGAGCGTTTCCAGTTTTATCTCACCAACACATTGGAGATGGAAGAGCTGGCGCAAACTTCCCTGCCGGGGATGGCTTCGCTGTCCGAAGAGTCACACCTGGCCGGTAAAGTGAAGAAGGAAAGACCTGTTCTGGTCATCCTCGGCAACCCGCCCTATTCCGGCCACTCGGCTAACAAGAGCGACTGGATTACAGAGCAAATTGAAACTTATAAGCAGGTAGATGGCAAGCCCCTCGGCGAGAAGAATCCCAAATGGCTTCAGGATGATTACGTCAAGTTTATCCGCTTTGCACAATGGAAGATTGAGCAGATCGGTGAAGGCGTTCTCGGTTTCATCACCAATCACAGCTATCTCGACAATCCCACCTTCCGGGGCATGCGTCAATCGCTGATGAATTCTTTTGACGAAATCTATATTCTGGATCTGCACGGCAATTCGCTGAAGAAGGAAAAAGCCCCTGACGGGTCCAAGGATGAGAATGTGTTCGACATCCGCCAAGGAGTTGCCATAGCCATTTTGGTCAAGCGTAAAACCTCGGCTGCAAGGAAAAAGATCAGGTACAGCGAACTTTGGGGTCTACGCGAACAGAAATACGATTGGCTACTCAAGCATCACCACAAGAAAACAGAATGGAGCGTTGTGCGGCCTTTTGCACCTCTTTACTTGTTCGTTCCGCGAGAAGAAAAGCTGCAACGGCAGTTTCAATCATACCCCAGCATCCCTTCGCTCTTTCCTACAAACAGCGTTGGTATCGTTACAGCGAGAGACCATTTGACTATTCATTGGTCATCGCAAGACATCTGGAAAACCGTCCTGAACTTTTCATCTCTTGATCCGGAAATTGCTCGGCATGCATATAATCTTGGCAATGATGCAAGAGATTGGCAGGTGGTCCTAGCCCAAGAAGATCTCAAGAACTCCGGGCTAAACAAAGAAAACGTGGTTCCAATTCTTTACAGACCTTTTGACATACGCTTCACTTATTATACAGGCAAATCAAGAGGATTTCACTGTATGCCGAGAGGCGAGGTGATGAAGCATATGCTTCGCCCCAATCAAGCGCTGGTTCTGCCTCGTCGCGTCGAAACAGCAATACCTTGGTCTCATGTATTCGTCTCGAGCCAAATCGTTGAACACGTCGCCGTCTCCCAGAAGACAATAGACTACTGTTTTCCTTTATACCTGTATGAGGAACCTTTTGCGAGCGGTTCGGGCGGCCATTCTGCGCATCAAGTTTACCAGGCAATGTTCGTTTTTGAGCCGCAGGCCGCCTATGCCACTCGCAAGCCGAACCTGAATCCGAAGCTTCTCTCATCGCTCAAGGAGGCATACCATAAAGAGCCCACGCCGGAAACCATTTTCAACTATATCTACGCGGTTCTTTATTCGAACAGCTATCGCAGCAAGTACGCCGAGTTCTTGAAGACGGATTTTCCTCATGTCCCCTTCACAAAGGATGCCGTACTGTTTCAGAAACTCTCCGAGAAAGGCGCAGAACTGGTTGATCTGCACTTGCTGAGATCGAAAAAGCTCGCCAAGCCGATTGCCAAATGCGAAGGTACCGGCGACTTGCGTGTTCTCAAGGTTGAATACGATGCCGAGAAGAACCGAGCCTACATCAACTCGGATACCTATTTTGCCGGGATTCCAACCAAAGTTTGGGATTACCACGTTGGCGGCTACCAAGTTGCCGAGAAATGGCTCAAGGACCGCAGGGGCAGGATTCTCTCATCGGAGGAGATTGCCACCTACGCGCAGGTAGTCACCGCCATTGCCGAGACAATCGGCATTCAGGAATCTCTCGACGATTTGGTCACTGAAGTGGAGTCGAGCATTCTTGAAATATCACTCTGAATTCCTATTACCCTAAAACGAATCCGTGATAATATGACAAATCGCGAATCCGTGATCTTGAAGAATGTCCATTTTAGTAGCTTAATTGTAAACATCTAGCGAAATCTGGCAAATGTTAAAAACTCAACGCCGAGGCCGCTGAGACCGCAGAGGAAAGTTTCATAGCATGACTAAACCTCTGAGTAACTCTGCGCCCTCGGCGTTCTCTGCGTTAAGATAGGCGAAAGCTAATTTAAGTTTGAGCTATTATCCATTTTTGGTTCCGGCTTGTCCGGGTTAGGAGTCTTTGAACTTATAATATTGGAGGTTTTTGAATGGAGCTCAAAACCGTCAAAATCGAAAATCCCGATCAGCTCAACTTTGTCTTAGGCCAGTCGCATTTCATCAAGACTGTAGAAGATGTGCACGAGGCCCTATTATGTGCCGTGCCGGGTATCAAGTTTGGTTTTGCTTTCTGCGAATCTTCGGGTCCCAGTTTGGTGCGCGCCACCGGCACGGATGAAAAGCTGGTGGAACTGGCGCAGAAGAACGCCATGAACCTCGCCGCCGGCCATTGCTTCATCCTGTTCTTGGGCAATGCCTATCCCATCAACGTGCTGCGCGTGCTTAGGGAGGTTCCGGAAATCGTCAACTTTTATTGCGCCAGCGCCAATCCGGTGGAGGTGATTTTGGCCGAAAGCGAGCAAGGTCGCGGAATTTTGGGGGTGATCGATGGCGAAAAGACCAAAGGTGTGGAGAGTGAGAAGGATGTGGCCGATCGAAAAGCATTCTTGCGGAAGATCGGCTATAAAATACAATAGACTCGATTGATCAAGCTGGAACTCTGACAGGGCTTGAAACCCTGTCAGAGTTATTTCCCTGACTAAAATCCCGCACGCTTCAAGGCCTGCCCAACCATTTGGTCGCGGCTTTCCTTACGCAGCCAGGCCTCCCGAACCTCTCGAGAAAGCGCATGCAGCGGATCGAAGTGCATGAAGGCGCGATCCGGGTCCACCGCCGGACTGCGATAGACGACAATGCCGGTCTCCCGGTCATAATGCTCGTAACTGTGCACCACTCGCTTTCCGGCGCCGCCGCTCACATCGCAGACAAAGGACGGAGTGTTGAAGCCGGAAGTCCGGCCGCGCACCTGCTTCTCCAGCTCGATGGCCTTGTCCACCGTTGTCCGCAAGGTTTCCACCCCCGGCACCATGTCGTGAACATAGACGTAGTATGGTTGAATATTGATCCACGCCAACCGTCGCACCAACTCGGTCATGATTTCTGCTTTGTCATTCACCCCCCGCTGCAACACGGTTTGGTTGCGCACGGTGATGCCGCGTTGGAACAACTCGTCCGCGGCGCGGCGGGTGATCTCGGTTATTTCCTCGGGATGGTTTATGTGGGTGTGCAAACAAACGTGCACACCTTGTTGCCGGCCTTGATTGACAACCGCCGTCAGGGCATCGACCCAATCGTGATCGCTGAGGATTTTTTGCGGCATGACCGCCAAGCCCTTCGTGGCGAAGCGGATGCGACGAATGTGCGGCATGGTCAGCAACCGATCACCGATGTATTTTAGCATGCTGTGATGCAGGACGTAAGTATCGCCGCCGCTTACCACAACGTCTTCCACGGCATCGTTTGCTTCGAGATATTGGAAAGCTTCTTCCCAGCGTTTTTTGTCGGGCTGAAAGCTCATTTTGTGCACATGACTGGTGTCATTGCCGATGGCGTAGGAACGAGTGCAGAAGCGGCAATAAACCGGACAGACATCCAGCGCCAAGAACAAAACCTTGTCCGGATACCGATGCACCAGCCCAGGGACGACGGAATCCTTTTGCTCATGCAAAGAATCCAGGGTACACATGGGATGGTCGCGCTCGCGCTCGGAGCCGAGCGGAATGAACTGGCGGCGGATGGGATCATCGACCGCGTTGCTCCAATCGATGAGCGACAAAAGATATGGGGTAATTCTAACGGACATGGGAGCATGGCTGAAACCAGCCCGCACGTCTTGAGCGAATTTTTCGTTTACAAGATAATTGACCAGAGCGATAAGCTGCTCAGGTTTGCTGATGGTGTTTCGCAACTGCCAATGAGCATCGAGAAAGGTTGCTTCGTTCACGTCCGCCCATTGCGGCAAGCGCGCCTGCCACCATTCACCGCTGCGCAAATGTCGATGCTCGATGGATGCTCGAACCTGCTTCGTTCCCAATGTTGCAAGCAGAGCGGACGGTTCCGGCTCCGCTGTGTCTGAAAAGCTCATGATAGTCTACTCCCTTAAATAATGATAACGTTACCTTCCGCATGATGAGGAGGCAACCATCCATAAAGATTTCATTAAATGAAAAAGAAGGAAAGTGAGAAGAGCGAACACAATGCTCTCTCAGAAGCAGCTTTGATGACCTAATTGATGATCATTAGGTCATCGGTGATACTTGGTGGGGTGT
>DYKH01000030.1:0-3024 GCA_020722685.1 Caldithrix sp. | reverse complement strand
GCTTTGATGACCTAATTGATGATCATTAGGTCATCGGTGATACTTGGTGGGGTGTCATCCATTAAGTCTTGAACCCTGAAGATAGGAAATATGACTCTCGATAGTCATGGTTGTATTGACGGATTTGGCGATTTTTTGCAAGGGTAGAACGATCTGCCTTTCAAAGTTATTCCCTCATGTTGATAAAACACCTAGTGAGCATAGATAATATCTTGGCTAAGAGTGGTTCTTCTAGAAGCGGATTCGTGAGCAAAGAAGATATTGGCTAAAACATCGCAAAAAATCTGTTGACATTTATTGTTTTTTTTTTTTTTATTTTAGCGCCAGAATAAAAGGGTTTGATCATTCATAACAACAAAAACAGGAGGAAAAAACATGAAAACGTTCAAGTCTTTTTTTCTGGTTGTTGCTTTTGTCCTTGCTGCAATGCTCACCTTTGTCACCTGTGGAAAAAAATCGCCCATCCAAAACGAAACACAAGACAACCCCCCAAAAAGCGAATCAACTCTCGAAGCAACAACATTTGCTGTCCCAGACTCTGTTCCTACGGTTGTTGACGAAGCCGCTTTGAGCAGGGCGTTTGAGCTAAAATGCAGCGGCATTCGCATATTGCAAGTTGTAGAAGATAATTCCTACCATGTTGTAGAAGATAATTCCTAGCATGTCACTTATTTTGATCCGATGGAAAGTGACAATTCGGGTTACCAGGAGATAGAGTATAATCTGATTAGATATGATCCTCGGAGCGGCAGGATCATCTCTAACGAGAAAATTAATAGAATTAATTTTTCCTTGGGTAAAACATCCGATTATCCCGTGTGTTGGAGTCTTGCGATAGTTTATAAGGATGCCGGCTATGGTGGCTCATCGTTTCAATTTAGTCAAGAAACAACGACTGCCGGATATTATCATCACGTCATTTGGAACTTAGCTCAAAGCCAATCGTGCTGTTGGTACAGCTATCCGGGTGGGTTTAACGATTGTGTTTCATCCCATAGATGGACTCGATATGACGAGGGTATGTACAGAATGATTCCGCAGACGCTGAAGGTTTGGAAAGATGCCAACAGAAAGGGATCTAACTATGAATTCAAGAATGGCAAACAACTCTGCGATAACAACTGGATCGACGAGACTTGGCGGGAAAACGGTTTTTGGCGTACTATCAATGACAAGGTTTCGTCCATAGACCAATTTTATAGAGTGATAAATCTTTATTAGAAGGATTTTTTGATAAGGAGTACAGTCATGAAAAGGAGCATTTTTGCAATTGGATTGATTTCCAGTATGGGCCTCACATATTGCAATGCCATGGCTCAAAATAGCCCCTTTTTCACAGAACTACGATTAGGGGCTGGAACAGTGGTCTCTCGAGCAACGAGCCATTATGATATGGGAGACTATTGCTATCCAACAGATGTGGACGAAACAGGACGAATAAACGAAAATTTTGGGTATGCGGCAGAACTAAAATGGCAGGCATCTGCGCAATGGGTGATAGGACATCATTTGCTAAAAAAGTTTTCTGCTTTCCTCTCCTTCGAATTCGCCCTTCCCCATTATGAGTTCACAAAGACAAAATATTGGATGCGATCTGCCCCTGGCAGCTCAAAATCCTCCTCTGAATTTGAGCTCAATAGCTCCAGTTACCTTTTCTCTCCTGCCATCGGATTTAGATTGCCGCTATTCGGCGCCGCAAATGTTCTTTATCTGGAATGGTATGCAGGCCAAACTTACCGGCATATAGATTTGCGCTGGTCCCCAGAGTTCCCTCAAGGGGTCCGATATTATTTTGACCCTTATATTCGTGACAGGTCAAGAAAGACCTTTTTGGGTACGGGATTCGCTTATCACCGTTCCTTATCAGAAAGGATAGGCATCGACGCCGCCATCAGATGGACATCCCTCCGAGAAGACCGCGGCTCACTTTTTTTCTTAGATAGTGAATGGGGTCAGTGCCAATCCGTTACTGGTAGCGTCGGAATAAGTCATACCTTTTAATAATGAGGAGAAATTTTCCTCAGAGAACTGCATGATGAGGGCAAAGAACAGGAGTGCATTATGATTCGCTATTTTTGGGCTGTTCTAATTCTCCTTTCCCTTTTTGGGAATAGCACTTTAGCCTTGGGTCAAAATTCAAAGTTTTTCGTCGAGACCTTTCTAGGGGCGGGATTTTTAGCCATGGAGGGAGGAACCTGGAATGAGTTCAATGGAGGCTATAGTTTTCCTGAAATGCTCGATAAACAGGGCAATCCAGTTTTGTATAAGACTTGGTACGTAGCAGAATACAAAGGAAACTTTGCTCTCCGAGGAAATTTGGGCTACCAAGTAATGAACCGGTTTTCCATTTTTTTCGCAAATGAATTTGCGCTTCCACAGTACAATTTCTCCAGTTCTTATAGTCGCTATTATCCGAATCTGCAAAAGGGCGAGGAAAGTGCTGGCCCGCCAACCGGATACCCAGAATTCAAGATAGCAAGTGGAAGCTATTATTACTCCTCAGCCATCGGCGTTCGCGCATTTGCTTTCAACAATTCTCGCGGACCCTATTTTGAATTTCTTTGGGGACGGGTTTTTCGTCATATCGATCTGGCTTGGGATCGTCGTGTTTACTCTCCTTCTCGCTTTCATGAGTTTTCGCGACTACGGGATCGCTCAAGCAGGGGATTGATGCGATTGGGGATAGGAAGCGCTTATCCTCTGTCGGCCAGAGCTTCCCTTCGTCTCAATCTGGCACTAACTACGGTAAGGGAAGCCGGGGGCGGATTTTATTTCTTGGATGAAACGGGTCAATACTTTACTTTCGACGGAGCTATTGGAATGGGCTTTACTTTCTGAAGGGATAACGATTCCCCGAAATCAGCAAGTTTGCGGTACCAAAACCCCAATTCCCATCATCCGATGACGCCCGCTTTGCGGTTTCAAGATATTGCATGACAAATGCCACCATCTAAGCGAAGCGGGCTTTCGCGCTTCCATAATGCCATCTTATCGGCTCCAGCTTTTTGCCAATTCTTTTATGCT
>DYKH01000645.1 GCA_020722685.1 Caldithrix sp. | reverse complement strand
TCTTCCTGGTGGGCGGCGGACTCTACCTCTCCGCCAAACTCGGCCTGCCGCTGGGCCGCCTGCCCGGCGACATCCGCATCGAGGGAGAGAACGGCTCGTTTTATTTTCCGCTCACGAGTTCGATTTTGGTGTCGGTGGTGTTGACGATTGTGTTGAATTTGATTGTGCGTCTTTGGAAGAAATAAAAAATTCTGCCGTATAATCGGAACATCCCACTATCGCCGGGGAACCTCCCATGCCTGAACCGCGACCTCTCCGAGTTTTTCTCTGCCACGCCAAAGAAGACAAACCTGCCATTCGGAATCTGTATAAATTGCTCAAAACCCAGTCATGGATTGAGCCCTGGCTGGATGAAGTGAATCTTCTCCCCGGCATGGATTGGGAAATCGAAATTTTCAAAGCATTGCGCGACGCGGATGCCATCCTTGTCTGCTTGTCGAAGGAATCGGTTGCCAAAGAGGGATATGTTCAAAAAGAGTTCAAACGCGCTCTCGGTTTTGCCGAGGAAAAACCCGAAGGCGCGATCTACCTCATCCCTTTGCGGCTGGATGATTGCAAACCGCCGCTGCAATTCCAACAATGGCAGTGGGCGGATTACTTCCAACCTGATGCCCAAAAGAAACTTTTGCAGTCGTTATATCTGCGGGCAGGCTCATTGAAGATTTTGCCGCCGCCTGCCAGACCTGCTCCAACTTCGCCGGTTTCATCTTCGGTGAGTTTACCGACTCCGATTCCCATTGCTCCTGTTTCCGCAAAAACAACGCCTGGCGGACATCCCATTTATATTTTTGGCGGCTTGGAATTTGTAAAAATTCCCGCCGGTGATTTTTATATGGGCGCAAACGATCTGGAGAATTCCAAGCCTGAACATCTCATCTATCAACTCAACTATGATTTTTACATGGCGCGTTTTACCGTGACCAATTTGCAATACAGTTTGATGGCGCGTGAGACGGGCGCTCCAATCATCATGTCCAAAGGGAAAAGTCAGCATCCCATCGTGAATGTTTCCTGGCAGGACGCGCAGAAGTATGTTGAATGGCTCAATAAAAAATATAAGTCCGAATTGCCCAATGGCTATCGTTTTCGCCTGCCTTCCGAGGCCGAGTGGGAGAAGGCTGCGCGCGGCGCAGATGGGAACGAATACCCGTGGGGAGATACGTTCGATAAAAATAAGTGCAATTCAAAAGAAGGCGGAAAAGGCGAGACCACGCCGGCTGGTTCATATTCACCACAGGGTGATTCGCCTTATGGTTGCGCCGATATGGCGGGCAATGTCTGGGAGTGGACGCGTAGTTTGTGGGGAACAGACTGGAGTGAGCCTTCATTCAAATATCCCTATCGTTTTGATGACAAGCGTGAAGACGAAAAAAACGCAAATGATTATCATGTCATTCGGGGTGGCTCCTATTACGAGGACTATAAATCCGTGCGCTGTGCGATCCGTAGCGGCAACTTCCTCAACCTCGTCAACAGCGGGTTTCGTGTGTGTGCGTCCCCTGTTCTCTCCTGAATAAGCACTTGGATTCTGATTCCTGGAATTCTGGATTCTGATTTT
>DYKH01000169.1 GCA_020722685.1 Caldithrix sp. | reverse complement strand
TAAGAATAACGGAAATCGGCTTGGGGTGATTGAATCATCCGGGATGCGACAACTAGGGAAACAATCCCCACCCACAAATCCATACATTTCCCTACCCGTCACTAGATTGCATCCCTACTATGCAGGGGTAATAAAGTTCGTAGCCGTTGAAACCCACAAACGGATACGAAACGATGCAAAAGCAAACCACCGCTGCAAGTCCTGAAATCATTAGGGCTGCACAAAACTCACAAACCGCCCCCTCACTTTGTTCAATCGAGCAATTCTGCAAAGTCGAGACCGCCTTCACGCCCGGCGGATTGCGTCACCTGTTCTTCACCAAGGGCCACAACCTCCCCGGTGTTCACCGCTACGGCCGCAGAATCCTCATTGAGCCGCCGGCATTCATCGAGGGGATCAAAGCAGGCCACGCCGCTGTTATCGCCGGGCGGGGTGCGCAATGAACCAGTCATTCGCCTACCAAAAGAACTGGGGAGGCCACCCCAGTTACTCGCAAAATCCACGCGCAACCCATAGCGCAGCGACCATCCTCCCGCAACCACCCTATTCACGCACTGCTCTAGAGCGTCTGCCAAACTATTTTTGTTTAGTCGTTCACCTGAATGATTGGGACGCAGTCCTCAAGGACTCCCGCCCCGCCGTACTGATTCCCGAAAACGCCGATGTTTTAAGCTTCAATTGGACCCGAATTTTTCAAGCGTCACGCACGCACGAAGGTCACAAAATCATCACCATCGAGCGTGGTCGTGTGTCGGAGGATGACGCCAAGGCCGCTGCCATAATGCTTTTGACGATTGGATTTTCCCGCGTCATCGTGTGCGCTGACTCGGAATTCGGCAGCAGCCCCTTCAAAGTGTACGGGGTGCGGCCATGAATGAAGTAAAACTTGAAATCATAAGTCAAGCTGAAATCCAAGCCATTCGAGACGGCATCCAGACTAAGGACATAGCCGCCGCATGGACGGAATGCACGCCACTGGCAACGCCGCGTGACCCACTGCCATACCCGCTGGCGAGCTTGCCCTCCGTGTTGCGCGATGCCGTCACCGAGGTGCATGCCTACACGCAGGCACCCTTGCCACTGGTTGCAACAAGCGCCCTGACTACCTGCGCAGCTTGTGTGCAGGCGCACTATGATATTGCGCGCGACACGGTTTTGAAGTCACCTACAAGCCTGTTTAGTTTGATTCTCGCCGAATCTGGCGAGCGTAAAACCGCCGTAGATGGCTTATTCATGAAGCCTATTCATAGCTACGACAGATATCATCGCGAAGCAGGCGCGATGCAGGCCAAAGAGCATCAGAGCGCTTTTGACGCGTGGGACATTGCACACAAGGCTTTGGGGGCAAACTTGACCAAAGCAGTGAAGGCTAAAGACCCTAAGGCCACCGAAGTCGCGCAAAAAGAGATTAAAGAAAGCGCATTGAAAAAACCACATGAGCCGCGCACGCCGGGATTGCTGATTGATGACGCAACACCCGAAGGCGTCATCCAAGGACTGGTTAAACGCTGGCCCGTAGGATATCTGGCAACATCGGAAGGCGGTTCGTTTTTCGGCGGACATGGCATGAAAGACACGGCCATCATGCGCAATCTGGCTATGTTTAACAGTCGATGGGATGGCAGCCGATCGAAAGTTGAGCGCAGCAACGCGCCAGTCATCGAAGTTGACGGGGTGCGCCTTTCCGCCTGCGTCATGGTGCAGCCGCATGTGCTGGACTCATTTATGCGAACCGCCGGGACAGTGGCGCGCGGCAGCGGGTTTCTTGCACGATTTTTGGTGACATGGCCGGATTCAACCCAAGGCAGTCGCCCGTACAAAGCGCCGGGTGCGTTGCCTGCGCTGGACAATCTGCAACGCACAATGCGCACTCTGCTGGATACCGCGCCGCCCCTTAACGACATGAATCAGGTGGAAACCTCCATGCTGGAGCTGAATGCCCAAGGCTTCGCGACATGGCGTGAGGTTTACGACACGATTGAGGTCAATCTTGCGGGGCATGGCGAGTACACCGACATCCGCGATTCAGCATCCAAGGCCGCTGATAATGTAGCGCGCGTGGCTGCAATCTTTCACACACTGGAGGGTCGGGCAGGCAAGATTCAGGCCGACAGCGTAGAGGCCGCCGCTGAGGTTGTACTGTTCCACTTGCGCGAGGTGCAGCGTCTATTTGATGGCGTGGCAGTTTCCGAGCCAGTGCAGCTCGCCAAGAAACTGGAGGAATGGATTGTTAGCCGTGCTGCTTCTGGTCTAACGACCTCACTTAGCGAGATCCTGCAATATCACCCAAACAGCAAGCTGCGTAAGAAGGAAGCTCGCAATGCCGCCATTGCGCTGCTGGAAGAGCATGGTCGCGCCCGTGTCGTCCTGAGCGGCAACACCAATATGATTGAGCTTAACCCCGCCATTTTGGAGGTGAAGCCATGAGTCTATTTTCAGCACTGAAAAACAAAACCTATCCAGCGGCTGCGGCTAAACCTGCTGTTCGGGATGCTGAAAGTGAGGGCGGATTAGCAGCTTTAGCAAGATTAGCGTTAGCAACCAAGCAAAATGAAAAAGTTGAAAGTGGCAGCAAAATTGATGTTTCAGCAAGGCCAGTTCCAATTCTGGAGAGTGAACAACAACCGCTTGCTAATGCTAAAGCCGCTAATTGTGAACAACCACCAGACAGCGGCGGTACCAACCTTGCGGAATGCGTGTCTGACTCCATCACATATCCAGCGGCTGCGGCTAAACCTGCTGTTCGGGATGCTGAAAGTGAGGGCGGATTAGCAGCTTTAGCAAGATTAGCGTTAGCAACCAAGCAAAATGAAAAAGTTGAAAGTGGCAACAAAGTTGATGTTTCAGCAAGACCTGTTCCAATTCTGGAGAGTGAACAACAACCGCTTGCTAATGCTAAAGCTGCTAAAGCTGCTAATAGCGAACAATCACCAGACAGCGGTTGTGAGCATGTCGCTATTGACGGAATCTTCTGCGTATTCCACACCAAGGCAGGAGTGCAGGAGTATGTTCGCCTCATTGCCGCTGGCGAAGCGCCGAGCCAAGCGTTTAGCCTCGCATGTAAATTTGAAGACGACTTTAAGCAAAGCGAATGAGTAAAAGCTTGCCGGGCATTGAACGCACCATGTACACAGCTTTCCCCGCGCTCCGCTTAATACGGAGGACGAGGCATTCCTCATGTGGGCGTGGGCAAGCATGGACTTCAGCCAATCAGCTTGACTGAGGTGTTGTCCTGTTTGAATGCCCGTGGGCTATGATGCCGCCTGTTCCAGTCACTCAAAGCCCATATTTCCATGTTTGAACAAGCCTTTCGCAATATCGACAACGTGCTCTGGAAAGAAGCCGGTTGCACCACCGAGCTTGATTACACCGAGCAAACCTCGTGGCTACTGTTCCTGAAATATCTGGATAGCTTGGAGCGGGATAAGGCGATTGAAGCCCAGCTTGAGGGCAAAACCTACACGCCGATATTGGATGCAGCCTACCGATGGGACATCTGGGCGGCGCCGAAGGATGTCAACGGCGTGCTGGATCACAATGCCGCCATGACGGGTGATGACCTGCGCGACTTTGTTGATCGCAAACTGTTCCCTTACCTGCATGGCTTCAAGCAGCGCGCAGCGGGGCCGAACACCCTCGAATACAAAATCGGCGAGATTTTCGGCGAAATCAAAAACAAGATTCACAGCGGCTACAACCTGCGCGAAATCATCGACCACATTGACGAACTGCGCTTCGGCTCACAAACCGAAAAGCACGAACTCTCGCACCTGTACGAAGCCAAAATCAAAAACATGGGTAATGCCGGGCGTAACGGCGGCGAGTACTACACCCCGCGTCCGTTGATCCGTGCCATGGTGCGTGTGGTCGCCCCGCAAATCGGCGAGCGCATTTACGATGGCGCGGTGGGCAGTGCGGGCTTTTTGTGTGAAGCCTTCGACTACCTCAAAAGCCAGCCGAACCTTAACACCGCAGACATCAAAACCCTGCAAGAGCGCACTTTTTACGGCAAGGAAAAGAAATCGCTGGCCTATGTGATCGGCATCATGAACATGATTCTGCATGGCATCGAAGCGCCGAACATCGTACACACCAACACCCTGGCCGAAAACCTCGCCGATGTGCAGGACAAAGACCGCTTCGATGTCATCCTCGCCAACCCGCCCTTTGGCGGCAAAGAGCGCAAGGAAGTGCAACAAAACTTCCCCATCCGCACCGGCGAAACCGCCTTTTTGTTCCTGCAACACTTCATCAAGCTGCTCAAGGCCGGTGGCCGCGCGGCGGTGGTGATTAAAAACACCTTCTTGAGCAACACCGACAACGCTTCGGTTTCCTTGCGCAAACTACTGCTCGAATCCTGCAATCTGCACACCGTGCTGGATATGCCCGGCGGCACGTTTCTGGGCGCAGGCGTTAAAACCGTGGTGCTGTTCTTCGAGAAAGGCGCGCCGACCCGCAACGTCTGGTATTACCAGCTCGACCCCGGCCGCAACATGGGCAAAACCAACCCGCTCAACGATGCTGATTTAGCTGAATTTATCGAACTGCAAAAGACCTTTGCTGATTCGCCCAAGAGTTGGCGCGTGGATGCCACGACCCTCGATACTGGCACCTATGATCTCTCGGTCAAGAACCCAAATGGCAATGAGGAAATCATTCACAGCAGCCCGCAGGACATCATGGATGAAATTGCGGCGCTGGATGCCGAGAGCGCAGAGGTGTTGGCGAATATCAGGGCGTTGCTATGAAGGCGGGGTGGCAAATGAGGCCGTTGCAGTCGTTATGCGACGACTTTCGGCAAGATATTGTCGATGGCCCTTTTGGCTCGGAGTTGCAGCGTAAGGACTACATCACTGACGGCGTCCCAGTTCTAAAGATTCAGAACATAAAACCGTTCGCGATCGAGCTGAAGAAGATGGATTTCATTTCGTCTGCCAAGTTTGGGGAGTTAAGACGGCACTCCTACCGGCGCGGGGATATTGTCATGACGAAGCTAGGAAATCCTTTGGGTGTTTCCGCTATCGTCGAAGACTTGGATGAAGGTGTGATAGTTGCCGACCTAGTGCGAATAAGGGCGCAGCGCGTAAACACCAAGTATCTCTGCTATCACCTGAACTCTCAGAGAACAAACGATTTCATCAATTCGAAGCAGAAAGGGACGACTCGCCCTCGTGTCACCCTGTCAGTAGTCAGAGAACTACCTATTGCTGTCCCCTCGCCCGAAGAACAGCACCGCATTGTCGCCATCCTCGACGAAGCCTTCGACGGCATCGCCACCGCCAAAGCCAACGCCGAAAAGAACCTCCAGAACGCCCGCGCCTTGTTTGAAAGCCACCTGCAATCCGTTTTCACGGAGCGGGGTGAGGGGTGGGTGAAGACGACGCTGGACAAGATATCGACCAACCTCGACAGCAAGCGCGTTCCCATTACCAAGAACGCCCGAAGCAGCGGCGAGTATCCCTACTACGGTGCGTCCGGCATCGTTGATTATGTGGCCGATTACATCTTTGAAGGTGACAATCTGTTGGTTTCGGAAGATGGCGCAAACCTACTGGCCAGATCGACGCCCATCGCTTTTTCGGTATCTGGAAAATACTGGGTTAACAACCACGCGCACATTCTGCACTTTGAAAACATGGCGACTCAACGATTCGCCGAGTTCTATTTGGAGAGCATCAAGCTTGATGAATACATCACCGGCGCAGCGCAGCCGAAATTAAACCAGAAGGCGTTGAACTCTATTCCGATCCCGATTCCGAAGTTGGTGGATGAGCAGGCCAGGATTGTGAAGAGCATTGAATCGCTTCAGGAAGAAACCCAACGCCTCGAATCCCTCTACCGACAAAAGCTTTCCGCCCTCGACGACCTGAAAAAATCCCTCCTGCACCAAGCCTTCTCCGGCCAACTCTAGCGAGACCCGCCATGTCCACCCAACGCTATTCCGTCACCCCGCACCCCATCGAAACCCTGTTGACATGGGTTAAGTCTGGCGAAATCGCGATCCCGGAAATCCAGCGGCCGTTCGTCTGGGAAGCGACTAAGGTGCGCAACCTGCTGGATTCGCTGTATCAGGGTTATCCGGTTGGCTACCTGATCGCCTGGCGCAATCACACGGTCAAACTCAAGGACGGCACCACATCGGCGGGCAAGCGCATCCTGATCGACGGTCAGCAGCGGGTGACGGCCTTGATGGCTGCCCTGCTGGGAGTGGAGGTGCTGAACGATGACTACGATACGGTACAAATCCGCATTGCCTTCAACCCGCAGGAAGAAACCTTTGAGGTGGCGAACCCGGCCATCCGCAAGGATGCGACTTGGCTGCCCGATGTGGCCAGGGTTTTTGATCCGGCGACCAGCGTGTACCAGTTGGTGAACGATTATTGCGCGGCGAATACTGGCGTGTCGCAGGACGCGGTGTTCAAGGTTATCGAGAAGCTGCGCGGGATCGTGCATAACCACGTCGGTATCATTGAGCTGGCGGAGGATCTTGATATTGAGACGGTGACGGAAATCTTCATCCGCGTGAATTCGGCAGGCTCGCCGCTTTCACAAGCGGACTTTGCGATGTCGAAGATTGCCGTGAATGAAACCTGCGGTGGCAATATGCTGCGCAAGGCCATCGACTATTTCTGTCATCTGGCCGTGGCACCGGAGTTCTTGGGCAAGATCAGAAAGGGCGACAAGGCGTTTGTCGAGTCAGAGTTCTTCGACAAGATGAAGTGGGTCGCCGATGTGAATGATGACATCTACGACCCGAGCTACACCGACATGCTGCGGGTGGCGTTCACCTCGGAATTCGGGCGCGGAAAACTACAGGATCTGGTCGCTCTACTTTCTGGCCGCAACTTCGCAACGAAGCAGTATGAGGAAGCGATTGCCGAGGAGTCGTTCGCCAAATTGAAGAAGGGCATTCTGGCTTTCGTCAATAAGACGCACTTTGATCGCATCACCATGATCTTGCGCTCGGCGGGTTTCATCACCAGCAAGCTGATCAATAGTCAGAACGCGGTGAACTTCGCGTACATCCTGTACCTGCGTGGCCGAGCCGAGGGCATTCCAGCCGCCGATCTCGAGCGGGCAGTACGCCGTTGGTACGCCATGTCGGTGCTACGCGGTCGCTATAGTGGGTCGCCGGAATCGACTTTCGACTTCGACATCCGCCAGATCGAAAGCAAGGGTGTGCAGGGCTATGTGGATGCCGTGATTCCCAATGAGCTGCCGGATAGCTTCTGGACGGGAATGTTGCCGCAATTCATGGATGCCTCGTCAATCAATAGCCCCTATTTCATCTGTTATCAGGCGGCCCAAGCCAAGTTGGGCGACAGGGGCTTTTTATCGCGCGACATCACGGTGACCGACTTACTGCTCAATCGAGCCGACGTGCATCATGTTTACCCTCTGAAGTATCTGAAAGACGATCTGAAGCTCCAAAGAGGGACGTATAACCAGATTGCGAACTATGTCGTGGCGCAAAGCGAGATCAACATCGCCATCGGTGCCAAGCCGCCGTCCAGCTATTTCAAGGAACTGGCCGAACAGTGCAGCGGCGGCGCGAAGAAGTACGGCGGGATCACGGACAAGGCGGAGATGGCGGCCAATTTAGCAATGAATTGCATCCCCGCTTCGGTGCTTGATGGCGAGATAAAAGACTTTGACGAGTTCCTTGAGGAGCGCCGCAGTTTGATGGCACTGAAAATTAAATGTTGGTTTGAGGTGTTGTGATGAATCCTGCTCGCGATATTGCCTTGATAGACGAACTGCGCGCCCTACCGTCAGAAACGACATGGGTTGAGTTTAAAGGCAACAATAGCGACCCAGATATGATTGGCAAGCGCTGCTCAGCCTTGTCAAACTCGGCGCGTATCGAGGGGAAGGATGCTGCCTACATGGTGTGGGGTATTGAAGATGGCAGTCACGCGGTGAGCGGAACTGACTTCAATCCAGATACGAAAAAGATGGGCAACCAGCCTTTGCCTCTGTGGCTGGCTAATCAGTTGCAACCGAGCATTGCATTCGACTTCAGGGTAGTCATGCACCCCGGTGGACGGGTGGTTCTGCTAGAAATTCCTGCGGCGACGGGAGCACCGGTGACGTTCAGCAGCGTCGCCTACATCCGTATTGGTAACACCACGCCGAAACTGACCGATTACCCACAGCGCTACCAGCAGTTGATCGAGCGCCTATTGCCCTATCGTTGGGAGCAGGGCATCGCCCGCCAGTATGCGGATGGTGAGGAAGTGCTGAATTTATTGGACTATAGCCAGTACTTTCGCCTGACGAGGCAACCCTTGCCAGATAATCGAGCGGGTATTTTCGACAAGCTTGAGGCTGACCGTCTTATCCGTCGAGATGTTGGGGAGCGTTGGAACATTACTAATCTGGGTGCAATTCTATTTGCTAACCGATTGAGCGACTTTGATGCCAGCCTAGCTCGAAAGGCAGTACGTTTTGTGGCCTATGACGGGAAGAATCGTGCGGCACAGGTCATCCACCGACTTGATGGGCAAAAAGGTTATGCAGTTGGTTTTGAAGGATTGGTTGCTTACATCAATGATCTTTTGCCGAAGAATGAGCATATCGGTGCTGCGCTAAGGGTTGCACAACCACTATTTCCCGAACTTGCGATACGAGAGTTAGTCGCCAATGCCTTGATCCATCAGGATATGACCGTGACAGGCAGCGGGCCACAGATTGAGCTTTTCAGCGACCGCATCGAAATCAGCAACCCGGGCGCACCGCTGGTGAAACCAGACCGAATGATTGATCTGCCGCCTCGTTCACGCAACGATGCTCTTGCCTCCTTGATGCGCCGCATGGGTATATGCGAAGAGCAAGGCAGTGGACTCGATAAAGTGCTTGAATTAGTCGAGGTGTCCCAGTTGCCACCATTCCTTTTGAGGGCCGAGGAAAACTCTACCCAAGTCGTGCTTTACGGGCCGCGTAGTTTTGCCGAGATGACACAAGATGAGCGAGTGCGAGCATGTTATTTCCACGCCGTGTTGAAGTTTCTCAGTGGTGACAAAATGAAAAACGCTTCCCTTTGTGTTCGGCTGGGCATCGCCTCAAAAAATGCAGCCCAAGCAACCACAGTGATTAACAAGACCTTGGACGCTGGCTTAATCAGAGTGGCTGATCCCGAACACCCACGCGCTGGTTATGTGCCCCATTGGGCCTAAGTTTCTTGATTGGTTTTTGATTGTGCCGTGCAAGCTTGGTGTGTAATTTTTTAAGAGACTATATTTTTCAATTACTTACGTAGTTTTGTCGGCGGATAATTTCTTGATCGAGTTTTGATTGCGTTGTGTGAGCAGCGTGTGTAGCTTTTTGCATGATTGGTGTTTCAAAGACTTGTGTGATTTCCTCAATGGAAGATTTCTTGATCGGGTTTTGATTGTGTGGCGTAAATACAGTGCATGATTTCTTGCAAGCCCTTAATTTTCAATGAGTTGGGTGATTGTCTCGGAGGAAAATTTCTTGATTAGGTACTGACGAAGGATGCATCAGGTTTGTTAGCTCGCCTAACAAACCACTGCGGAAGATTTCTTGATTGGGTACTGACGACGGATAGAAAACCATAATGAACGAAGCCGAAACCCGCGCCGAACATATCGACCCTGCCTTGGCTGCTGCTGGATGGGGCGTGGTGGCCGGTTCGCGCATTCGGCGGGAATACCCGATTACCTTGGGGCGCATTGAAGGCGCGGGTAAGCGCGGCAAGGCGCTTACGGCTGATTATGTGCTGGAATACCGCAATACCAAGTTAGCCGTGGTCGAGGCCAAGGCTTGGAGCAAACCGCTCACCGAGGGCGTAGGCCAAGCCAAGGATTACTCAGGCAAACTCGCCATCCGTTTTGCGTATGCGACCAATGGACAGGGCATTTATGGCGTCGATATGCAATCTGGCACGGAGGCGGAAATTGCCCAGTTCCCAACCCCTAATGAGTTGTGGGCGCGCACCTTTGCCACGCAGAATGCCTGGCGTGATCGCTTCTCGGCGGTGCCGTTCGAGGATCGGGGCGGTTTTTTTCAAAGTCGGTACTATCAAGACATTGCCATCGAGCGAGTTCTGGCGGCCATCGCCGATCAGCAATCGCGCATTTTGCTCACCTTGGCGACCGGCACGGGCAAAACCTTTATTGCCTTTCAACTGGCGTGGAAGCTGTTTCATAGCCGTTGGAATCTGCGCGATTGGCAAAGCGAGACGGAACCGAGCCGTCGCCCGCGCATTCTGTTCTTGGCCGACCGCAATATTCTCGCCAATCAGGCCTTCAATGCCTTTTCTGCTTTCCCGGAAGATGCGTTGGTACGGATTGACCCTGCCGATATTCGCAAGAAGGGGCGGGGGCCGAAAAATGGCAGTCTGTTTTTCACGATTTTCCAGACATTCATGAGTGGGCA
>DYKH01000644.1 GCA_020722685.1 Caldithrix sp. | reverse complement strand
TCACCGGCCCCAATCGCTGCCAAAACCGTCCCGTCCCCAGAACGCCGGCCTGGAGAATTGTATCTGGCGCAACGTCAAGTTTTAACCAGCCTGCGCAACCACTGGCAAGGGCTTATCGTGTTTGCGACTTAGGTAACTCAAAAAAAATAATCTACCGATGATTCGATAAAAGAGCTAAATTCTTGCGGCTCGTGATCTGTTTCACCGATGAAATTCTAAACTGCAGGAAGAACGCCATGGAAGAATTAACGCCAAAACATATCCACACCATCAAAGACGCAGCTCGCAAACTGACCGGTGCCAGGAGACGTGCCTTTGAGGCTCAGGTAACCTTGGACTACCTCGGAGGCAACCCTCGTAAGGCAGAAAGCGTGTTCGGCTGGTACCGTAAAACGGTGGAGTTGGGACTCAACGAACTGAGAACCGGAATCGAATGCCTGGGCAATTTCTCCGCTCGCGGCAGAGACAAAACCGAGGAGATAGTGCCTCAATTGGAAGAAGACATTCGATCTTTGGCGGAACCGGAAAGCCAGACGGACCCGAAGTTCCAGACTCCTTTCAAATACACGAGGATCACTGCCCGGGCTCTTCGTCAAGCCTTGATCGACAAGAAAGGATGGAAGGATGAAGATCTTCCAACTGAGAACACGCTGGGCAACATCCTCAACCGCCTCGGCTACCGTCTGAGACGAGTGCAGAAAAGAAAGCCGATCAAGCGGGTGAAGGAAACCGATGCGATCTTTGACAACGTTCACCAGGAAAACGAGGCTTCCGACCAAAGAGAGGACTCCCTGCGAATCTCCATCGACACCAAGGCAAAGGTAAATGTTGGAGAGTTTTCGAGAAAGGGCCTCTCTCGGGGAGCACAGGCTACGCAGGCCTTGGATCATGATATGAACCCAGAGCACAAACTGGTTCCCCTCGGAATTCTCGAGGTGTGTGACGATGAGCTGACGATCCTTTTTGGAACCTCGCATGAGACCAGCGACTTCATCGTTGACGGCCTGGAGTACTGGTGGAATGCGAACAAGAAGTGCTATCCTCAGATCCGCGAGCTCGTAATCAACCTGGACAATGGGCCGGATATCGCGAGCAACCGGACACAGTTTATGAAAAGAATGGTTGAGTTTGCCGGATCTACTGGGCTGGAAATCGTTCTCGCCTACTATCCTCCTTATCACAGCAAGTACAACCCCATTGAACGATGCTGGGGGATTCTCGAGATGCACTGGAACGGAGCACTGCTCGATTCTGTAGACAGCGTACTCAACTGGGCAGGTACCATGACTTGGAAGGGGATCAAGCCCGTGGTTCATCTGATGGACAAGGTCTATCACAAGGGTGTGTCCGTTGCCAAAAAGGCTTTCAAAAAGATCGAGGCATGCCTCGAACGTCATGAGACCCTTCCCAAGTACAGCGTCCGAATCCGGCCTACAGCTGTTTAAGCTGGAAGGTTATTTTTTGGGAGTTACCTAAGATGGCAGGCCGTGACCAGAGCGTTGATGTCCTCTATGAGCAAGAGAAGGAATTTCTGCTTTCTCTGCCGGAAGTAGCCTACAAC
>DYKH01000643.1 GCA_020722685.1 Caldithrix sp. | reverse complement strand
CAGCATGAAATATGAAAGCTATTATTATAGCAGTGGGCTATTTACGGACCGTGACGTCTACCACATAACGGTTGTTATCCGGGGAGGGATTGCAATCCACCCGGTGATTGGGGAGATATATTACTCCCCGTATAAGATGGACAATAGCTCAGTGATGGAGGGGGAAACAATCCGCCATGCGATTATCAAGGCGGGCGAGGATGCCGATTACATCGACTGCGTGGTAGTGCGCCACGAATGGGAGCACTGGAGTAGTAGGGAGATTGGTGGAGAGCTTGATAGCGGCGTCAGTATCACATTCTACGTGCCGCGTGGTACGGACGTGAAGTCGGCTCAAGATAGGCTGCTGTATGAGGCAACCCGGGAGTACTATGATTGTGAATTAAGCCTGCCTGATTTTCGGGAGGCGTTCAGGAAATTTATGTCTAATCATTAAAGGAGCGAGATATGGATTACAAAGATTATTTTTACGCCCTGCGGGATGCAGGAAACTATGTTGGGGCCGCAACCTATGCGGCTAAAATGCTTATGCTTGTCGCTCAGATGCGGCTACCTGACGTGAGTAAGTGGGAGAAGCGGCTGATGGAAGCAGCTGATTTAGGCCGCTTCCGCCTGAGCTTTGGCGATTATGATTATATCGAGAATCGCTTACGCACCTGGTACGATATAATCATAGTTACCCGCCACGAGGGGGCGATAGAGTGGTTACGCAAGCAAGGCATAACCGGTAAGGTATACTCTCACGTAGGGGAGTACGATGTCTACGGGCGGATTGTCGTTGGTAACCTACCGATGCACCTTGCCGCAATGGCGCGGGAGGTATGGGCGATTGAAATGCCTAACCTCCCTGAGAATAGGCGGGGAGTGGACTTGACGCCGGCGGAGATGGATTCTTACGGTGCGTCCCTCATCCGCTACGAGGTAAGGCGGGTCGGAAAAGCTAGGGGAAGCAATGTGGCTTATGACCGCTTCGACCCTCATCGGTACGAGCCTTTATCAGCAAGGGAGGAGGGGGAGAAATGAAAGCCGTCGCAGAATTGGAATATAACATAGGGCTGGACGAGCTGTTGGATAAGCAGCTCCCCAGCTGCGTGTATCGTGATGAGCTGGACTGGTGGGACTGTGTTGATTATTTGGTGATAGTCTACTGCTCGAATGGCGATGCGGTATGTCCAAGATGGAACAGCGGTGAGACTGTGAGGAAGGTGCTACTCCGTGAAGGGATAAATTGGGAGGATATTGAGTTGGTTGTTGTGCGCCATGAGTGGGGCGATCGCGGGGCGACGCCAAGGGAGGGGACATGGATAAATTATTATGTGCCAAAGGGGCAGAACACAGCCCGGGCACTGAAAAGATTAATGCGCGATATGGAAGAGCAGATACCTCAATAAAAAAGGAGGTTGATTATGAATGAAGATAAGAAGGATGTAATAATCTTAGTGCCGATCAACCGCAGGCTACGGGACAGATTCGCAACTGTGGTTGGTAAACGCCAAATGGCGCGAACAATCCGCAGCCTAATCGAGTACTATCTCGAGGTTATGGAGGATAGAGAGGAGGCATTGT
>DYKH01000029.1 GCA_020722685.1 Caldithrix sp. | reverse complement strand
GTCTTTGTCATCTGTTCATTCGACGATCCCAAGGCCCCCTCGTGGGAGGTCCCGATCAATTTGCCTTTGATGGATCGGACCTACACGGTGGCGGAAATGATCGAGGGTTCCGACAATGCCTTCGTCAGCCCGGAAGGTTTGGTCGGACTGCGAATAGAGGGCGAGATTGACACCACAAGAATCGGGGATAATCTTACCCTTCCGGACGTGGCACAGTCGTACTCCATCGGGCTTGACAATTTGCAAATACCCAATCTGGGTTCCGGCACCTCGCAGTTTTCTTTCTCCACGCTAACGGCCGAGGCAAGCCTAAAAAACGGACAAATCTCCACCATTGCCGCTTTTACTTTTAGCAATGTCTTAGGCATACAAAAGGTCAGCCCGGAGTATGCCTTTACGGGCGTTCGCAGAGGCAAGGCCAGATTGACTATCACCAACAACTTGCCGGTTCCGCTGCAAAACCTGGTTCTGCGGTTGAGAGACCAACTAAACGGCAATGTGATCGCAGAAACCACCACGCTGACCGAGATCGTCGCTAACGGATCGCGGCAGGTCGAGGTCGATATGGGCGGCAAGGTGATCACCCAAACCTCGGCCTGGACGCTGACGGGCCAATCTCCGGGCTTGGGCGCACCCGGCACCTTGATTGATCAAACCAAGACAGTGGATTTGCTGGTCGAGCTGCTGGATTTGTCGGTGACCGAGGGCAATTTACGAATTCCGGCTATGGAGATTACCCGAGAAGAAATGCTGGGGCTGGACCAGCGCGTGGCCATTCGCGACGCCGGCTTCAAAAGCGGCAAAATTCGTTTGCAGGTGTCCAACGAAATGCCGATCGGCTTCCAGATTGACCTTCTCTTAGGGGATATCCGCCATCGCACCACCGGAAGCCCGCTGCATACTTTTTTCACGGTAGAGCCTGCCGGCCAATTTTCTCAAGTGGTGGACTTGCAGAATTATGAGATGCATTTGGATGCGCCTCAACACGGCCTCCAGCAAACCATTCCTCTTACCATCACTGGCGGCGCCGTGGAGATTCAAGAGGGATTCATTAGTCTGGTGGGCGAAGATGTCATCCATGTTCAGGTGGCAATCGAGGACGTGACGCTGGATTATCTGCATGGCTGGCTGGAAGCGCAGCAGGTCAAGCTCGATTCCACCGAGAAAAGAGTGGAAACGCCCGACAAGTTTGGCGATCTCAAAGGCATTAAGCTGAGCGATGCCAGATTGCAGGTTCAAGTCGTCAACTCGGTGCAGATGCCTATTCGCTTTGATGGCGACGTCATGGGATTCAACAACAGCGGCGGATCGGCGGTCTTTCATGTGAATGCGCAGATTGCGTCTGGCACGCCCTCCGGCCCAAGCACGACTCTCGTGCCGCCTTTCACGCCGCAGAACAGCACTATTTTAGATTTCCTCAATCTCTTACCCACGCGTATCGTCGCCACCGGGCGCGCCTGGGTCGGCGACGGCACGACCGAGGGTTTCTTCCGCTCCAACGACTTTATTTATGCCAGGTTTACTTTTGAATCAGCAGCAAAAATGTCCTGGGATCAACGCACGATCCAAGCCGATACCGCGGAAATCGTCATTCATCCGGTCGGCGCTGATGGTAATACTAAAGAAGAAGACGTTGCGGAAATGTCCGGCGATGTCACCAAGAATCTGCAATCGGCAGCAATCTACGCCAAAATACAAAATCATCTGCCAGTTGGTTTGAGCGTTCGGTTCCGTTTGGCGACGGACACCACCAAGCTGTTCACGCAGCCGGATGTGCTTTTGGGGCCGGTCAATTTGCAAGCCGGGATAACAGACGCGTCCGGCAAAGTCCAACAAGCGCGCTCGAACGATGCCAAGCTCGAGCTGGATGACGAGGGCATGCAGATATTCAAGAACCCGGGCGAGACGGACAAACGAGTTTTCATGGCTACTGAAATCACCGTGGACGGCACGGAAGGCAAATCCGTCTTGGTATATGATTCCGACTATGTGCAGGTGCAGGCAATGGCTACGGTTGTGATGAAGGTCGAAGAGGACCAGTAGGGTTTAGCTGCTGCCCTCCTTCGGATCGGCACTGGACTAGAATCTTGTCGAGGGCAATTGGAAATGAAAGAAGCATGGTTCTACGAAAAGCTGGACGGAGGCCGGGTACAGTGTACTCTGTGCCCACATAATTGCAAACTGAGCGACGGCAAATACGGCATCTGCGGCGTGCGGCAAAACGTCCAAGGTGTCCTTTACTCGCACGTGTACGAAAATGCCATTGCCGTCCATGTAGATCCCATCGAGAAAAAGCCCCTCTTTCACGTCTACCCTGGCTCGAAATCCTACTCCATCGCCACCGCCGGCTGTAACCTGAGCTGCAAGTTTTGTCAAAATCACGACATTTCCCAGATGCCCCGCTTGGAGCACGGCCGTATACAGGGCTACAAAGTCACGGTGGACGAGGTGGTTCGCGCCGCGCGTGAAAACCGGTGCAAAACCATCGCCTGCACCTATACCGAGCCGACCATCTTTTACGAATACGCTTATGACATTGCCGTGGCCGCCAAGGAGAAGGGGATCGACACAGTTTTTGTCACCAACGGCTTTATCAACGAAGAGCCGCTTCGTCACGTTGCGCCATACTTGGCGGCTGCCAACGTGGATTTGAAAGGCTGGGATAAGGATTTCTACCGCAAAGTTGTTGGGGGCAATTTGGCGAGCGTCTTGCAGACGCTTCGCCTCATGAAGAGCCTCAACATTTGGCTCGAGGTGACCACCTTGGCCGTCCCTGACTATGTCGACAGTGATGAGAAATTTCGTGAAATCGCGCTCTTTATAAGAAATGAGCTCGGGCCGGAAACACCCTGGCACATCAGTCGCTTTTATCCGAACTATGAGTGCGATGACCTGCCGGTCACGCCATTAGAAGTATTGCGCAGGGCGAGGGAAATTGGTTTGGACGTCGGTTTACGATACGTCTATAGCGGCAATATCCCCGGGGACGTTGGTGAAAACACATTCTGTTATTCCTGTGGGGAAAAGCTCGTAGAGCGATATGGATTCTACGTTCTCTCCAACCGGATCGTTGACAGCAAGTGCCCAAAGTGCGGGGCAACCATTGACGGGATCGGATTGGGTTAGTATGGGAACGGTCGCTCAAAGGAGTTGGGGAATTTCACACTCTCACCACCGTCACACTCATGACCGAAGCAGCGCCGGCTTGGCGCAACACCTGCGCGCACTCGTTCATCGTGCTGCCGGTAGTCAGCACATCATCTACCAAAGCAATTCTTGCCTTGTCAATGGTACTCCCAGTCTTAATGGCAAACGCTCCTTGGATATTGCTGCGCCGTTCTTCACGTCTCATTGCTGCTTGTGGCTGCGTGTAGCGCGTCCGCAGCAGGACATCTTTCAAACAAGGCACACCTATTAGCTCGCTCACCTGCTCAGCCAGCAGTTCCGCTTGATTATACCCGCGCTCACGCATTCTTTGCGCATGCAGCGGAACGGGAACAAGAGCATCAATTTCGCCCGTCAGGTTATGCTGGACTATCCGCTCGCCTATTTTCTTGCCAAGCTCCTTTGCCAGGCCATGCATCCCAAAGTATTTGAAATGATGAATGAGTTCTTGCACCGATGGGGAGTACTCATAAGCGGCAATCGATTTATCAAACCAAGCAGGAACACCTGACAAAATATGGAGAGTTGCCACCGGCATGAGAGGCTGCGGCAGCAGCGGTAGAGCCTGCCAGCATGAAGCACAAACCAAATCCTCTTTGGCGTCCAGATAGGCTTCACAAAGCAAACAATAAGGCGGATAGACAAAATCTAATGTCGCTCGAAAAAAAGAACGGGCCACAGAAAGCAAGAATGCAAGTCTGTGGCCCGGATGTTTTGCCAATTCGGCCATTAGAATTGGTAGGCAAAAACCAGCTTGGGTTCGATGCGTTCTTGCGGCTTGTAGATTTGGCTGTTTGGTTTGGTCTCGACAAACGTCCAGATGTAATCCATATAAAGGATGAGGTACGGCTTGATCTTGTAGCCTAAACCTACACGGGCAACGCTTTGGTTGTCGAGAGTAAACACGTCATCCACGGTTTCCACGCCGATCTTGTCATAGGTTGCATGGGCCGCCACGGTTGGAACGGCATCCGGGGCATCGGCAGCCAGATGCAATGCGCCGCTTTCCTTCCGCTCATCCAACCGACTGAACGTGCCCAACAAACGGACTTTGTTCCCCAACAGATTTCCGTACAGCTCGCCGAACACTCCCTTCGTTTCTTCGGTGAGGCTGATAAGCATGTCCGTTTTATGGAGCTGTAAACCATTTTGAATTTGGTAGCGCTGGATTTCATAAAATGGGTCGAAGAAAGAGGGTGCAAACTCCTTGCCGAGCCAACGTCGCTCCAATTTTGCATAAATGTCGAGCAGTCCCATCAGGTTGCCCAGTCCGGCGCTGATGCCCACCGCTTGACCGTGCCCGAAGGTGCGGGACTTTTTTTCGATGGAGCTAAAACCGGCAATTTGCGCCCAGTCATAGTAAAGCATCGATTGGAAGACCTTGGTCTTGATCAGCGGCAGCTCAGCATCAAAACCGTACACGGACACACCGTCATCCGTGCCGGTGGAAACGTCCGGATCAAAATCGTGAGAATAGGAGGCGCCAATGGCAAAGTTTTTAATGATGGGAACAGTAATCACTCCTTGCAACGGTCGATAGTATCCGCGACCGCCGACGATCTCGGCCCGGCCAAGATTGTTGGTAACCGACTCAAAGCCAAACTTGCCGAAATCGAGGTCGAATTCAAGGCCGATTTTTCGCTCATCGTAGGAAGCCTCGTTTGTGTAGTAGTTCATGATGAAGCCGTGACCCAAGCGCGCCGCATCAAGGGTGCCAACGCGAGCATAGACCGGATCCAGCTTGTGTCCCCAGCGAAGGTAGCGGAGGATGCGAAAGTAATCATAACCGGAATCCCAATCCTTGGTACGAATGTGTCCGGTTTCGGTCCCGTAGAGAAGATCGACGTTAAGACCGATCCCCAGCTTGCCGAAAGCCAGCTCGGGACGAAAGTTGATGGTAAAATAGGTTTGATCGTCGATGGTGGTAACGCCGAACCCGCCCATCAACATCCCGCCTTCTTTCCCCATGTAGCCCAATCCGCCGTCCGCGTATTGGGCCTTGCCGGCGGCGAAAGTAACGAGCAGAACACACACGACAGCCAGTAAAGTCTTTTTCATGGTCATACTCCTTGTGCAATTTGATCGAGTTGTCAACCGCAATATAGCACTCTCCCGGTAAGAGTCAAGTGCTCACCACCATCATTTGGTCGATTGCCATGGACGTACAGTGGGAACCGGACTTACCAGAAATCCTCCATGCCCGGTGGGATATCCCAGTGGGTGGCCCACTGATAGTGCCCTAACCCTCCCTTATGCGCCGAAAGGTCGACGGATAATAAACGTTGGTGCTCTGCTTCGTCAGCAGCAAGGTTTTCGAACATCTCTCTCACTTTTGGGCCCTTGGCTTTTCTCGCAGCGTGCCGGTAGAATTCATAAGCTTTCCGTTCGGCCTGCACCGCCAAATTTACGGCCATTTCCACTGTTAGTTCCGCCGATATTGTGTGCTTACCGATTTCTGATTTTTCTATTTCTTCATTCAGCAGCCGCGAACCGGCGATCTTTCTGAACAGATCACTCAATTGCTCATAATGTGCCTGCTCTACCGTTGCCAGGTACGCAAACTTGTTCCTCACAGCAGGTTCTTTGAGAGACTCGCCGGCGATCGAATAGAACTCCATTGCGCCCTTTTCCCTGCTTATGGCAAGCTCCAAAGCATCCAATACATCCATTTCTTTTTCTTTGGCAGCGGGTGCGTTGGAGGCCAGTGCGGCGGTGAATGCCGCATTAAAAGCCGGCAAATCTTCCGGCTTTCGGGAGCTGATAAGCTGGCCGTCTTCGCACACCTCCTGATCGACATAACGAGCGCCGGCAAGCTTGACGTCGTCACGAATGCCGACGTAGCAGGTGGTAGTGACGCCCGCTAACAGCCCGGCAGAGATAAGCACCTGCGGACCGTGGCAGATTGTCCCAATCGGCTTGCCGGTGGCCCAAAAATCTTTGACAAAACCCAGCACTTCCGGGACGATGCGAAGGCGCTCCGGCGCGCCGCCTCCGGGAATGATCACACCATCATACTCACCGGCAGTAATTTCCGTGATGATCCTGTGCGGCGTAAGGGAGATTCGGCCATATTTTCCGGTAATCTGTGATCGATCAAGGCCAACCCAATCCGCGTCTATGCCGTGTTCCAACAGATACTGCCGCGGTATGGTCGCCTCCTCGTCATGAAAATTGGGGCCCACTAAGATGGCAACTCGCTTTTTTCTTTGCATATTGCGCCTCGCTAATTGTCAAAAAGGCAAATTCCGGTCTTGGTGAATGTAAAGGTAGGAACAGGCGCGATTCTTCGCCCGGAAAGCTTATCCCATTTTGCTTTACGCGGTCTGATCAAGCTTGGAGCCTTTTTGGCTTAGAACCTTGAGCCGATCACGGATGGAGGCCGCACGTTCATACTCTTCCGCCCGAATAGCCTTGTCCAACTCCAGTCTTAACCGTTCTCCTTCCGGGACCGGACGTTTCTCGCGGATTTCGTCAGCCCATTGCGAAAGATACGTCAACTCGAAACGCTCGCCTTCGATGCGATCGCCATACTTGTCGTAGAATTTTTCCAAGTGCTGAATACCTTGTTTGATGAGAACGAGACCTTCATCCAGATTCCCTCGATCCAAGCTTTGCATGGCTAAGGAGCGCGTGTGCATCATGATCACATAGGGACGATATTGCTCAAATGACCAAATAATCTCTTCGTTTTCAGCGTACTTGCTGACAAAATCGAAAACTCGCAAATTGCGCGAGGTGTCTCTGGCGACGCGAGCATAGTCTCCCAATTTCATGAGCGCCAGATACCGATGATAGAACTGAATCGCTTCCTGCTGCAGCTTGAAGCAATCTAATGGGCTCAGTACAAAGCTTTTGGGAGGCTGAGACTTGGCAAAATTCCGGGCTTTGTTTTCAAAAAAACTGAGATAAGAATCGTACCGGTGTGGGCGCAAACCGTCGGGGCGGCCATCCAACTCCATCTGCAACAGGCCGAGGTCCAGACGCATTTGTATTTTCTGCTTACCATCGGCGCCATCGATGAGCCGTACATTCAAATCGTTTGGCAAGTATCGCCAATTTTTTAGTATTGGTCCGATATCTTCAGACATGATAACCTCCAGTCAAGCAAGTCCATGGTGAGGTAACAAGTCAGCCTCCTGCTTGACTCTCCATTAGCAGGTTAAGATTGAGACAAACCAACTCTGTTAGAGAGCTGCTAACACTAACTACAAAAGTAGAGCAAGATTGCGGAAAATTCGACCAACAAGATTATGGATCACGTTATAGCTCTTTTCGAGCAACTCTCAGCAACAGGAAAAGTTCCATCATGCCAACTCAACTATAGGTGCTTCCATTATTGAAAATACTCTACTGCGTTTCTGAAAATTGCCACCCCATCTCCCTCCTTTGCCAAACCGTTGCGGGTCCAACGAGGGTGGTTGGTGGCATGGAAATGCCGCTCCGGATGTGGCATGAGTCCCAAGACCCGTCCCGTAGGATCACAAATCCCGGCGATATCGTCGACCGTGCCGCTGGGATTATCGGGATACTTTGCCTTTCCGCCATCCGGCGCGGTGTATTGAAAGACTATTTGCCGTTTCTTCCACAGCGTATCCAACACCACAGAGTTCTTGGGCACCAGCTTACCCTCCGCATGGGCGACAGGAAAGGTAACCGTTGCCGGCATGTTCTTGGTAAAAACGCACGGACTCTCGTTGATCCTCAAATGCGTCCAACGATCTTCAAATTTGCCCGAATTATTATTCGTCAAAGTGACCAATGGCTCACCGGCCAAGTCCACAAACGGTAGCAAACCTGCCTTGACTAACACTTGAAAGCCATTACAAATTCCGATGATTAACTTGCCTTGCTCGTGAAAATCATTCAAAGCCTCCGGAAGTTTGTGCTTCAGTTCATTGGCGAGAATCTTGCCGGCGGAAACATCATCGCCGTAGGTAAATCCGCCGGGGATCGCCAGGATTTGGTAATCTTCCAGCCTTACCTCGCGGCTTACCAGCCGATTGATATGCACCAAATCCACCTCGGCGCCTACAGACTCGAATGCATATCTCGTTTCCTGATCACAATTCGAGCCCGCGGCTCGAACTACTACGACCTTGGGAGCCATTTATCACCACCTAAGCGTTTTTTGCCAAGCCTCTTTGAGAAGATGCAGGTCGGCATCCACGACTCGTTGTCCGTCTAATCCATGGATGATTAATCTCTGGAGTGAGGTGACGGACCCGATTTGCGCAAACGGCGCGCCCGTCAGTCTTTTCTCAAAGGCGGCCTGCTTGGCCGGTGCCACCTCAACGATGAACCGGCTATTGGATTCCGAAAAAAGCGCCACGTCATTCCGAACAACGTCGTCTGATTTGGGGACATGCTTCAATTCTATTTCTGCGCCAAATCCACCAGCAAAAGCCATTTCGGCAATCGCTACGCCGAGACCGCCTTCCGAGCAGTCATGGCAAGCGCGGACCAAGCCGTCAGTTATCGCTGAAGCAAGAGCTACAAAGATTCTACGGGCTAACAGGGCGTCTACATTGGGGACCGTGCCGCCCTCGACTTCTCGATACTTAAGATAATGAGAGCCTCCCATCTCGTTCTTCGTAAGGCCGAGAATGTAGAGAGCGTTGTTTGCCTCCTTCAAATCCATGGAAACGGCTTTGCGAGCGTCGTCCATAATGGAGATGGCTGAGATCAGCAACGTGGGCGGAATGGCGATGGATTCGCCGTCCTCGGTCCTGTATTCGTTGTTCAGGCTGTCCTTGCCGGAGATGAAAGGCGTACCGAAAATCGTAGCGACATCATAACAGGCTTGCGCTGCCTCTACCAGTCCGCCCAGTCGGTCCGGCTTGTCGCAGTTGCCCCAGCAGAAATTGTCCAGCAAAGCGGTGCGATCCAGACTCCCACCCACGGCGATGACATTGCGAATGGCTTCGTCAATTGCGGATGCAGCCATTCGGTAAGGATCGATCAGGCCATAGCGGGGATTGAGCCCGTTGGCCAAGATCACCGCCGCATGCGAATCGAGCCTCGGGCGAGTGATGCTGGCATCACTCGGTCCATCATCTGCGACACCTACCAACGGCTTTAGAACGCTGCCCGCCTGCACTTCATGATCGTACTGGCGAATGACCCACTCTTTGCTGCAAACATTGGGAGCGGCCAAGATTTGCAGCAAGAAAGGTGTTAGGTCAGGCGGAGCATCGAAAGACGTCTCGACAGTCCCTGTTTTGGGGCGAATCGCCTTGCGCACGGTGCGCGGCAAACCGTTATGGAGAAAGCCCATATCCAATTCACCCACTTGCCGGCCTTTGTATCGCAATCGCATTTTCTTATCGCTTGTCGTTCTGCCGATGACGGTCGCTTCGACGTTCTCGCTCGCAAATAGCGCCAAAGCCTCATCCACCTTCTCCGGCGGGACAAATATGACCATCCTCTCTTGCGCCTCGGAAATCCAAATCTCCATATAGGTCAGGCCGTGATATTTGAGCGGCACCTTTTCCAAATCTACCTCAGCGCCGGTGGTCTTGGCGAGCTCGCCGATGGCGGAAGAGAGTCCTCCGGCGCCGCAATCGGTTATGGCGCGGTATAAGCCAAGGTCGCGGGCTTGCAAGAGGGTATCCACCAGCTTTTTCTCGACAATGGGATTGCCGATTTGCACGGCGCCGCTCCAAGTTCCCTCGCTTTCGTGGTGTAACTCGCCGGAAGAGGCGGTGGCCCCGTGAATGCCGTCGCGACCGGTGCGTCCACCCACCACCAAGATGTAATCACCCGGCACGACAGTTTTTTCGCATTTATCTTTGGGAATGAGGCCGACATTGCCGCAAAAGACAAGCGGATTGCCAAGGTAACGTTCATCGAAAAAGATCGAGCCGTTGCAAGTGGGAATGCCCATGCGATTTCCGTAGTCACGTACACCGGCAACCACGCCTTGCATGACCCGCTTGGGATGCAGGAGTCCTTTGGGCAGTTTTTCGTGCGGCCAATCCACCGGGCCGAAACAAAATACGTCCGTGTTGATGACCGGCTTGGCCCCTAATCCGGTGCCCAACGGATCGCGGATCACCCCGCCGATGCCAGTGTTGGCGCCGCCGTAGGGTTCCATGGCCGATGGGTGATTATGGGTTTCGACTTTGAAGCATACGTTGAAATCATCATCAAAGCGGATGATACCGGCATTGTCCTTGAACACCGAGACGCACCAAGATTTGTTCAACTCCTGGGTGACGCGGAAAATAGTCTGCTTGAGCAGATTGTCGATTATCCGGCCATCGTATTCGATTAAGCCGGTGAGCGTTTTGTGACTGCAATGCTCGGACCAGGTTTGCGCCAGCATTTCCAATTCCACGTCCGTTGGCTCCCGCTGCAAACTGCGAAAATGAGATTGAATGGCCCGCATTTCCTCAAGATTGAGAAATAAATCCCGCTCCTTACTGATGTGTGAGAGTTCGACATCATTTGCTTGCAGCAGCGGTACGCGAACCAACTCGAAGCGATCTTCGATAGCCGGGAAAAAGACCTTTTCGCCGACTTGCACGACATGCTCAATGACCTTATTCATTAGCAGCTTTTGCACGATTAAGTCTTTTTCTACGGCAGACAAATCGCCGACAAATTCATATCGCCTCGCGGTCTTGGCCGCCTCTACGCCTTTAATGCCCAAATCGGCAATGCCTTTCAGAGCAGTCTCGGCCACCATGTCCGTGACGCCACGATTATAGGTGATCTCGACGGACCACACCCGCTCGCCTTCTATGCGGGAAACGCTGTGATCTATGGCGAAATCTTCTACGATGGTATCCGCCAAGAGCTTGTTGGCGATAGCAAGCTTGTCTTCCTCGCTCAGGTCGCCAAGCAGATAAAATATGCGGAACGAGTGTACCTTGCCAAGGCCGTTCGCGCCCAGATCTTTGGCGCTGGCTAAGATGCTTTGTCCGGCGACATCCACCATGCCAGCTTTGTGGGCAAGTTCGATACGGGTGATCAAAAGTACTCCTTAGAGTCTTAATCTTCTTTACCCAATAGCCGACAGAAGTATCATACCTGCTATTAATCCGATGATAAAAAGCCCCCACAGGGTGCCAATTCCTGGTCCTTCAGAGATTTTCTCTTTGCCCACGACTGCTCTTAAAAATAGTGCACATCCGGAAGCGGCTCCTAAAAGAAGCAATCCGATACCAATTAACCGGAATATAGCATAGTTTGACATCTGAAACCTCCCTGAGCGACTATAACCTCTCTTGGTCGGATTACACTTCAGGACTACAGTTACGAAAGGTGAACCACCTCGCGTGAGCAAGGCTGAAACAGCATAAGAAAGACGTAAGCAGGTAATTGATTATGCTCAGATATGCTCTTCATTAAACTGGCCTTTCTTCTCTCTCCCACAACGCCCATAGGTCGCGGGCACCATGGACGAACCCCAAAATATAGATAGTTCGATTTTTTATCTGATAGATCAATCGAAAATTCCCCACAAAAAGCTCGCGAATTTCTTGATTATTGAATTCTGGCACCATCCGTCCTCGTTTTGAATGAGTAGCTAACGAACGCGCAGTATCTCGCGCCTTCCTGATCAAAGCGGCAGCGTAATACTTGGAATCTTTGGCAATATAATTTGCGGCCTCTTCAAGATCGTGCCAAGCGGATTCGGTCCAAATTATTTTTCTAGCCACTCGGCCATCCTCTGTTCGACTTTTTCCTGAGTCAAAAGTCGACCTTCTTCAATGTCTTTGAGTCCGTTTTCGATCTTTTCTCGGACGTAGATGTGATATTGGATGTCCTCAAAAGATGCATCTTCTGGGACATCGTCAAGTATCTTTCTTACTGCTTCTTTTGCGGTGCTCATCTTTACCTCCAATGTGTGAATGCTTTTTAGTTTGGAGCTTTTGCGCTTTGCTCGCCACCAAATTTTAACGATATTTGCCTGCAAATGCAAGGAGAAGTTTTACACAAAAAGAAAACCAAGCATCCTCTTGACATTAAAGATGAAGATACGTACCTTTGGTAGGAAACGGGACGAGCGGGTGGTGAAGTGCGAACAAATAGCGATTTCACTAACCTATGGAGGCTGCCATGAATTGGAAAAAATGGGCTATCGCCAGCGTTGTAGTTTTTGTGGTGTACGAAATCCTCTCTTTCGTCATCCACAGCATCATCCTGTCAAGCCAGTACCAAGCCACGGCCAGCGCTTGGCGTGCCGACATGAATGAAAAGATGTGGATCACCTGGGTGGTTGCCTTGCTGTGGTCGTTTTTGTTCCTCTACATCTTCATCAAAGGCTATGAAGCTAAAGGCTGGATGGAGGGGCTGCGCTACGGCTTTTGGATCGGCTTGTTTGTCAACATCCCCATGAGCCTGAACTCCTATGCCGTCTATCCCATTCCCTTCAATCTCGCCGTCTGGTGGTTCGTCCTCGGCATGGTGCAGTTCATGGCTTGCGGCATTGTCGCTGCCGCGATCTATTCGGAGAAACTGGCGGAAGGGCAGCCAGCGTGAAAACTTTTATCCACTAACGGAAAAGGCCACCCCATGAGGGGTGGCCTCTCTGTTTTGCATTTCTTCGCCTTTGTCTTTACAGTCCTATTCCCATCCGCATCGTCCACAACCTTCCCGGCATGGGATAATCCTTGATCACCACAAAAGACTGGTCGAAAATATTCTTGATCGAAAATGCCAGATCAAATCTCAGGCCGGCAACAGCAGGTCTGAAACTCACGTCTCCATCAACGAGCACATAGGAATCCAACCTCTGCCGATTCGCCGCATCCACGAAACAGGACCCGACGTAGCTCGCGGTTGCCGTCAAAGTTGCTTTACCGAGATCAAGGCTACCGATGGCGCTTGCCGAATGCGTGGGCCGGTAGGGCAGTCTTTTTGCGTGCACGGCGCCCGCCTCCGATTGATTGACCGCTTCCAGCCAAGTGTAATGCAATTCGCCCGTCAGACTGTGAGCCAAATTGGCGGCAGAGAGAGAAGCTTCCACACCCCGGATACTGGCGGCGCTGACGTTGGCAGGCGTCCATTGACCTGTGCCGACATTCGCCGACCATTGAATCAAGTCGTCGATGTCTTTTCCAAAGTAGCAGACATCCATCTGCACGCCCGAAAGGCCGGGCATTCCGGCCCGTAAGCCAACCTCGTAGTTTTGGGCGATTTCCGGCTTTAACAGCGGATTTCCGGAAGTATACGGATCCGCCGGCCAGTATAGGTCATTCATGGTGGGCGCCCGGAACGAGCGGCCCCAATTGGCCCGCAAACCGACGGGCGTTTCGCCCGCTCTTGCAATCAGCAAGCCCAGGTTAGGATTGGTCACCTGACCAAAATCGGAAAAGTGATCAAGGCGAACCGATGGCATGATCGTCACCTGCAAATCATCCGCTCCCCTGAACGGAATAAGCTGAAACTCTCCGTGTGCAAAGGCCGCAAAGCTCTCCCTCCTTTTCGCCCCGACGTCGCTCCCCTGCGCTGACTCCACCAAGGACGAAGCCCCGGCCATCAGGGTATGATTAGCCAGCTTGACAATTCCCTGTACATTTGCTCCGTAAGAATCCACGTCGTTTTGGCTGTCCACTGGGAAATACGGATTCTCGTCCTCATAATGAATATGGTTGGCATGGTAATGCGAGTTGGCTTGCAAAGTGAAATAGCTAATGGGAGTGGTTTGAAAGTCGAGATGCACCCGGGTATTTTGATCGTTCTGCCTGCCATTCGCCGTCGGATAAGCAAGAGAACCCGGCGCGCCACGATCGCTTTCTGAGTATTCGCTTTGCAGTTCTGTCCTGGTCGACGCGCCCAAATCCCAGGCGACCTTGCCAAAGAGCACCTTGGCAGCATAGTCGGAGTTTTGCCGGCGCAGCTCCTTTGGCTGGGTATCGGTCACTGTCCGGTTAGTGTATTTGAAATCTCCCTCGCTCTTTGTGCTGTTTGCGGTTAGCAGATAGCTCCATGATCCCAATCTTTGACTCAGATTGATCTCTTGACGCTGGAAGCCATAGGAGCCAAAAACAGTGTGAGCCGACCCCTCCACTTTTCCACTCAAAGCAGGCTTACGCGTTATTAGATTGACCACTCCAGCCATGGCGTCCGCGCCATAGAGCGAAGAATACGCGCCGTGTACAACCTCGATTCTCTCGACGGACTGCAATGAAAGCGTGCTCAAGTCTATTCCGCCGTTGAGGGGAGAATTGAGGCGTTGGCCATCCCATAGCACAAGAACTTGCTCCGAGGACGATCCTCGTAGAGATATTCCTTCAAGCGCACCGATAATGCCGTAGCTTTTCACAAAGGTACCACCAATCTCTTGCAGCGCATCCCCAAGCGTGAAGGGATTTCGGTTTTGCAAATCCGTTTTGGAGATGACGGAGGCGGAGACCGGAAGCCTCGAAAGCAAAGACCGCTCCCGAGTGGCTGTTACCAGTACTTCTTCCATCTCTATGACCGTCTGCGTCATTTCTATTCGAACTCGGTGTGTACCAGCCGGTCGCACTCGCAAATTGTAAATGTTTGCTTCCTGATAGCCGATTAGGTGCGCCTTTAACGAATGCAATCCGGCGGGGACGCTTTCAAAGGAAAACCTGCCGTTCTCATCTGTAGCGCAAATGGCATTCTTGCCTTCTACCGTTACGGTTACATTCGCAAGCGGCCGCTTGGTTGCCGAATCGACGATGTTCCCTTGAATCGAAGAGGCCAGAGATGAATTGACGACCAGGGCGGTCAGTGCCAAAAAGAAAAAAGCGATAGTGACTGTTCTGTTCATGTTATTGCCTTTCGGATATGAAAATGAATTTTAACAATGGTGGCTGAAACCCAATTGACAATTGAACGTTGACAGTTGAACGTTGACTATTGGTCTTTATTAACGATCAACGTTCAACTGTCAATAGTCAACGGCCAATTGCCGAGGATGCTGCTCTCCTTGCAGAAGCGACAATAAATATGAAAACGAATCTTGTTAGTGGCGGCTGAACCCCACATTGACAATTGAACGTTGACAGTTGAACGTTGACTATTGGTCTTTATTAACGATCAACGTTCAACTGTCAATAGTCAACGGCCAATTGCCGAGGATGCTGCTCTCCTTGCAGAAGCGACAATAAAAAACCCCAACCTTCAAATCGAAAGCTGGGGTTCGTGTATGGTCAAACCGAAAAGACATCCCTCACCCGCGAAGGTTGCTGCTTATGAAAGATTTTGGCAGGTCTCCTGACTTGGGGCATCGAACCTACGACCGCGCCTTCCCGGTAAATCCAGTGGCTTCTGCAATCAGCAGATGCGGTTTTCGTAGCCCATTACAGTAGCGGGGCTGTGACGGATTCTCACCGTCTTCCCTATTGATCCGAATGGAACCAAAATCCGGCTGTCAAAGAACGGCCAATAATAAAAATAAAATTCATGAAAGGCAAGGAAAAATTCAAACACATTTAGTTTCTGTTGGAAAAGTACAAAGCGTTCCGGAAGTTCATTATTGATTGCGGCGCATCGAAAATCCCAAAGTGGCAATTCTAAACACAATTCTGTTTAGTTCAACCTCCGGAACGCTGACGAATCAATTTTATCAACACGATCTACTTAATCAAACAGATTCCAAACAAAACCCCAGCGAAGTTGAGTTTTCGGCATGGAATAGCCATGCACGACTTCATAGTCCAAGCCAAGGAAATTCTGCATGGCAACAAAGAGGGTCACGTCCTTGATGATGAAAATGGCGTGGACATAGGGGACAATTACTGCATCCATGGTAAAAGTAGTTGGAGTAGACTGTAGGTAGATCGGCTGCGGACCGTAGCGTCTGCCACAGAATGTGGCACCCAGACGTAAGGCAGCATTCAGGTCACCCTCAAAAAAGACATGCGAAATCTGCAAAAATCCTTTGGCATAAGTCTCTGCTCTGTTGGTCGTCGGCCGCCCGCTGGTACTGCGACGCATTGTCTGCTGGCCTTCAGCCATGAGCTTCAGCCAAATGACGGGACTATGTTGCACTTTCAAATTCAACGAACCGCGAACTTCATCATCGAGATTCATAAACAGCCGAATGTCCTCGATGGGATCCAACGTCCAGGTTGCGATTGGACCACGATTGGATTGCAGTGTCGCTGCGAAAAAAAACTGGGATTTGCTCCAATCCTTTTCCACGCCCAAACCAAAGGTGTAGCTGCGGTCAAGGTACAGCCGCTGCGACCCTAAAGCAAAAGGGCCTTTGGTAGATTGTGCCTCAAAACTTGGTTGAACCACCGATTTGTTGGCCCAAAGTAGGACCTTGAAACTCTCCAACGGAACATCAATTAGACTTAATTCCGGCACAAGCATTGTGTCGTGACCTTCAGGTTTTTCGACTTGCAGGCCAAAATGCCAGAACAGCCTTTCGCCCACTTTGCCGGAAAAATTTGCCCAGCCATCGAGCTGCCACTGCCGATGCTGTCCCCAGTCGTTGCTATCTAAGCGAAGCAACCGCCACATCCCTCCCGTGGTAACCTGCAGAGAGCCGACGGTCTGCTTCAGCTCAGAAGTGAGACGCAAATCACCGGCATCATGTACCTGATCCACCACTGTGTGCCGATAGCCATAAAACTCCCGATGCAGATCGGTATACTGCATGGCCGAGTAAAAGTTATCGCCGTGGCTGATTCGCAGACCGTGATCGTAGCGAAGGTCTTTTTGATGGGGTGTGGAGAGATCAGGAAACAAAGTCGGCTCCGGCAAGGGCACGTCCAAATCCGACTTGTTCAGGAGGAAAACATAACGGGCTTGCCAGTCCTTACCCAACTGCCTATCGACTTTGGCGTTGATTTTTTGAGCTCGATATTTGCTAAAGGGAACGGTGCCGCCATAGTTTTTCATCAGCCCGCCGGCATTGATGGCCAGCTCGGGCGATGCCTGAATGCCCAAGCGCGCATCCACGTCGTCATAGCCGTTGCCGCCGGTGCGATAGGCCACCCGCGATTTGATCGGCAAGCTTGCCAGGTTGCGAGACTCGATCTGAACGGATTGTCCCAGAGGCAAAAAGCCGAATTCCCTTCGTCGCGGCAAACAGAGTACTTCCATGGCGCCAACGCTCTCTTCGGGAATCAGATTCAGGTCGGCTTTGCCGGTTAACGGATCATTGAGGATGAGGCCGTCATAATCCACGATCAGATTGCTGGGAGTACCGGAGAACAAGGAGCCGAGGGCCAACTGTCCTACGCTTCCCAGGTCGTAGTAGTAGGCGCCCGGCACCTCGGCAAAAATGTCACCCAAGGAGCCGTAAGCGGAGCCGCGTAAAACTGTAGAGTCGACGACCAGGGCTTTTACTACCGGCGCGCCGATCCCTGTCTGAATGCTGGAATCGAATTGAGCTGGGGAAAAAACCTTGGTGGTATCTTGATCTGTGCTCATGCAAGGAACACCGCTGAGCAGACTACTGATGAGGGAGAAATGAAGGATCGAGCGAACTCTGCCCATTGCGCAGGCCTCTGCTTGCTTAAAGATCATTTGAATTGGGATGGCAAACGAGAAATAATAAGCGGAACAATGGTGACAAAGATGGCCGTGTTGGCGCAAAGGTGAATGAGGTAAAATCCCATGCCAAAAGCAAAATTGGCCATAATCTTGTCCAAATCCAAGCCGACGGCAAAAAGGACGAAGCTAAGCGTGGTCAGCACATCAAAAAGCAGAGTGAGAAGAAAACCGGCCAAGCCCGTCAAAATAATGCTCACCTTTTGGGAGGCATACTGCCAGCGGCGCTTGCGCCAGAAACCGCCGGCGTATCCTACGACCGCCATCGAAAAGATTTGAGCCAATAATGTGGGTAGAAGTGGGGCGCCCAACGGATTAAAGAAAGAATAAAGAAATTCTGCCAACCCTCCAATCAGGGCGCCCTGCAACGACCCCACCGCAAAACCGGCGATGAAAACCGTGGCGGTGACAAGCTCAACATTGGGGATAGGCGGCTTGACGTAGCCCATCGCCACCGCAAGGGCGATGAAAAGTGCTGACAGGAGGATTGTGCTGGTTTGTGCTTTCAGTTTGTTGTAGGCGCTTACGCCCCTCGATACAGTCCATTCGTTCTTCTATTTCAATTCCTGAAATGCCAAAAACAGAGCGCGATAGTACTTCATCACTCTTAGCGGATCGGAGCTTGAAGGTATTTCGGCACAACAATAGCCGGAGTATCCACTTTCTTGCAGCAGCTTCAGCAGCTTCCTCCAAGGGTACTCCTTTAGGTACAAATCCCGCATGTGCACGAAATGAATTTTATCTTTGAGCATAGCAAAGTTCTTTTCCAGCCCACCGTCCTCCAAGTCAGTCTGGTTGGAATTCCAACAGACAAAGACGTTGCTATGATCGGCATAATCCATAATCTTTTTCGTCCGCGGTATTCGGCTGGTGCCGCTGCCGTGGACTTCTAAACGTATCTCGACGCCATGGTTCCTGCCGAACTCGCCTATTTCTCGCAACGATTCTCCGATTTGCCGCAAAGTGGTCTCTTCCGGCACACCCTCTTTCACGTGCAGGCGATTGGGACGCACCTTTACGCCGGCCGCGCCGACATCCTTTGCCAGCAAGATATATTCCTTAGCACCTTCGATGTTCTTTTTCAGCACCTCAGGATCCGGCGAATCGAACTCGAAAATGCTACCCAGACTGGCTAACCGTACCGGTGAGTCGGCGAACTTTTTTCGAACCTCGGCTCGTTGCGCTGGACTCAAATCGACCTCCACCTTGTGAGCATGCGTCGTGCGCAGCTCTACTGCCTCGAATTCGCTTTCGGTACAATTCTTGATGATGGTATCCACGTCCCAATCTTTGGCGAGATTATAAGTGACCAACCCAAGATGGAGGAACTGCTTCTTAGACTTGGCTCGGACAGAATCAGAAAAAGCAAGCAGGCTCGTAGCAGAACTTGCGGCAAGAGTGGCGGCGGTTGATTGACAAAATCCCCGGCGAGAAATCACTTTGGACATAGTTTTCCCTTTTGCTGGTTATCTATCGCTTTTTGGTGAACAGCCGGTAAAAGAATCTATGCAGCGAATGCGGAAAGCGGGCTTCTGGGTGATGCAGTAGCACGCAGGAGTTGATCCAATTAAGGCGGTTTTCATCGCACCAGCTCTTAAGGGAATCGTCCATGGTCTGCAATTGAAACCAGAGATTGCGAATCCCCAGGTTCAAGCAGTCTTGGGCAATCACCTTGGAAATCGCCGGTCGCGTCACAACAATGGCCGCCCGCGGTTTGACCGGAATGCTGCGCAAATTGGGGTAGCAGGCGATTTCGCCAACCTTTGGCGAGTTTGGATTTACCGGAAAAACCTCCAGGCCCTTCTCGGTCAGCAAATCATAGATTTCCAGACTGACAGATTTTGCTCTGCCGGAAAGGCCGAACAGAGCGAATGTTCGGTTTTGGAAGAATGATTCGATTTGGCTTTTGGGCACTGACATGACTCTCCGCAAAAAAATGCGCTGCAATATAGGTTTTTTATTCTTCCTATTCAAGGGTAAACATGCAGGAATTCCCATGATCGGCGGACGGCTGCACGATTCAGATGGGCCGGAGAGGTCTCCGGCCCAATCCGGGCGCCTCCCACGATTTGCCGCAGGTCTATCCGTCCAGATACGATCAAGTTGCGGAGAGGGTATTCTCGCCGTTAAGGCATTGGCGGAATCCTGCTATCCGGCGCAAAAAGTAAAAGCCCGATTCTGAACGGGCTTTTCACTTATGAAAGACGCCGATGGGCCGGAGATATCTCCGGCCCATCAGGCGGATCTCGAATTGGAGGATCAGTGCTATTTTTTCCCAGCTTTCTTCTTGTCGAGAACTTTCCGCACCGTTTCCAGCAGCGTGACTGAATCGTATGGCTTTTGCAGCCAGGTGCCGCCCAGCCGGCCAATGCTTTTGTTGAACTCCGCGTTCCTGCGGTATCCGCTGGATAAGATAATGGAACAATGCGGGGCAACGCTGTTGAGCTTTTCCGCGCATGCCGGTCCCGTCATATCCGGCAACATCACATCGATGATAACCAAATCGATCTTTTCCCCCTTCTGTTTGAGGATCTCTATCCCCTCCTGCGCACACATGGCGGTGAAAACCGTATAACCATACCTCTCCAACATGGTCGAGTTGACCTCGATGATGTCCTGTTCATCGTCAATGATGAGCACCGTCTCATTTCCGCCCATAACCTCGGAAAACTGATTCGATTCTCGATGCTGCACCCGCTCGACGGCAGGGAACCACAAAGTAAAAACGGCGCCTTGATTGAGTTTCGACTCGACCTTTATGAAACCCTTATGGCTCTTGACGATCCCATAAACCGATGCCAGCCCAAGCCCCGTGCCCTTCCCCGCCGGCTTGGTAGTGAAGAACGGCTCAAAAATCCGGTCTTGCACCTCGGGCGCAATGCCGATGCCGTTGTCAACAACCTGCAAAACGATATAGTTCTTGCCGCTGGCGGCGTTCATTTCCGCCAAGGCTTTGTCGCCCGGTTCGCCATTCAGCGTCCGCAAGGTGAGCAACCCTCCGTCAGGCATGGCATCCCGCGCATTCATACAGAGATTGTTTACCACTTGCTGCAACTGCATGGCGTCTCCCATCATCAGTTCCAGCTCGGCATCAAGCTGCAAATCAATGGTAATGTTATGCGGGAAAAAGTGTTTCATCAGATCAACGGATTGGGTGATGACCCGATTGAGCTGCACAGGCATCAAAGTGGGCTTTTCACTCGTGCTGAAATAGAGGAGCTGGCGGGTAAGTTGAGAAGACCATTGCGCCACCTTTTGGATGTGCATGATGATCTCTCGATGTTTCGCATGCAAGTTCTCTTCCAACAACAAGAGAGAAGTGTAGCCAAAAATCTCCGTAATCAGGTTCCCAAAATCATGTGCGATCCCGCCGGTAATCACGCCCAGGCCGTCAAGTTTTTGCAAACGACTTGCCGGGGCCGAATGACCTTCCGTCGGTCTTGCCTCTTGCAAAACCGCCTGCACGCCGGTGACTTGAGCATTCTTGATCAATGGCCAAAATGTCGCCTGCAATTCTATCCGTGTCTTGTCCTGCTTGTTCACCTTAAATGTCAGTTGGCAGCTTTTTTCGCGACCTTTCATGACACGCTGCAAAGCTGCCCAAACTGGTTCACGATCCTCCTCGCTGACCAGCCGCGTGAAAGGTATGACGCCAAGGGCTTTTTCATCTCTGTCATAGCCAAGCATACCATAGCAAATGTCGTTATGGGGGATCATTCTGCCGTCAGCTTCGATGGTCAAGAACGCCTTGCCCAGATTATTTAGGAGCAGCAGTACTTCCTCCTCGCTCCATTTCGAGTGGCTGTCCGGGAGAAAGTGTTGTGCGGCGCCCCCTCCCTCGCCGGCGGCAAGATTCTCCATCTCGGCGCTCGTCAGCTCGGTAGAAAGCCCCTGTACACCGACTGTTTTGCCGCCCTCAAGAAGCGGGAAAAGCACGTGCCGAAAACAACGGGGTACCGGGCGGTCGGCGTCGTAGTGCCACGACAATACGTCTCGTCTTGTCTCGCCCGTCGCAAAGACTTTCAGACACGCAGTGGCAAATCGTTTCCAGCTTTCTTCGGCATGCCGCTCTTTGTTCACTATCAGAGATTCCAACGAAGGGTTTTTCAGTGCCGGAACGATAGAGTCACCGATCGGAGCATCGGGGTGAACTCCCTGCCGGAAAAGCTCAGGATCACTGATGATCATCGCCCAATGGCAGTCGAACGCCTTTGCAATCATGTCATCGTTACGAAATTGCGCCGGTGAAGTCTCTGAGACAAGCGAGCTGTCTTCCTTTTCTGCCTGCAAGAGCCAAAGAAGCTGGAAGGTCGAATCTGCCTTGTTAGGCAGCCGGCGGACGGTTATCGACAGCGGCTGACCGCCACTCAGGGCGAACACAGAAAGCGGGGCAGCTTGCAGGCTCTTACCGTCGGCAATAAGGCGAATCCGTTCTTGCAAAAGCTCCTGATCTTTTCCCGCGAAAAGGCTCAAGATGGATTTGCCGATTATTTTTTCCTGTGAGATGGCCAAGAGTCGGAGAGCCGCATAATTTGCCTGCTGAACCAGTCCCTCCGCATCGGTAAGAAAAGTTGCACCAATGGCAGGCGCCGACCTGGCTTCAGTTTCTGAGGAATTTGACTTGAGGCCATCCGGGAAAGCCGGGTCTGCCATCCCAGGCCATGAATCCTCGGCCTCGTCAACGTCCTTATCAGGAGCGCCGGCAGAGAAAGTCTCCTCTTGCACGCCCGCGTTTTCGGCGCTTGAGTCTTTGACCGCCAGGTCATCCAGAATGTCCGCTTCGAGCTGTAAAGCCTTCATCTCGTTGGCGGCAGAATCATCACCCCAAAACGCCAAGAGTTCCTCAATGTTAGTTTCCCAATTCCCTTCTTGTTGATGGGCATCAGAACGTGACCTTTCGATATCGGACTGCTCGTCGTTTGCGGGGTCGGATGCTTCTGCCGGGAGAGATCTTGCTTGAATGCCATACTTAAAGCCGACAATGGACTGGTTTGCCACTTCGTGCGGCAGGATCGTCAAATCAGCGCCGAAGGTATGGCCGTCTTTGCGTTCCAGGGTCAGACTATAAGAGTCCACTCTTCCTGCTTGCATTAACTTGGCTCCAACGGCCCGACGATCTTCCGCTTCCAGTATAAAGTGATTCAAGAAATTCAATCCCACCATCTCCTTGACGCTGTCAAAGCCGAGCAAGGACACGGCTTCACTATCGGCAGTCTGAATGTCGCCGAGACGGTTTGTGTAAATGAAGCCACCCTGCCAATCGTTGTGGCCCGAAGCCGCTTTGGATAATTGCAGAGGCGATTCGAGAGAAGCGTGGAGCGTGTTTTCTCGGTCGATCCCGGCCTCTAATAGCAGCTCAAAGGCCGTCTTTATCTCGTCGATGATTTCCAAGACTTCGTCGCTCGGCGTTCTTGGTAGGGGATCGAGAAGCGCCAGAGAGGTTGTTTTATTGATGGGATTTTGTCGTAGAACTTGGGCCCAATGCTCGAACTGATCATAGTCATTCTTCTTTTCCAACTTGATAAAGACGATGATACCGATCAGCTTGCCCTGCAGAAGCATGGGACAAACCGCGCGAATGATGAGGCCATCCATAAAGCTGGCAAAGACCGGCCGACCATCCGCCAAACCCAATTCATGGACGTCCATCGGAACTGGCAACAAGACGTCCAACAGGCGTTTGTCATCAACTTCGGATCCGTCGGACAGTGAGAAATAGTTCGATATTGCGGTCAGCGGCACCCCCTGTTCATTTACAATCACGATTCCTAAGCCATTCTTGGATGCGAATGATTCCTGTATTTGCTGCAAGTCCTTCGGCTCGATCAACTTGACTAGGGATTCGATTTGCATAAAAGTACAAAATCCTTATGGCAAGAATATGGTTTGTCAGAGACCATGACACTCATGGAACGGAGACCAACAAACGCTAAGGGCTATCTTGAGTTCTAACGGCTGTGGAAATCAATCATCTTGGCGATGGCGTGTTCGCAAACCGGACAAAACGGCCCAAGGGTTTTGGAAAACATTTTGCAGTCCTTTGCCGGCCGGTAAATTCCTTTGCTCGCATAGCCGGCGCCCTCAAAGCAGCCAACCAACCCGGCCTGAGAATCCAACAGCCTTTGTACCTGTTTCCTGATGCGATCGGATTTTTCTTTGTCCTTCGCATCACTTTGCGACAGCTTGCGCAAAACAGCCGTCAAAGAATCATATTCGGCTTTCTCCCAAGGAGTCGGAAGCGGAGTATCTGGCTTTATGTATTCCGCCCATTTGGGATGTTTGGGGTCAAGCAGCCGGGTGATGTTGGGTTCCCACGGCTCGACGTTCTTGGGATAGAACTCCAAGTAGGAGACGTCGGAGGTGTAGTATTCGTCCGCCAAACCGGCGAACAGATGGCCGAATTCGTGCACAAAGACATAGTCGGACCACCAGTCAGGATCGGAATTTTGTGCGCCGGTGTAGCAAGTTGCAAAAGCGTTGAAAATACCGCCGCCGCCATAGCGCGTTGTATTGACCAAAATATAAATATAGTCATAGGGCGCGTTTGCGGATATGTTTCTCACTTCTTTGTTAGAAAATGTCAAAACATATCGCTGGGAATCGAAAGCGTTATAGCTGGCATCCAAAGCGGTCTGGCGCCATTTGTTTTCGCGGGGATCATCGATGCCGGATTCCTGCGAGATTGCTTCGATCATCCAAATATTGAAATCATTCTTGCGGTCTTTGAAGGGTTGGTTCTTAAATAAGGTTTGCGTATAGCGATTGACATCCGAGCGAAACTTGCCTAAATCCGCTTGGGTATAGCCATCGCCGATGATGAGCAGATCGACCTTTTTTTCCGGATCGCCGTTCTTAAGAAGCGGCTTGACGTCAAAGGGGTATTTTTTTTGCTCGCGATTGACAAAGCGCGAGCCCGGGTCCACTACCGTGTAGAATTTGTCGACAAAAAGGTTTTGCTCGTTGCGGGCGGCAACCACAACCTGAACGGTTCTCTTTGGAAAAGGAAATCTTACCGTCTCATGAAAAGTCCGGTAGATGCCGTTCCGGGCTTCTTCTGTCGTCTGCCACTCGCCAAAGACGGTGGCATATCCCCGGGAGAAAATCAACTGATTGCTTTTTAGGTCGAATACTTTTACCAAGTATTCGCCCAAGTTTAGGGTATCGAGAAGATTGCTCTTGCTTCCCGGCCAGACGCCTTCCTCGTAAACTTGATCCAGGCTGAAATACTCTTCCTTGGCCGTCCCCGTGTGGAAATAGTCCACCCGCATGGTTCGCTCAGTAAAATAGCGGAAATAGGTAGCCGGCGGCTGTGCCTTCACTGACAAGCACGCAAACAGCAGCACGACAAACGCATCAAGACGGCGCATTCTTACCTCCTATCAAAATCATCCTATAGCAATTGAACGCAGGGATAGGTGAGCATTTACTCGTTATAAGGTTAGCTTGTGAGTTGGCGTGAGTCAAAACAGGTGAGGTTCTGGAAACCTCACAGGTTTTTCTCTTACTGATGATCAAGGCTAAACGGCGACGCTTTCCCTCTCAAGGTATTCCGCCAGCAGCTCTTGTACACGGTACCTGACCGGCGGCTCGAGGCCCATATCCTGCAATTCCTTGGCGCGCAGAAAAATTTCGTGCGGAGCGTCATCCATTGCAATACTGCGGTTGTCGAGAACGATGAGCCGATCGGCGACCAACGCCTCTTCCGGAAACTGGGTGATCAGGATTGTGGTGAGGGTAGATTGAAATGAACCGTTGTGCTGCGGATGCATCCGGCGGACCAGTTCGAGGATCTCATGCCGGCTTTGCGGATCAAGCAAGGAGGTCGGCTCGTCCAACACCAAGTACTTTGGCCGCATGGCCAAGACGGCCGCTAAGGCCAGCCGTTGCTTTTCACCTCCGGACAGGTAATGAGGCGAACGATGGCGATATTTTTCCAGATCGAATTTTTGCAGCATCTCATCGACAACGGTGTGCATCTCTTCGTATGGCATGCCGATATTCTCCAAGCCAAAGGCGATTTCTCGCTCGACCGTGGCGGAGACGATCTGATTATCCGGGTTCTGGAAAACCATGCCGACGCTACGGCGAATGGCCCCAAGACTCTTGACATCGCTGGTCACCAGGCCATCAACGGTAACAGAGCCGGCATTGGGAACGAGAAGTCCGTTCAGACAAAGTGCCAAGGTCGTTTTGCCGGAGCCGTTCGCACCCATAATGGCGACGGATTCGCCCTCAGAGATGCTTAGGCTGACCCCTTGCAGCACATGCCGGATGCCGCCGTTTTCGGCGGGATAGCTCAATGATATGTCATTGACGTAAATCATTCGCCGGTCATCTGCATGACGATTTCCCGCCGGCGAGGCCGGTTATCGAAGTCTATCAGCACGATTTGCTGCCAGGTTCCCAGAAGCAGTCGCCGGTCCTTGAACGGCACGGTCAAGGATGGGCCCAAGAGCGCGGCGCGCACGTGGGCGGAGCCGTTGCCGTCGCCCCAGGTAGCGTCGTGGTGGTAGCGTTTGCCGGCTGGGGCTACTTTTTCGAACGCTTCCGGCAAATCCTGCAACAAGCCGGGCTCGAATTCGATGGTGGTCAAGCCGGCCGTCGAGCCGGAGACGAAAAACAATGCCGTGCCTTGCTGTAGCCCGGTTTTGTTCAACAGCGCGGACGCTTGCGGGGTAATGTCAATCATATCGGTATTGCCCCGCGTAGAGACGGCGATGTAATCAGTCACGATTTTCAACGGATGATCCATTCCGGACTTTGCTCGAAGTGAGTCATTTCATGCAGCTTGGCGACTCGCTCGGCAATGTCGCCTTTTGTCAGACCCTTCAGTCTGCCGACGCTAAAATCCTCGACGCAAAAGGACGCCAGGGCGCTGCCAAAAACCACCGCGGCTTTCAAGGCATTGTCATCTACTTTTTCGGAGCTGGACAGATAACCCATGAATCCGCCGGCAAAACAATCGCCCGCTCCGGTAGGATCGATGAGATCTTTTACCGGAAATGCCGGACAGACAAAGTATTGGTCGCCGTGGATGAGAATGGCCCCATGCTCACCCTTCTTCACGACAACGGTTTTCGGCCCCATCTCCTGAATTCGCCGCGCGCCGTGAAAAATGTTGTTTAGTCCCGAAAGCAGTCTGACTTCCGAATCGTTGATCAGCAATGCATCGACCAAGGCCAACGTTCGCTTCAGCGATGCAAAGGTTCGCGTGATCCAAAAATTCATGGTGTCCATGGCGACGAATTTGGGGTCGCGAATTTGGCTGATCACGCTGTGCTGCAAATCCGGACCGATATTGGCCAAGAAGACGAACTCGCTGTCTTTGTACTTGTCCGGCAAGACGGGATTGAAATGCTCGAAGACGTTGAGATGAGTATAGATGGTCTCCCGCTCATTCATGTCGTCAAGATACTTACCCTTCCAGCGAAACGTTTCGCCTGCCTCGGTAGTCAAGCCGGTCAAGTCCACTCCTTGAACTCGCAGAAAGTCAATGTCGTGGCGATCAAAATCTTCGCCGACGACAGCGACGAGATTGACCGGCGCAAAATAACTTGCGGCGGCGGCAAAATAGGTAGCTGAGCCACCCAAAGACTTTTCCAATTGGGCATGGGGGGTTTCAATGGCGTCATAGGCCATGGAACCGACAACAAGAACACTCATACAAACGACCTCTCCTTTTCCTGTGACGACTACATGTTTTCCGGGGCTGAAATACCCAAGAGACTCAGCCCATTTGCCAGCACTTGCTGGGTGGCCTTCGCCAGCAGCAAGCGGGCGGTGGTCAGACGAACGTCATCTGTCACAACGCGATGATCGTGATAGAAGCGATGGAAAACGGTGGCCAATTCATGCAAATAGTTGGTGACGCGATGCGGCTCAAGAAATTGCGTCGCCTTGGACAAGACCTCGGGAAAATCGATCAACTTTTTGATAACGGCCATCTCCAATGGATGATCGAGAGCGCTGGCGTCGGCTCCCTCCGGAATTTGTAGGCCTTTTTCCTGTGCAAAGCGCAGGATGTTGCAAATACGAGCATAGGCGTACTGCACGTAGTAGACCGGGTTTTCATCCGACTGTTTCTTGGCCAAATCGATGTCAAAATCCAGCGGCTGAGTGGTTTTGCGGTCGATAAAAAAGTAGCGCGCTGCGTCCACGCCCACCTCGTCGATCAGCTCATCCATCTCGATAATCTCGCCCGCCCGCTTGGACATCTTGACTACTTGCCCGCCGCGCAGGAGATTGACCTGCTGAATGATGGTCACTTGAAAGCGGTCCGGCGGATGACCCAAAGCTACGATTGCCGCGCGCATCCGGTCGACATAGCCGTGATGATCCGGCCCCCAGAGGTCGTGCACGATGTCGAAGCCTCTGGCGTACTTGTTTTGATGATAGGCGATGTCGATCAAGAAATAGGTGGGTTCGCCTTCGCCGGTAACCAGCACGCGATCCTTTTCATCGCCGAATTGGCTTGCACGAAACCAAATGGCGCCATCTTGTTCGTAGCTGTAGCCTTTTTGGGCAAAAAGCTCCAGCGTCTTTTGCTGCTCCTGGTTTTCACGCAGGTAGCTTTCCCGAAACCAGCGATCATATCGCAATCCATATCTGTCCAAACTGGCCTTTTGCTTTTTCAGCATGTGCTCCAAAGCCAAACGGCTGAAAGCGGCCTGTCGTTCCTGAATTCCCAACTTGGCGTATCTGTCCCCTTCCTTGGCGATCAGCTCTTTGGCCAAGTCTCGAAGATACTCGCCGTGATACCCTTCCTCGGGAAAAGCTTCTTCATTGCCCAACTCCGTCATGTAACGCGCGCTGAGCGATGCTCCCAGCAAACGAATTTGCCGACCGGCGTCGTTGACATAGTACTCGCGCTCGACGGTGAATCCCATTGCCTGATGCAAGCTGGAAAGGACGTCGCCCACGGCTGCCGCGCGGGCGCTGACGATGTTCAGCGGGCCGGTGGGATTGGCGCTGACAAACTCAAACTGGATTCTTGTACCCTTGCCCCACTCATTTCGTCCGTAAGCCTCACCTTCCGCAAGAATCTCGACAACCGCTTGCCGCAAACAGGGTTTGGCCAGATAGAAATTGATAAAGCCGGGACCGGCAATCTCGATTTTCTCGATGTAGGCTGAATGGCTATCCAGATTTTCGATGAGCTTTTCTGCGATCCGCCGCGCCGGCTCTTTGGCCGTTTTGCTCAAAGCCATGGCGATGGGCGACGACAAATCGCCGAACTCTTCCTGCTTGGGCCGTTCTAAATTCAAGAGCCGGTGGCTTTCGATTTGATACCCGGCAGCCTCCACAGCTTTTCTTATGTTCTGCTTAAGGTAATCCGGCGGTCTCATTCTCGTCCTTTATCTCAATGAATTCTGCGTCTCCCCAGAGTCGTTCCAAGCCATAAAATGCGCGCGTCTCCGGCTTGAAAAGATGCACCACCACGTCCACAAAATCGAGCAGCACCCAGGAGGACGCGTTGGTGCCTTCAATGTGCCAAGGCCTGACCGACTCCTCATCAAGCTGCTCGACAATGTGCTTTACGATGGCATTGATTTGCAGCTCGCTGTCAGCAGAACCCAGCACAAAAAAATCGGTCACCGTGGTAATGCCGTGCAAGTCCATAATCAACACCTGATCCGCTTTTTTGGCGAGCATCAGGCTTGCTATTCGCTCAGCTAATTGACGTCCTTCCAACAGGTCTTAGGTCTCCTCTTGATAACAACAAATTGTGCTAAGTTCACCCTTGTTTCTTGTCATGATCATAGCCAGTATCGTCGAGCAATTGGGTCGCAAGCTGATAAATACGTCCTGGCGGTAAATCTTTCATACAACGAAAGTGCCCTTTCGGACAACGCTTGGAACCCATCGGTGAACAAGGTCGACAATTTAACGTCAGGTTTTCGGCGACGCGAGCCATCCCGCCGACCGGGAAAAAACCGAATTCCTTTGTCGTCGGACCGAACACGGCGACGGTTCTTATATGCAAGGCAGTAGCGAGATGCATCAAACCGGTATCGTTCGTTATCAGCAAATCACATCGTGCCAGAGCGCAGGCGCTTTCCATCAGACTGAATTGGCCGGAGACATCAACCACTGGCTTCCCAATTAACCCGGCGATCTCACGGGCCACGGCATAGTCATTCTCACCGCCCAGTATCAAGATTTGCGCGCTTTTTTCTGCGACCATTCGCCGCGCCACTTCTGCATAATATTCCGGCAGCCACCGTTTGGTGGCAAAACCCGCTCCAGGGGCAAGTCCAATAGTCAAGGAGTTCGCACGCAACCCCCGTCGCCGCAATTCCGCAGCGACCTTTTCGTTAATGGCTAAATCCAAGAAAAACTCCAGCCCCGCGCCGTCGTCTCGAATGCCCAGGTCCGCCACGCTTGTCAAGTAACGTCGATGCACCGGAACGACCTTGCCATAGAGATTCCAGCCGAGTTTTATGAGTAGGAATCGTCGTAATCGATATTTGCTGTACCCAACGACCTTAGCCTTCAGCAACCCGCTCCGCAAGTAACAACTGCGAAAATTCTTGTGAATGTCGATGACCAAGTCGTAGCCGAGCTCGCGTATCTCCCGTTTGATTCTCCTGAGGTCGCTGAAGCCGGCCGATGAATCAAAGCTGAGAATCCGATCCACGTTCTTGTTGGTGCGAATCAGATCGACAAACTGCTTCTTGATGACAAAACCAATTTCCGACTGGGGAAATCTTTTTTTAAGCAATCGAAGCAAAGGCGTCGTCAAAAGAATGTCGCCGATGGAGCTAAGCCGAATGACCAGAATCTTTCGCGGCTCATTGTTCATTCGGATAGCTTCCAAGAATGACAAACAAACCGAAGCCCATGGCTTTCAGAGCCTGACCTCATGCAATTGCCTGTCGAAACCAGGCAATGGTTCTCCGTAGTCCTTCCTCAAGACCGACCTTTGGCTCCCAATTCAGCAGTCTCTTGGCCAATGAAATATCAGGCTGGCGAACTTTGGGATCGTCCACCGGCAGTGGCTTCTGCACCAGCTTGCTGACGCTGCCAGAGATGCGAATGACTGCCTCGGCCATCTGCTTGATGGTCATTTCGTGCGGATTGCCGATATTGACCGGCTGGTGATAGTCCGACATCATCAGTCGATAAACGCCTTCGATCAAATCCTCCACGAAACAAAAACTGCGCGTTTGTGAGCCATCGCCAAAGATGGTAATCGGCTCATTGCGCAAGGCCTGAGGAACGAATGTCGGAATGGCACGGCCGTCATTGGGACGCATGCGCGGGCCGTAGGTATTAAAAATGCGCACGATCTTTGTATCCACGCCGTTGTAGCGATGATAGGCCATGGTGAGGGCTTCACCGAAGCGCTTGGCTTCATCGTACACACCGCGTGGTCCGACGGGATTGACGTTGCCCCAGTACTCCTCGTTCTGAGGGTGCACCATGGGATCGCCATAGACCTCGGAGGTCGATGCCAACAGGAATCGCGCTTTCTTTTCCATGGACAGCCCCAGCGCCTTGTGTGTTCCCAGAGCGCCAACTTTCAGCGTATGTATTGGAAGCTGCAAATAGTCCAAGGGACTGGCCGGAGAGGCGAAATGCCAGACGTAATCAACGGGGCCGGCAATGTAAATGTACTCCGTCACGTCATGCTTGATGAACTTGAAATCTTCGCTTTGCAAGTGCTCGATGTTGGCGATGGTGCCGGTGAGAAGGTTATCCATCGCGATGACCTGATGGCCTTTTCTGAGTAAATATTCACATAGATGCGAGCCCAAGAATCCCGCACCTCCGGTCACCAATGATCTGGGCATCTTCACTCCTACTGGAAAGGTTTAAAACTCGTTTTCGCTCAACTGAAATTTGCTTTTCAAGCCCGTGCTGACCGCGTGAGTCAGCTTGCGGTCCTTTTCAAAAATGATCAAGCCTTCCACTTCGGGCAAACGCTCGATCAACTCCATCCCCTTTTCCGCGCCCAGCACAAATACCGCAGTCGACAAAGCATCGGACAACGTTGCCGTTGGCGCTTGAATCGTTGCGCTAACGCACTTGTTGGCAGGGAATCCGGTCTTTGGGTCGAGAATGTGGTGATAGCGAACGGAATCCTGAAAGAAAAATCGCTCATAGTCGCCCGAAGTGGCCACAGCTCCCGCGTCCATGGAAAAGCGGCCGTAAAAAGCGTCATGCTGGCGGGGGTGCCGGACGTATACGTGTCGCTTACCGGCTGTCAATGCACTGACCAAGGTGCGCAAGTTCCCTCCGGCGTCCACCTGCGCGTCGGAAATGCCCGCCCGCTCCAACACCTCGGTAGCAACGTCGATGGCGTATCCTTTGGCAATGCCGCCGAGGTCGATTTCCGTCAGGGCGTCGTCCTTTTCGATGTCACGAGCATCGAGGTGAATCTTGTGATAATCCACATGCGGCAGCAGGCGCGCAATCGAGTCCTGTGATGGCACGCGCAAGCGTTCCGCGCGACCAAATCCCCAGAGCAGCATGAGCGGCTGCACGGTGATGTCGAATGCTCCTTGGGAAATCTCACTGACTTGCTGCGCCTGCTTAACAATATTGGCAACATCGACACCAATCGTCAAAGACTGCTTTGCTGCGCTTCTATTGATGCGAATGATTTCACTGTTGGCCGAATACGTCGTCGTCAGCGACTCGATCTCCGCCATGCGCCGCTGGGCTCTATCAATGGCAGACAAAACATCGCCGCGCGATCGGTTATTGTCGTAGACTCTGATGGTAACATAGGTATCCATCAGCACAAAAGTCTTCTCGACCGGATTGATAGGGCTTTTACTACAAGCGGCGACAACTATAAAGGCAAGAACCGATAGCGCATAGAAGAAAGGAGCGGGACGGAGATATTTATAATTCACGATTGATCGCAAATTCAACCAGAGTATTTAAGCAAGTCTTGGTTTCGGAAGCGGGATAAGTCTGCAAGATCGCGCAAGCTTTCTCGCCGTATTCTTTAGCGGTCCTTGTTGAGTAATCCACACCGCCAAAATCATTCACGAACGCGACAACCTTGCGGATGCCGTCCTCGTCCACACCGGATTCTAATAGACGAAGAATCTCTTGTCGTCGAGAGTTTCCGGCTCGAGCCAAGGCGTGGATGAGAGGCAGCGTCACTTTGTTTTCGCGGATGTCATTGCCGGTCGGCTTGCCCAGTTTGGCGGTTTCCCCAACGTAATCCAGCAAGTCATCTTTGATTTGAAAGGCGATGCCCAAATTCTCGCCAAAGAGCCGCATCTTGGATTGGGATTCGAATCCGTCCGCGACCGACCAAGCGCCCAACGCACAGGCTGCACTGAAAAGAGCGGCCGTCTTTTTCGAGACCAGATCAAAATAGACGTTCTCGCCCATTTCATAATCATGGTCGTGATCGATTTGAATCAGTTCTCCTTCGGTGATGCGATTGGCAGCCTCGGAGATGATCGCCAGCGCCTCAGGGTCTTGAAGACCAACCAATGCCGTTAAGGTGCGGGAGAAAAGAAAATCGCCAATCAAGACAGAAATTTTGTTATTCCACAAATGATTGACAGTGGGCGAGCCGCGCCTAAGCGTGGACTCGTCCACCACGTCGTCATGAATCAGAGTGGCGGTATGCAATAACTCAACGATGACGCCGGCTTCCATCGTTTTGGCCGTCGTCTGACCGTGCAAACGGGCGCTGAGAAATACCAAAAGCGGCCGCAAGCGCTTTCCCTTGCGACCGGCAATATAACGGATAACTTGTTCAGCCAACGAGATATTGGAATGCAGAACTTGCTCGAAAGCGGATTCGAACTCGTGCATTTCGTCTCGAACGGGAGCTGTGAGTTTGCTGATATCCACATAAAATCCTTGACTTGGTCATATCGAGAGCTTGGCAAAAGCTACTGATAATTATGGCGGTTAATTTAGACATAAAAAGCCTCATTGTCAACAGATAAGTCGGCTACTGGAAGCGATCACAGGCTGCTGTCATCCCTGCGCATGCAGGGATTTCCTTCTGCCATGCAAGGAAAAGGAGATTTCCGCATCCGCAGGAGAATGACAGTACCGGCAAGACGCTCCATGATTGGTCACCGGCTACTTTTGGGGCTTCATTCGGCTGAACCCTCAGTGTGTGATATTGCCTGCATCTTGGTCTTTCTTATTCCTATAACCAACACGAACGGCCGGAGATGTCCCGGCCAGATTCTACGATTGCCACGATTGGCCGGCCATAGCACCGATGGGACCGGATGCGACCACGAACGGCCGAAGACAGCTCGCGTCGGGCCGGCTGGGACTTTTGTCCTAAATCGGCACGTCCGCCGATTTGGCGACCGGCAGCTTTACCGTGAACGTGGAGCCGACGTTCACCTTGCTCTTGACAAACAGATCACCACCTTCTCGTTTGATGATCGCATAAGAAAGGTACAATCCCAAGCCAACACCGCCGCCGGCTCGTTTCGTTGAGAAGAAGGGAGTGAAAATGTGTTTTTGGTTCTCCTCAGAAATGCCAATTCCGGTATCTTTGAAATCGATGTAAATCCATTGCCGGTCTTTGGAAAGGACGGTAGCAATTTTTAGCTGCCCGCCTTGGGGCATCGCTTCCATGGCATTGAGAATGATGTTGAGGAAAACTTGTTTCAGCGAGTCCTGGCTAAAAAATACTCGCGGTACTTCCTGAAACTCTTTCTCGCATTTTACCTTGCGCAGGCTGATCTCCTGCTCCAGCAGGGCGAGGGTTGTTTCCAAAAGCTTTTCGACATCCACTTTCTCCCGCTCAAAGTCCGAATGCCGGGAGAACTGCAGCAGGTTGTCAATAATTATCGAGGCACGACGAATGTTCTTTTTGATGATCTCCAGCTTGCGGTCGATTTCCGCATCCTTGTGCGCCAACATGTCTTCGATGGAATATCGCGCGGTCTCGATGATATTGAGAGGATTACGCAGCTCGTGGGCGATTCCAGACGAAAGCAAGCCAATAGTTGCCAATTTTTCCGATTTAATGAGCTGCTTTTCGATTTCCTTCGACTCGGTAACGTCTTTGGCGTACTCGACAATGAACTCAGGTTTGCCGTCCAAGCCTGACATTGGAAAGGTCCAAATATGGAATGCTCTGCCCTGATGAAATATTTCGATGAATTTGGACTGACCGCTCTTGTAGGTTTCCGGGGCCGGGCAGTTCACGCAAGGCTCGCTACGGGCAAAGAGGGTCTTGTAGCACTTTTCCCCTACCAGACTCGTCTTCGATTGGCCGATGAATTTCGCGTACTTTTCATTGCCCATGATGAGCGTGTGATTTGCATCTTGTACCGAGATGAGATCGGTTATGCCGTCGAAAAGGGAAATGAGGCGCTGCCGGCTGAGCAGTAGTTGGCGCTGCATCTTGACCTTCTCGGTCATGTCGCGCACAAAGAGCTGGATGACCTTGCTTTCACCGATTTCCACCAAGCTGCCGCTAATATCCGTGGGGAGAATGCGATGATCCGAGCGAACCAAGAGCAAATGATCAAAATTGGCGCTGCCATCGGCGCGGATTTTTTCTAATGCCGCTTTGGCATCGTCAAGCGACTTTGGTGAGCAAAACTGCAAAAAGGTTTTTTGTAAAAGCTCTTCCTTGGAGGAGCCTAATAGTTGAACGGCCAATTCGTTCACTTGCTGAAGGCGGTAACTCTCGGCATCCGCAATAAAAATGGCCACACTCGCTTTATCAAAAAGAGCAAAGTATCTCTTTTCGCTTTGTTGCAGCGCTGCCGAAAGGGCTTGTTCCTCGACAGCTCGCACCAGAACGCGGGGAAGAATTTCCAGGTAATCTTTGGCTTTGACAAGATAATCATAGGCGCCCTGACGCATGGCCTCCACGGCGATTCTTTCATCGCCTTGACCTGTCACCATGATCACCGGTACGGCGATCTTGTTTTTCTTTATTTCAGCCAGTGCTTGCAAGCCGTTAAGGTGCGGCAGGCTGAAATCCAAAACCACAGCGTGATAGCGGCTTTCTTTGAGCCGCTTCAATCCAATTAAAGCATCGTGAACAATCTCCACATGAAACGGATGATCGTCTCGATGCAAGATCACTTCCATGAGGCGAGCTTGTTCGGGGCTATCCTCGATGATGAGTATGTTCAGCGCGTTGTTGAGCATGATGTCCGGTTCCGCCGCTGTTTCAGCCGGCCTCACTCCTGGCCGGAAGAATAAACTTAAAGACCGCACCGCCGGCAGGATTGGCCTCGACCCAAATGGCGCCGTCGTGCATTTGTATAATTTTTTTGACGACCGCTAACCCCACACCGGTGCCGGACGCCTCTTGCCCCTGCCGCGAAGAATAAAAAGGCTCGAAAATCCGCTCCCGGTCTTTGGCGTCTATGCCGATGCCGTTGTCACTTACAAAGAGCTCGTAACCCGAGTGCCCCTTGGTACAGCCGATCTCGATTGCGGGCGTGAGAGACTTGTTTGCATATCTGAGGGCATTGGAGATCAGGTTGGTAAAAACCTGCGCCATCGCTTGCTTGTTACAAAAGATGCGGGGCATTTCCTTCTCAACGACTACTCTGGCGTCATACCGCCGCAAATTGTCCCCTAAATGAGCCAAAACTTCTTCCACCAAGGCTGACAGGTACACCCATTCAAAAGTCTTTGCCGGGCTATCCGCTTGATAGAAATTGAGCAGGCCGGAAATCAACTGTTCCATTTGATCGAGGTTCGTCAAGATTCGCTTCAGATAATCTTGGGCGCTTGGCGAGGAAGCGGCCCCCAAATCCTCACTCAGAAAGGTGGCGTAGCTGCGCAGACTCTGAATCGGCGCCTTCAAATCATGAGAGACGGCGGTGACAAAGCTCTCCAACCTTTCTTTCGTTCGACTCTCCTCCGGGTCGGTTTGCTGCTTTTCTTGTCCAATCGTGGAGACGTTGGGAAGAAAGGTGACGATATGTTCTTGCCGGTCACCAAGCGTCATCGGCGCCCACTTTGCCAGGCCGGTGACGCGCTCACCATCGGCGCTTAGCAGCTCCACAACTCGGCTGCCAATCTCATCCTTTCTCATTGCCTGCAAAAGTCCGATGACATCGGAGCAAAATACCGAGAAGCGCTTGCTTAGGACGGTTCTTTTCTTCTCAGCTAAAATTCTTGTGAATTCTTCGTTCACCTCGATGATCTGGTCGTTGGCGAGATCAACCACCACAGTTGGAAAAGGAAAAGACTCCAACAAAGAAAGATATCGCTCGTGCCACCACTCGGTTCGCTTTTGCGCCTGAGAGTATTTCTGAGTCCATTGCACCCTTTCTAAAGAGATGGAAAGCAAGTGTGCGGCCAGCTTGGCCCAGGTGATTTCGTTCGCCGTAAAGGCCGTCGGATCGGCCTTGGCAAAATACAGGCAGCCCAGAGCGCCCTCCGGCGATGACAAAGGGACAAACAGCTCACGAGACATGCCGGGCGCAATCGGCGTCTCCGACGACCTGCTCTCAGCGCATTGCTTGCTGATCATCAGATCCTTCATGACGGGGTGATCATAGGGTATGCAGGTTTCTTGCCGATCCGAAAGTATCTGGCCATTGTAAGCCATTGGCGCCGTCAAACATTCCCTTTCCTCATCATTGACAAAGATCAACAGAACGTCGCAGGGTACCAACCGTTGAAGGCCGGCTCTGGCTTGGTTGAAGCTTTCGATGGTGTCGGTGAACAGCGAAAGAAGGACCGACAGATCATATAGAAATTCTAATTTTTCGTCTTCTAAACGAACCATTTCAAAGGCGCGGAATCCTCTTTGTCAAGGCGACGTGATCAGGATTTCGGGTGAGACCTCTGTGATGCTGTCGTACTATCGCGCGCGGATCGTTTTTCACGGACGCCAGGCCGCGCGACCTGTGTGAAAACTGCCTTCGGTACAGCGAGAAGAAAGGTCGTGGAAATTCATTTGCAAAAAATTGAATGGGAATTCGTCCGGAGAAGGTACAGCTACTCATTGCCCGGCGGAGCAAAGAGCTTTTTCGCTTCCTCGACCACCGCCGAGATGGCTGCGGCCAATGGGAGCATGACCGTGGCTCCAGAGGCGAATTTGTGGCCGCCGCCGCCGAACTTGTTGGCCAATTCGTTGACGGCAATCCGCCCTTTGGAGCGAAAGCTGACCTTCGTTTTTCCATCCTCGCCTTCGGTAAACATCAGGCTGACCTCTACGCCTTCGATACTGCGAGGCAGCTCGGAAAACCCCTCGGTTTCCCACATTTGGGCGTTGGTTTTCTGCAGCAAATTCTGATTGAGGACGAACCAGGCCAAACGATCGTCACACTCGAACTGCATTTCCGCCAGCACATGGCCCATCAGCAGGGATCGGCTCTTGGAATGGCTTTCGTAAACGTGCTCATAGACTCGGCGAAAATCCACTCCCCTTTCCAGCAAATCGGCGGCAATTCGGTGGGTTAATGCAGTTGTATTGCTAAAACGGAATGAGCCGGTGTCGGTGAGAATGCAAGTGTACAGCGCCTCAATGATCTCAACGGTCATTTCCGCCTTGCTATCCTGGAAAAAATCATAGAGCATTTCACCGGTCGAGGAAGCGGATTGATCCGAGATTTGGACCATGCCAATCTCGTCAGTCGGTATGTGATGATCGATACAAACGACCGGCAACGAAAATTGGACGATGGCTTCCCCCACGCCGCGCAATCGTTTCCAGTCGCTGATGTCGAGGACGATTCCCCCATCCAACGATTGCAGCAAAGAAAGATGAGCCTCCGGACTGTAAGGGGTAATTTCACCCTTGGGATCGAGAAAATGGAAGAATTTGGGCGTTGGGTCGCTGCTGAGCAGGAAAACCTCTTTCTTCAACTGCCGAAGATAATGGGCCATGGCCATCTGGCTACCAATGGCATCACCGTCGGGGTTGACGTGAGTGGTAACAAGAAGTCGTTTCTTGTCGGCCAAAAATTCTCTTACGGAATCCCAGTCTCTTGCTGCTGTCATTCACTCCCTTTGAACATGGTTTGTACGGTTCCGACGTTATTGGCAGCGTCCGTTGCTTTGATGGCCAAATACAGAGGCCCCTCACGATCGCCAGGAATGGTTAGCTCGAACTGTTCTTCTTCCGAGTCACAAATTCCATCGATGGGATAAATGATCTGCCAACCGCCGGCATCGATGCTATATTGGACACTGGAGATGAGGTTCCACTCGTCGTTGACGCGAAATTTAATCACCCTTCGCGGTCCGATCTTGCCAGCAGAAACGTCGGCAATCTCCGGCGCCGTATTGTCGATGACGAATGGATCGCTTAATTTCTCCGCCGTCAAGGCCAATTTTTCCGGATTACTCGGCAAGTCGGAGGCAACGATCTTGATTTGGTATTTGCCATCCGCCATCTGGGCGCTGTCCCACGAGTAGCCACTCCCTTCCCACTCCTTGGCTAAAGGTTTCCAGAGCTTATCCTTTGTGCTGCTGTAAAAAATGTCAAAGGTCAGCCCGTCGATATTCGGGTCCTGGAAGAGCCATTCAACAGTGCGAAAGCCCTTTTTATTCTCGCTCTTTGCCAAGGTTTGTGGAAAAAGCAGGCCCGACTTGCCGCTGCTTGAATTGCCTGGGGAACTGCTTCCTTCCTTAATTTCGTAATACTCGCCTGGCTTGTGAATGATCACCGCCGTAATCTCCGGAGGCAAATTTTTTTGCATGTAGGTTATCGATACTTTGTCCAGAATCGGAATCGACTTACCGATTCCTTGGAGTTCACATTTCCACTGCAAAAAACGAGCGACCGGGCTGGCGATTCTCAGGACTTCTCCTTCCTGCACTTTCGTCCACGGGCTCCAAGTGAGTTCCGGTCTCTCAGTGTTTCCCGATCTCGTATACAAACTCACTTTGCCGCCGCTCAATTCGCCTTCCCAGCTCAGCACGCCCCAAGTGGAAAGTGCACCCGTATCAATGGTCTCCGACTCGAAGGAACCGCTGTTGCTTGCTTCTGCGCCGATACGGTAGCAGCGCGCCATGTTAGAAGTTCCCATGACCAATCCCTGACTGCCGACGGTATTCAGCGCGGTGATCTGCGGTTCTTCAGTTTTGAGAATGAGCGAGGTCTCGCCCAGCCGGTTCATCCGATACAGCTTGCCTCGCTCTCCCGTGCCAATGATGATGTTGCCGCTTTGATCCAAGAGAATCGTTTGAATGCTTTCATCATTGACCTCCCACAATTCTTTGGCATAACCGTTCTTGTCAATGCGAAACAGGCTGGTGCGCGCCCTAGTCGGCATCATGATATTTTGCGGCACAATGGATTGTGGCGATAAAGTCACCTCACCGGAAGACGCCGGCTTGACCTGCTGCTCCTCCTCTGAGGCGGGCAAGGGCTTATCGGATGCGCGCGGCGCCCCGGGCGTCGGCATACGCCCAGGCTCACCGTAGGCAGCGGCAAACACTTCCCCATCGGCAGATACGGCCAGGCTGTGCACTTCCTCCATTTGTGTATCATAGAGCACAAATGCTTTCGGCTCCGGCAACAGTTTGTAGACGTAGCCATTGCCGCTGCTGCCAGCAAACAACTGATCTTTGACATCCAGCGCCAGGCAGCGGATGTGCGATTGATCGCTTTCAAAGAGAACGGAACCCACACCGTCGGGTTTTACCTGGTAGATCTTTGCCTTTTCCCCAGTCGCCACGTAGAGATTGTTTTTGGAATCGAAGGCAAGAGCCCAAATATACGTCTCATTCGGCTCGAAAAACACCGTCGCTTTTCCCGAAGGAGTGATCTTGTAAACCTTACCGTTCGGCGATGTGCCGGCGTAGAGGTTGTCCACCTTGTCGACCGCCAAAGAATAGACCTCCAGCTCCTGTGCGTCAAAAAAGATCGAGCTGTCGCCGAAAGAAGTAATACGGTAGACCCTTCCGTCATTACCGGTGCCGAGAAAGAAATTGCCTTTACGATCAGCCACCACCGACCAAATGAAAGGATCACCCGTGTCAAGCAAGCGAACCGATTTCGGCGCCAAAGTTAGCTTGCCGTCCGAGAGTATGGATACGTTTTTGGTGGTGCCGCGCTCGAACTCGCCAAAGCTATTGTGGGTCTGAACGCGCGGAGTGGAGCCAAAGGCTAACGAAAATGGCAGTAGGACAACGACACAAAAATGGACGCACCGAGAGTTTCGTCGTTTCATCAGGATTCTTTCATTTTGGCGGCTGCTTACCAGATAACAGGCTGAGCCGATTCATCGTCATCTCTTTGGGAAAATGAACTTCTTTGCGGCTGCACGATCCGCACACTCAAACGCTTCGCGCCGGAAATGACATAGTCGGTGGGAATAACCTCTTCTAAAAGCACACGATCTCGCAGACGTTTGCCATCCCCGATTCCACGATCAGAATCCATAACGCCCATGATGGATGGTGGCAAGGTGGACAGTTCTTTTCCTTCCACCGAAATTCCACTGTCGCGCACGCGCACTTGAATGTACAGGTTGTTATTCTTGCGTCTGCCTTCAAGAATGGACAGCAAATGTGCGAAACTGACCGGAATGTATTTTTCCGGATTGGCTTGCAACTCGTAGCGGGTCAGAGCATCGCCGCTGGAGATGAAAACCGTAATGTTTTGCGCCTGCAGCTTACGGGGCAGATTCACCTTGCGCAGAATCTTCTTCTCGCCGCCATCGGTCTTTTTCAGCCGTATGGTCAGCATCAAGGAATCGCCTGCACTGATTTCTGTTTTGTCCTGCCAAACCGAGCTAATTTTGGCGATTCTTTCTCCTGGCTCTGCTGCGCAAACCAGATCGATTCTTTCAACACTCGGAGAGTCAAAATCATTCACCAGCAAAGCGCCCAAAGTAGAAGCGATCATGTCGCTGGCCGCGAGGGCGTCACCCCCGGGAGCAAAAAAGCCAAAAATCTGTTGAGAAGAAAAAAAGTCATTGATGCTCAGAGTACGATGGTCGGCCAGCGTGAATCGGGCCTGCAAATGCATGGAGCTTTCTTCGGCGGCCAGGCGGGCCGCAACCATTCCCTGTACCAAGGCAATGCGCAGAAAAAACGGCATGAGATTGTTCACCGAGCGGTCCATAGCCATGCTGAAATTGAACTCATGCTGGCCGGAAGGAGGCGAATTGAGCTCCAGGCGTACTGGCACCATTTTCGGCTGCATCGACAAGTCGGCGAACACGCCGGTCAGTCGATCCTGTCGAACGCTTCCCACGATATTCGTCGAAACAGCCATCTTGTTGGAACCCATCATACTGGGCAGCGTTGCCAGTATTTTGGCGCTGGCCACCGGCAAATTGACCGGACCCAGATTGAACACGTAATGGCCAAAGGCGAGAAGCTTGTTATCATGCACGGCGGTAACCGTACCTGTCGCATCAATGCCGATGTCGCCGCTTAGAAAAACCTGCGAAACCGCGGAGCCAGGCTCAAACTTTACCGCACTCCCCGCGCGCCCGGTGGATCGGCTGCCGCTCTGCACCGCGACAAAACCGAGCGACCGAAAAAGGTCTTGATATGGCTCCAGCACCGAGCTATTAAAACCTGAGAAGACCAAGGGCGATTGAATGGCGCTCAAAGAGGCGTTGTTGCTCCCGCCGGGCGGCAGGTAACCGGTCAGCAAATTCTCCCAAAAGGATGCTTCCGTACCGCACAAATAGCCTCGAATGTACTGGGGCAAAATAGAGGTCGTTTTGCTGTCTTCGGCGCCTCTGACCGATTCCTTGTCGGCGACCTCGACCATGTCTTCGATGGGCATCACGCCGCCGATTGGCTCTTTCATGAACTCACCAAAACGCAAGGCCAAGGCTCCTACCAAGCGGCCATCGATGTACACCGGACTGCCGCTCATGCCGCTTACTACGCCGGCCTGCTGCACTTTGTCGCCGGTAAGCCGGACTAGAATAACATCGCGCTGGGGATAAAAATTCTCGACAATCTCTAAAACCTCCACCCCAAAGTCTTCGATTTCGCTGCCATAAAAGACCGTCTTGCCGACCCCGCGCATGCCCGGTTTCACTTCCGCAAGCGGCATGATGGGCGCTCCCCATTCTTCTTTGGCAAAAAGTGAAGAAGCTGAGAGGATGAAAAACCCTATTCGGAGATACTTAAGCCAATGGTTTGTCACTTGATTCCCATCCATCCTTTAGGTTGTGCAAAGACTCTTCATGGCCGCGGCCAATTGCCTCGGCATGACAGCGCATACATTCTCGCCCCAAAGGTGCAAATCAAATATGGTCATTTGCGAGGTATGCAAGGCTGAGCTGCTTAGGTTTTCTACCTATTAAGTACGGCAATTTAAACATTTCGCAGGCGAATTTGACGACAGGGTATCAAAAAGGGTAGTTGGCAAACGAAGAATCAAAAAATCGACTTGCCGAGCTACCCAAGTGATCACCTAATAAATCCGCAGGAAATATATCAATAAAATGCCACTCAGTCAAGCTAAAACTCTGGCGTAAGGTGCACTAATCCAAAGAGCTATGCTGACCACTTTGCAAACAGAGAATTGCATCATCGTGCAAGAATCAGAACTCGATGCTTTGACCCGGACTCACTACCTGTGCCGACAGCCCTGCAGCTTCCAGCTTTTGCTTGAATTGCTGCGGATCGGCTTTGATAACATCAAACGTATTATAGTGCATCGGAACGGTTAGCTTTGGCCGTAAAAACTCAGCGGCCTTGACTGCATCATCAATTCCCATCGTGAAATTGTCCCCGATGGGCAGCAGGGCAACGTCGATGGAATTTAGCTCACCGATCAGCCTCATGTCCAGAAAGAGTCCGGTGTCGCCCGCATGATAAACCGTCTTACCGGCGATGGTCACCAGGAATCCGCATGGATTTCCCATGTAGGATAGTGTATCGCCGCCCAATGCTGCGCCGGAGCCATGGTGAGCAATCGTTAGCTTCACGCGCCCGAAGGGAAAGTTAAAACCGCCACCGATGTGCATGGGGTGAACTTGGCAGCCCTTGTTGCCGCAGTAAGTAGCTAATTCGTATGGCGCGATAATCGTAGCACCATTTGCTTTGGCGATTTTGATTCCGTCGCCCAAATGGTCTCCGTGACCATGCGTAAGCAGCACATAGTCTGCTTTCACCTGCTCCGGCTTGATGGTCGCAAGTGGATTTCCGGTCAGAAAAGGATCGAATATGATCCGGGTTCTTTCGTTCTCCAACAAGAAAGCATCATGACCAAAATACGTCAGCTTTGGCATGTTTCCTCCTTATGTAGCTTTTGGCTTTTCGCTTGTGGCCTTTAGCCAACTGCCATTAACTATTGAAAATTGACAGTTGAACATTAACTATTGGTGGTTGCCGATTGCCAATTAAAAACCGAAAGTTGGCGATTGACCTTTGACCATCGTCTCACAATCAGACCGACATTTCCACCTCATAAATCTCCGCCAATCGGTCGCAATACCACTTCTTCCAGATTGGAATGATCGTCGCTCTCACAAATCGCCACCAGCGCCTGCGCCACCTGTTCAGGGCTCATCATCTTTGTTCGATCGACGTTTGCATTGCCCCAAATGGCCGTGTCTGTCGCGCCCGGTAAGAAAGCCGTTACCCGAATGCCATGCTTCCGTCCTTCTAAGCGCAGAACATCCGTAAGTCCGAGCATGCCGTATTTAGAAGCGCAATACCCTCCGCAGTTGTAATAAGGCTGTTTCCCGGAAACGGAAACCACGTTGATGATGTGTCCGGATTTTCGTTCTATCATACCCGGCAGGACCGCCTGACTGCACAAGAAGGCTGATTTGAGATTCGCGTTCATCATGGCGTCCCAGTCCTGCTCACTGGTATCCACGATCTTGCGAAAAACGGCAATGCCGGCATTGTTGATGAGAATGTCCATGGCGCCCCACGCACCCTTAACATGAGCAACCAGGTCGTTGACCGCCTTCTTGTCAGCGCCATCGCAGCGGATCGCCATGGCCGTACCGCCGGAAGCTGAAATCTGCTGTTGCACGACTTCGATCTCCACCTGAGTTCTGGCGGAAAGGACGACTTTTGCGCCTTTTTTCGCTAAAGCCAGAGCCGTAGCCCGACCGATGCCTCGACCGCTGCCGGTAATCCAAACCACTTTATCAGCAAGCACGCTCACCGCCTGTCATTCCTTTGTTTGCAGCAAGTTGAGCAGCTCCATTCGTGTGGCGCGTTCCTGTTTGAAGGATCCCAGCATAGAGCTGGTGGTGACGAAGCTGTTCTGCTTTTCCACGCCGCGCATCATCATGCACAGATGCTTCCCTTCCATGACCACTGCGACGCCATGAGGAGACAGAACCTTGTCCAGCGTAACAGCTATTTGGGTGGTTAAGCGCTCTTGCACCTGCAGCCGGCGGGAAAACATGTCGACGATTCTGGGAATTTTGCTCAGGCCAATGATCTTACCTTTTGGCAAGTAGGCAACGTGGCAGCGTCCATAAAACGGCAGCATGTGATGTTCGCACAAGCTATAGAACTCGATGTTGCGAACCAGCACCATCTCATTACACTCTTCGGTAAAGATGGCATCATTGAGAATCTTTTCCAGATCCAAGGTATAGCCACGAGTCAGGTAACGGTATGCCTCCTCGACTCGTTTGGGCGTCCTCAACAGACCTTCACGCTGTGGATCTTCACCCAAGAGAGTGAGCATCTCTCTAACGTGATCGCGAATCATTTCAGGCATTATGATTCCCCTATGGGGATTGTGAATGATTTCAGTCAACTATCGTGCATAATAATACTAAAATCTTCGTTCGGAAGCAATTTGAATCTTGGGTGTCGATCACTTCCGTTCAGCCACAGACAGCTTCAAAGACGCGAATAAAATTGTCCCAGCAGATCTTTTGCAAGCTCGACGCTTTGAAGCCTCTTTCTGTCATCCGTTCAATAATCCTTACCAGGCCGCGGCAGTCACTCAATCCATCCGGCAAATCCGGTACGCCATCAAAATCGGAGCCGAGACAGATGTGGTCGTCTCCCACCAGATCGAACATGTATTGAGCGTGGTCGACGATGCGGTCAATAGGTACTCGGACATCCCGCATGGTGTCGTAAAACCGGCGAGAAAAATCCTGAAACAGCCGGGTCACCTGAATGGTATCGGCGCCGGCCTGATCCTCCATTTTGCTCAGCGCGGCGAACAGGGATCCGGCCCGCTCCTCACAGATGCGGCTATAGTCGGCGTCCAGAAATCCCGGAAAGAAATTCAAGCCGATGACACCGCGGGAATCGGCAATGCCTTTGAGCAGATCGTCCGGCAAGTTTCTCGCAACGGGACACAGGGCGCGAGCGCAAGAATGCGAGGCAATGACCGGCGCCTTGCTGATGCGCAAAACCTTCTCTACGGCAAGATCGTGGGAATGGGAAAGATCGATGATCATGCCCAACTCGTTCATCATGGCAATCACATCGCGCCCAAATTCGCTCAGTCCGTCGAATGCAGGAGCATTGTCGTTGGAAGAAATGACCCAATCGCTGCTTCGGGCATGAACAATGGTCATCAGGCGGACACCTCGATCATAGAGCTTTTGTAGGTTTCGCAAATCGTTTTCGATTGCCATGCCGTTTTCGACGGCCAGAATCGCGGCAATCTTCCCCTGCTCTGAGGCGATACGAGCTTCCGCAGCCGTTCTGCAAATGGCTATCTCGTCGGCATATTGCGCGATGTTGCGTTCCAGACGATCCAACATTCGCTCAACAATGTGCAGCCTCTGTCCAGCCGGCACCGATGACGGGATATAGCACGCAAAGACTTGCAGGCCGACATGTGCTTCCTGCAAATAGGGAAGATTGACTTGAGTGGTTTTGTCCTTAAGATCAGATCCCGCCAATATGTTGCTGGCAGTGTCGCAATGTAGATCGCAGATTCGAAAGCTTTGTTTCATGATGGGCAATACCGCCTTTGACTTTGATGCAAACAACTAAGAAATGGGATTGGCCATCGTCGAGTTTTCCAAGCGCCCGTTGCCGGATCGACGGTCACTTTGCCTCAATAAAAAGGCAAAGAGTAGTCCGAAAAATCCGAGGGTGGAGAATATCCACATACCGGCCGTATAGCCGCCGGTGGAATCATTGGCATAGCCGATGAGGAGATTGAAACCAGCCAAGCCGATATTTTGAATCATGGTCATCAAGCCGTAGGCCGTGCCCAAACGTTCTTCCTCCACGATGAGTGCAACCGATGGCCACATGGCAGCGGGAATGAGCGAGAAGGCGATGCCCATCATAACCATCGAGATCAGCGGATGAAGTGCCGAATAGGCGAGCAGCAAATAAACCGGCATCAACAAAAACGAGCCAAGCATCATCAAAGATGCACGCTTGCCGATCCGATCGATGAGCAGGCCAAAGGATGGTGTGCCCACCATGGCGGCAAAAGTGATAAAGCTGGAAGTGAATCCGGCCAATTGCCGGTCGAGGCCGTGAGCCTCCATGAAGAACTTGACCGCAAAGGTCTGAAAGGGAAAGATGGCAGAATAAAAAGTAACGCAAAGCATGCTGACGTACCAGAAGGATGGCTTCATCCCAACAATGCTCCGCAGATCAATCTTATCGACTGCCCCCGAGGTCCTGAGAGCGAACCGCTTTTCCGCAGCGGATTCCAAGGAAAAATAGATAATGACTGCCAACAGGGAAAACGTGCCGGCAGCGACGGAAACCAACAGGGGCTTTTGCCAGCTCTCGAACATCGACTTGAACAATGTCGGCGAGTTCAAAGCTGCGAAAGAGCCCAAGCGCGCAAGAGTCAGATTCAGGCCGAAGGCAAAGGAAAGCTCTTTTCCTTTGAACCATTTGGCAATCACAGTAGTGATGGCAACGATCAATGACTCGGCTCCCATCCCGAAGATCAGCCTGCCGGCGGCCATGGTCGCAAGCTCGCCTTTGAGCGACGTGATCAAGGCACCGGCCAGACACAGAAAGGCAAAAATGAACGACGCTCGCTTGGTGCCAATCCCATCGATGATCAGTCCGCCGATAAGGACCATGAAGATGTTTGGAATGCTGTAAATGGCATTGAGCAGACCGATGTCTTTATCGGTGAAATGAAGCTGGGCTTTCAGCACGTCGGCAAGCGGACTGATGCTGTCGTAGATGTAATAGTTGCCGAACATGGCCAGACTGATGAACGACAGCACGGTCCAGCGAAAGAGAGGTGAGGGTGTATGCGCAACTGGATTTGTCAACTTTTCCTCCGAGAAGCTTTTCCAATACCGAATGCCCAACCCGGACAAGCCGGATCCAAAAATGGATAACGGGACAAATCTAAATTATTGCCAAAACGGCGCTCGCTTATTCTAACGCAGAGAACGCGGAAGGCGCAGATCACGCCATAGGCGGATGCGCCTTTGGCGCAGTTACGCAGAGGTTTAGTCATGCCATAACAATTTCCTCTGCGATCTCAGCGGCCTTTGCGACCTCTGCGTTGAGTTTTTTTAATATTTGCCGGATTTGGCTAGATGTTTACTATTAAGATACTAA
>DYKH01000168.1 GCA_020722685.1 Caldithrix sp. | reverse complement strand
CCGTCCATTGCTCCTACGTTTGGCAACGAGCCCGTGTTAGGCAACAATCCCATCGCCTTTGGTGTGCCGACCGACGAAGATTGTCCGTTTCTTCTGGACATGGCCACTTCCATCGTCCAACGTGGCAAAATTGAGGTTCTGGAGCGGGAAGGAAAAGCCGTTCATGATGGCTGGGCGATCGACGTGAACGGGCAAAGTGTTACGGATGCAAAGTCTTTGCTCTCGATGTTCGGCAAGAAAGCTGCGTCGTTGTTGCCGCTGGGAGGACTGGGCGAAGATTTTGCGGGCTACAAAGGGTACGGCCTGGGAATGCTAGTGGAGATTTTTTCCGCGGCGTTCAGCGGTGGGCCGTTTTGCTGGGGAGTCAGCGGCTTTGACGAATCGGGAAACAAGGTTCCCAACAAGCTGGGACACTTTTTTTTGGCCATCGACATTTCCAAATTCATCGAGTTGAATGCCTTCAAAAAGATCACCGGCGGTCTTGTTCGCGCCATGCGCAATTCCGGCAAGTTGCCCGGGCAGCAGCGAATTTACACGGCGGGTGAAAAGGAATTTGAAAACGAGGCACGAATTCGGGTTACCGGCGTTCCAATCAATGCGAGCTTGCAGCAAACCATGAAAGAGCTGCAGGCGAAGCTGGGGATTACTGTGGCCTTGCCATTTTGACCGTCGCGGACGGAAAGTAGATTTTTCAGCCAGCGTCTCTGAGCAAGAAGCCGCTTTACCGTTTCGGTGACTCCAAAACTCCGATCCTCCATTCCTGCATCACCATTTTGGAGGATTGTTTGAAATTCTAACCCTTTTCAGAGGCTCTCCCCCATGCCTTTATTCATCGGCGCTTTAGACCAAGGAACCACCAGCACCCGGTTCATTATTTTTGATCAGCGAGCAAGTATAGTAGCCGTGGCGCAAAAGGAGCATAGACAAATCTATCCCCAGCCCGGATGGGTGGAGCACAACCCGCTGGAAATTTGGGCGAATGCGCAGGCGGTCATTCGTATGGCTCTGCGCAAAGCAAAGCTCAAGCCAAATGATCTCGCCGCCATTGGTATCACCAATCAACGGGAGACGACGGTTCTTTGGGATAAGAACACGGGGACTCCATTCGGCAATGCGATCGTCTGGCAAGATACCCGCACTGACAAAATTTGCGCCGCGCTCGCACGAGAAGGCGGCCAAGATCGATTTCGTGCGCAGACCGGTCTGCCGTTGGCGACTTATTTTTCCGCACCGAAAATCCGTTGGATTTTGGACAATGTTCCGGAAGCAAAAAAAGCGGCCAAAAGCGGCGTGGCTCTGTTCGGTAACATGGATAGCTGGCTCATCTGGAATCTAACCGGCGGGTCCAGAGGAGGCGTGCATGCGACAGACGTCACGAACGCCAGCCGCACATTATTGATGAATCTGGAAACGCTGGATTGGGATGATGAGCTGCTTGCCGCCATGAAAATCCCGCGCCCGATCCTGCCGCAAATCTACGCCTCTTCGCAAGTTTTTGGCGCCTTATCCAAGCAGAGCTTCTTGAAGCATGAAATGCTTATCAGCGGGGCTGTTGGCGATCAACAAGCCGCGCTCATCGGCCAAGCCTGTTTTGCCGCCGGTGAAGCCAAAAACACCTACGGAACCGGCTGCTTCATGCTGCTCAACACCGGCCACCGACCGGTGCCAAGCGAAAACGGCCTATTGACCACTGTGGCTTATCGCTTTGGCAAGGGAAAGCCCGTCTACGCTCTGGAAGGCTCCATTGCCATTGCCGGCGCCTTGGTGCAATGGCTGCGGGATAATTTGGGATTGATCGAGTCTTCCGCCGAGATCGAGAGTCTGGCAAAGACTGCGACGGATAGTGGCGGCATTTACTTTGTGCCGGCTTTCTCCGGACTTTATGCACCCTATTGGAAAGCGAATGCCCGAGGCATCATCGTCGGCTTGACCCGCTATGTCAACAAAGGACACATCGCCCGCGCTGCTTTGGAGGCGGTGGCTTATCAGACTCGTGAAGTACTGGAGGCCATGCAGAAGGATTCCGGGCAAAGGCTGAAATCGCTCAAGGTCGACGGCGGGATGGTGGCCAATGACCTGCTGATGCAGTTGCAATCGGATATTTTAGGGGTGCCGGTCGTTCGGCCCAAAGTTTCCGAGACAACGGCCCTCGGAGCCGCGTACGCGGCCGGACTTGCGGTCGGTTTCTGGAAGAATCTGACGGAAGTTTGTAAGCATTGGAGCGCCGACCATACTTGGCGTCCGATTTTAAGGTCGATGGATCGGGAGAAACAATATCGCATGTGGCTCAAGGCCGTCACACGGACTTTTGACTGGATGGAATAAGCAAGCGAGGTAGGTTTCGAGAAAAAATGTGCTTGAAAGACAAAAGGCAATGTTGTATTCTTGCATGTGGTTGGAAATGACTCAGCGTAACCGACCACAGGCTACTGTCACCTCAGCTTCTGCAGGGGTCTCCTTGTGCCGTCCAATGAGAAGCAGATTCCTGCGTGCGCAGGAATGACGGTACCGGCAAGACACCCCGTGATTGGATACGACTCAGCGAATGATAAATGATTCTTGGTTTGCTTGGCCCGATGAAATCCGTTTTCTGGAACGCACTATGTTTAGACTGGCTTCTCTATGAGGCCCAATGATGTCGGAAAGAATTGAGACAAATCCAAACTTACATTTTGGCAAGCCGTGTGTGACCGGCACTCAGATTCCGGTTCAAAGCGTGTTAGAGCTATTGAAGGAGGGGCTTTTCTTTACGAGAATAATGAAGGACTATTATCCTGATCTTCATGAAGAAGATCTTCGGGCTTGCGTTCAGTGCGCCATTGAAGTCTTGGCTGCTGAAGACATTCATGTAGAAACTGCTCATGGATGAAGTTTCTACTTGACCAGGATGTATACTTTGCTACAGCACGATTCCTTTCGAGTCTCGGACATGATGTCGTACTCGCTGCGGATATAGGTTGTGCACAAACCGATGACCGAACTCTCCTCAAGATCGCTCAAGAACAGCATCGCATATTTGTCACGCGTGATCGAGATTTTGGAAATCTTGTCTTTAATCGGGGAATGGTATCGGGAGTTATTTATTTGCAGGTGTTGCCATCGAATCTCCGATCAAGTCATTTTGAGCTAGAGAGGATGCTCAGCGCCTACAAGGAAGACGAAATAGGTGAAGCTTTCATCGTCATCGGGCCCGGAAGGCATAGGTTTAGAAGGCTATCAAAGAACTAACCAGGCAAGTCAGCGCAGATGAATCAGATTGTGGTAGCCCAAAAGTTCGTCGATAGCCTCAGAGACTTGGGCGTCACTTTGCCTTATTTGCCAGGACGGAGAGAACCAGTTTTTCCTTCTCCGGCCGTTGTGAAGAAAAAGTAAACGCCTCCCTCACCATTTCGCTCGCCTCTTTGACCGCCTGCAAGCGTTCCGTGTACAGAACTGCGAGCAACTCTCCCTTTTCCACCGGATCGCCCACTTTTTTGTTGAGAATAATTCCTGCGCCATAGTCGATCTGATCTTCGATTACCGTGCGACCTGCGCCTAACCTGACGGCAGCTTGACCGATTCTCAGTGCATCTACTCCCGCCACGTAGCCGGCTTGGTCGCTACGAATTTGCTGCTTGATTTTCGATGCGGGATAGCCGCCGAGATCATATAAATATGAGCTGTTGCCGCCTTGGGCTGTGACCATCTCAATGAACTTGTCGAACGCTTTGCCGCTGCGAAGCAAATGCAGCAGCCGGTGATAGGCCCCTTCGGCGCTTTGCTCCGAGCCAACCATCATCAGCATCTTGGTCGCCAATGCCAAGGTGACCGTCATCAGATCGTGAGGACCATGACCGCGCAGGGCCATCACCACTTCTTTGGTCTCCAGCCAATTGCCCACTGCATAGCCCAGCGGCTGGTTCATGTTGGTAATGAGGGCAGCCGTCGGCAGTCCGTTGAGCTGGGCCGTCCTGATCAAGCTGTGGGCTAACCGCTTTGCTGCCTCAGTCTGTTGCATGAAGGCGCCTCTACCGGTTTTGACATCGAGGACCAGACCGTCGATGCCCTCGGCGAGTTTCTTGCTGAGAATGCTGGCGGTGATGAGCGGCACCGAGTCCACCGTGGCAGTGGCGTCGCGCAAGGCGTACATTTTTTTGTCCGCAGGAACGATGCGTTCGGTCTGTCCGATCATGGCCACGCCGATGTCGCGGACTTGATTGCGAAATTCTTCCACTGACAGATTGGTGCGAAAACCGGGAATGGCTTCCAGCTTATCCAGGGTGCCGCCGCTGTGACCCAAACCCCGGCCAGAGATCATGGGCACTGCGACGCCCGCAGCAGCGACCAGCGGGGCCAAGATCAGCGAGACTTTATCGCCTACGCCGCCGGTACTGTGCTTGTCGATCTTTGGCGCCGGAATGTCACTCAAATCAATGGTGTCGCCGGAATGCAGCATGGAACGCGTGAGTGCTGCGGTTTCTTCGAAATCCATGCCGCGGAATTGGATGGCCATGAGCAAGGCGGCCATTTGGTAGTCGGGCAGTTGGTTGGAGGTGTACCCTTGCACAACATAATCGATTTCCTCGAAGGTCAGCTTCTTACCGGCCTTTTTCTTGCCAATGATTTCTAGCGCATTCATCGCTTTTCCTTCATTATAATCCGCGTTGACAAAGGTAAACAGAAAAGCTTTAGCTTTCAATGAAATTTATTCTTTCATTTGCTCGTATTCCTACTCATAATCATACTCGAAGGCTTTGAGTCCTTCCACCCCGCTCTTGGGCCGATAATTTCATTTGAAAAAATAAATCTTCTTTGCATATTGCTGCCCCAAGGATAACCTTTTTCAACCGGAGGATTCCCATGCACCGGGCATATAACCTCATTACTCTTCTACTCATCTGCTTTTTCACAACCGTGGTTTTTGCGCAAACCAAACCGCCTTTTTACGAAGATGTTCCTTTTTGGCAGGACACTGCGGAAAAGTTTGTTTTGCCCGAGGAGCTATCCGGCCGACAACTTTGGCAAGTCCGCAGCGATCGCAACGGCAACGTACAAGTACTCTCAGAGGCTGGATTGCTTTTGCCTTATCGGGGCAAGTTGATTCAAAGCCGTCTCTATCGCCCTTTGACGGATATGAAGATCGCCGCGCTGGAGGAGTACCGGACCGAGTTCGTCTATTTGACTGACAAAGCAATTTTGAGCAATGCCTGGGCAGGAACCTTCTATCTCATTACCAATCTTCCTGCTGCAAGGTTGTTTGCTCTGGGAAAGGATTTTTCAGCTTTGGTTAGTGATGCCAATAACCTTGCCTGCTATGAGCATGGGAGGGATGTTTGGAACGGAAAAGCCCCACAGTCGCCTGTGCTGCAGTTGCTGTTTGATGACTCGCAGAATCGTTTTCTGGTACTGACGTCGAATCAGTTGACCAGTTTCTCACCAGATGTACAGCGCTTAGAGGTCGCGTTCAAAGGCAAGAACTTTACCTGCATGGAATTGACAGATCACGCCAATACTCTTATCATTGGCACCCAAGATGGCTACCTGAAATTGGATGCCAAGAGCTATGCCAAGCAATCGGATATTGATGCAAAGCTGCCTTGTCCGGAACTCTCCGTGATCAAAGAGATCAACGGCAAGATTTGGTTTGGCAGCCAGCGCGGCGCTTTCGTGCAAAGAGAGGACGGCGGCTTTGACTACTATTCCTCGCAGCGCTGGTTGGTAGACGATAAAGTCGTGGACATCGCCAAAGGTCCGGCTGGAAGTGTTCTCATCTTGACGCAAGAAGGACTGAGCCGGATCCATTTCGAGAAGATCACTTTGGCCCAAAAGGCCGAACATTTTGACGAGATGGTTCGCCAACGCCACATCCGCTACGGCCTCAACTGCGATTTTGCTATGGCCCAAGCGGGCGATCTGGCCAGCGGCACGGTCATCGATTCCGATAATGACGGGCTGTGGACCTCCATGTATCTCGCCGGTGAGCTTTTTCGTTTTGCCGTGACCAAGTCTGAAGAAGCAAGACAAAACTGCATCGAGTCTTTCACCGCCATGGAGCGGCTCGATTCTATCAATCCATTGAAGGGTTTTCCCTCGCGAACATTCGAGCGGCGCGGCTACAAGATGTCCGACCCCATGCACTGGCGGCCTACTGAGGATGGGCTTTGGGATTGGAAAGCGACCACCAGCAGCGATGAAATCGTCGGCCACTTTTTTGTCTATAGCCTTTTTGCCGAATTGATCGACGACGATTCTTGGCGCAAGCGGGCCGTCACTTTGATGGATGGCATCATGGATCACATCGTCCGCAACAACTGGTATCTCGTGGACTACGACGGCAAGCCGACGCAGTGGGGCCGCTGGCATCCAAAGTATGTCAACCAATTCCCCAAACAGGTGGGGGATCGGCGGCTCAATTCGGTGGAAATCATTGCTTTTTTGCAGACAGCCTATCATTTCACCGGCAAGGAAATCTACAAGAACAAGGCTTATGAGTTGATGAACAAGCATGGCTATCTCGACAACATCATGATTCCCATCACCGATGTTGGTCATGTTCCGGACATTGACTTGTCCACCGATTGGAATCATTCCGATGACGAGCTTGCCTTTCTCAGTTACTGGAATCTATACCGCTATGCCTTTGACGACGACCTGAAGGACAAATACCGCCAAGCGATTCAGGGGCACTGGCAACTGGAGCGCCCGGAGAAGAATCCCCTGTGGAACTTTATCTTTGCCACGACCGGGGCCAAGGAATTCGATCTTGCCGAATCGATTTGGAGCTTGCAGCAGATGCCAATGGACTTGATCAGCTGGCGGGTTCACAATAGTCACCGCAAGGATTTGGTTTTTTTGCCGGCCAATTTTCGCAATCAAACGATCACCAAAGTCTTGCCGCCGGATGAGCGTCCCGTGAGCAAATATAACAACAATGCTTTTGATTTGGATGCGCATGATAACGGTCACGCTGAGCAAAGCGGTGACATTTTCCTCTTGCCGTATTGGCTGGGACGCTATTTGGGTTTGATAAAGTAAGACAGGTATTGGTAACGGCGCAGGCAAGACTTGAGCGGATGTTCGTACCTGCGGTTTCGCCCGAAGCGGCAGGTATTGGATGAACGTAACTAACATCTACGTCAGGACGTGGCCACCAGGCAATGGGGAAAAAAGCCTTGACATTATTTTTGAAATGGCTTATATTGCGCCTCGCAAGCGCAAGTAGGAATCGCAAACGGTAGTTGTTCAGCCATCTGAACTCTTCGCTTTCCATCAAATGAACGGATGCAAACACAACCTCAGTTTGGCCTCGAAAAGGTCCGTATCCGACACGAAGCAAATTTGGTCAACTGACGAAACGCCTGCCACAAACAAGTCCAAAAACTCATCCGCGATCTCAATGCGTTGTCTGTCGCCATTTGTTCTAGCTCATTCTTTGAATCCACCAATTCTCCAGATTAATACATAGATTTTCGATAGCCATCAAAGGAGACTTTACTATGGTCAGGAATTGTTTGATCTTCGTCATCCTTGCTCTTCTGATTCCTTCTTTGCTTTTGGCCGGCACTACCGGCAAGATTGCCGGTAAAGTTGTCGACCAAAGTACCAATGAAACACTCCCTGCCGTCAATGTTTTGGTCGTCGGAACATCCATGGGTGCGGCCACTGATTTGAACGGGGAATTTTTTATTCTGAATGTCCCAGCCGGAACTTACACCTTACGTGCAGAAATGCTGGGCTATAAAGCCATGGTCATGGCAGACGTGCGGGTGCAGGTGGACTTGACGACCAAGATTGAGTTCAAGCTGGAGCCTACGGTATTAGAAGTCGGCGAGTCCGTAACGGTTATCGCCGAACGGCCGCTCATTCAGAAGGATTTGACAGCCAGCCGTACGATTACTACCGGGGAGGAGATTGTGCGTGCCCCGGTGGAGGACGTGGGTCAGGTGGTGGCTCTGGTTGCCGGAACAGTCGGCGGCAACTTTCGGGGTGGACGCGCGAGCGAGGCTGTGTATACGTTGGAAGGCTCCGCCATTGTGGATCCAATGACGGGCGGTTTTGCCAGCGATGTTCCCTTGTTGTCATTAGAGGAAATGTCAGTGGAGACCAGCGGCTTTAGCGCTGAGTACGGTAACGTTCAGTCCGGCTTGGTGAGTATGGTCATAAAGGAAGGCGGCCCCACATATTCAGGCATTGTCCGCTACAAGACAAATGATTTGGGCAGTTATGACGTGAACAAACGACTGGGCGAGAACTGGACGACTTTGATGGATTTGAAAGATAACAAGTCGAAAACGCAGACGTTCTACTACCCAGAAAATCTGCAAAATGTGGAAGCCTCATTGGGTGGGCCTATCCCACTGGTTAAACAGTTGGGAATTCCCGGGCGAGCCAATTTCTTTGTGGCTGGCGAAATGTTTCGTACCTATCACACCAGCAGTTGGTTGACCTTTGACAAAAAAAGATCAGTCAACGGCAAGATTACTTATAGCCCCAGCCCAAACTACAAAATAGCCGTCACTGGGCTGCGCACCTGGCGAAACTACAATATCTATTCTCATGAATGGAAAAATACCACCTATGAGAGCATCGCCGGAACGGATAACACACCGCTGGATTTGAACCACGATGGTGATACTGTCGATGCTTTTAGTATGTTGGATGCGTTGCCGAAATTCCGCATCGATACGGATCAGTATACTTTGACATGGACGCATACTCTTTCCGCTCGTACTTTTTATGAGATGAAGCTCAGTCGCTATATGTTCAAACGAAACTATAATGTGGAAGAAAAGATCAACGAAGACACCGACGGAGATGGGCGTTTTGACGTGTTTGTTGGTGGTGTGGATTTGGATGGTGATGGAGACAACCGCAACGAAGATCTCAATGGCAATGGCGTTTGGGATTGGAGGACCTATGGCACAAATGCCGATCTCTTTCAAGACGACAACGACAACGGTTACATCGATGCGTCGGAGAAGAATCCTCGTTCCCAGTGGATTCCCTGGAGAGACGTGCCATTTGGTCGCTACCGGGATACGAATGAGTTCTATCTCTACGGGCAAAATGAAAACCTCTCCTATTATCGTCTTCGCTGGAATAATGACTTTAAGTACGTATATGGGTTCAAACTGAACTTTGTCAGTCAGGTACACTCGCGGCATCAGATGAAAGCCGGCACCAGTTTTGATTACATGGACATTTTTTCCCATAACGTCGATTTGGCATCCGGCGGCAATGTCTACGGGGAAAATTTTCGGGTATTTCCATACCAATGGGCAGGCTACATAGAAGACAAAATGGAATACGAAGGGATGATTTTGAACCTCGGACTGCGCTATGATGAGTTCAATGCCAACTATGACAACTATCCACGCGATGTGGAACATCCCGTACCCGATAGCTTGCTCAGCGTCGGTGGCGTCATCCGAGACCCGATTAGCGTGCCGTCCAAGCGAGCTTGGTCACCAAGACTGGGAGTCGCCTTTCCCATCACCGAAAGCGATCTGCTACATTTCAACTATGGGCGCTATTTCCAGCAGCCGGTGCTGCAATACGCGTTTCGCAACCTGACCTTCGATTTGAGCGGCGCCTTCCCTCTGATCGGTAACCCGAACATCGAGCCGGAGAGAACCACCGCTTACGAATTCGGCGTCAAGCATCAATTCGGCGATAATTTCGTGCTAAATGCGGTCGGTTTTTACAAAGACATTACCGGCTTGACGGATACCCGCCGCGTTTATTACACCATCGCCGATTGGTTCGGGCTCTATGTCAATCAGGATTATGGCAGCGTGCGCGGTTTTGAGATCAATCTGTATAAACGACCCACACGCTCTGACTTTTTGTCAGGTACATTGAATTATACTTATTCTGTAGCTAAAGGTAAAAGCTCCAGCACTCGACAAAGCTATGACTTTGCCTGGGCAGGCGACATCATTCCAACGACTGACTCTTATCTGAATTGGGATGTTCGCCACAACCTGAAAGTGAATCTGGATTTTAGAATTCCCCGCGGCACCAATTGGTTGGGCATAAAGGTGCTCGATGATGCAGGAATCAATCTGATCAACTACTTGAGCAGCGGTCGACCGTATTCACCGCCTAAGCGCAGCAAGGAGCCGCTGATCAACACCGAAAGAATGCCCGGAGTCTGGACTGTCAATTTGACTTTTGACAAGCGAATCAAGATAGGCTCGCACTATTACACATCATTCTTCTTGTGGATCAACAATCTGTTCAATCGTAAGAACTATACGTCCCTCATTGATGCAGAATGGTACTATACCTACAAGTCGGCTCAGAAAGCTTATGATGACGGCAAAATGAGTCGCTCCGCATACATGGCGCTGATGGATCAGCAGGATCCTTTGGACAAAAACGGCAACGGTAATCTCAACGAGGCAGACGGGGAAGTGGACTATAACAAAAAGTATCCTGAGATGGGATCGAAGCTCGATCCAAGCATTTACGATCCTGGCAGGAATATCCGTTTTGGCGTAAGCTTTGAGTTTTAGA
>DYKH01000028.1 GCA_020722685.1 Caldithrix sp. | reverse complement strand
TTGAAATGATTGAGGAATTCAGCTAAGGCGTTGATCTTTTTATGGTTTGGTTGCAGTACCCATGCAGTCCTTACATATAGGGGCTAGGGAAGGTACGGATCCAGAGTCCTCTGTACAGGAGACACCCCTGAGAGTCCTGAAATAACCAAAAGATCTATCCGTAGAGACCAATCTGAAGAAAGGGATATGGAATGCCTTCTAAAAGCAAAAAGATACGTAGAGCAGACATCAATCATCGGAAAGAGTACGAGAAATTTGTCCTCAGTAACGGAGACCCTACCGTCTCGAAACTCATCCATCTCTGGAACTACTGGAACGAGAAATTCTTTGATAATACTTTCAAGGCTTGTCCCATAATCCTTCTCGCAGAGCCATCAAAACCTTCGAGGCTCGGTGACTATTCACCCGTAGGAGCCTATGGAACTCGGTCTCAAATAAGAATCCGTCCGTCTCTCCTAACGGGGACACATCCTCACATACTACCCGGAGATCAATATAAGAAGGGCAGATTCTTGTTCGTAGCCGACATAGCTTTGCATGAGACGATCCATCTCTGGCAGGACGAGATTGAGGGAGACCTGGAACCGTCCTATTACGGTCATGGACCGCTTTTCAGAGACAAGTGCAACGAGATCGGTGAGAAACTCGGACTCCCGCCGGTACGAACCTGTAAAAAGAGAGGAAAAGATGTCAAACTGCCTTCCTGCTCCCATTTTCCTCACAATGTTCGTCCCCCAGGTTACTACCAAGGAGCGTATGTACGGGAGAAAGATGAACCGAGACCTCTCCGGGGACGCCTCGAAAGGCTGTTGAAGGACTTTTCCGGTACCGAGATCGTTCAGGAACTACGGTCTATGGGGATTATCAGGACACGTCCTGTGTATGGGGGACAAGAGACTCTGATCGAGACTCCGCTTCTGAAACATGATTGGTTCGTTGAAACCTTCGAGTCTGCCTGCAAAGGAAGAGGTATCAGGCCAAACGTTACCTTGTCTCCAGCTCTCGCAGATTCTCTCGACGCCTGGATAGACGAGAAACTCACCCGTGGAAGATACATCGGGAGAAGATTCTATACCGACGAGAAGGAGAGCAGCCTGACGGAGAAACTCTCGGAGATCGTCGCCCAGTGGGAGTTTATTGAAATCTCGGTGTTGGGGCAGAGAATTGACGTTCCCTCCGATCCAGACCTGACTTTTCTCGTTGCCCACCGGGAGGCTCTCTTCGGTTGGATCACAGAGATGAGGCAGAGAAGGACAAACTCCGCCATTGACCAGTTGCTGAGCATGGGAGTTCGGGCTTAAGAATCTGTCTCCTGTATAGAGGACACCATCAAGATTTCTAGCACCGGTCAATGATACTGAGACCGGCTCAAAACCCAATGATAAGGAGTACCCTGATGGACCCAGACCGAGATAACCCTCGCTGCTACGTTGAAGACACATTGCTCCTGAGATTCTTGATCACACGGTACAACGAAATGATCGGAAAGGATGAACCGAGGCTCGATCCAGTCTGGAAAGGGCTGGGTTTAGCGGCTCTTCACCAGAACAAGGAACTGAAATACGCCTTCGAGACCCTGCTCTCTTCTTCGTACACGGCTCAAGAAGTCCTCACGTCATCCATAGACCTGTTTCTTACAGAGCTTCACGGACTGGAAGCGACAGATGCCGCTGATTACGTGCCGAAAAAGATCGCCCGCCGCCCCCTGAGTCGGAGGACTAAACGAAAATTCCTATTTTGGTCCTGGGGGGAGGGTAGGAAAATGAAGAGGGAGCGGGACTTCAGATTCTATCCGGTCTGGGAACTGGTCTCTTGTTTGGGGCTGAACGCTGATGAGTACATCAAAGAATTCGAAAAGAGATGTCGGTTTTCACAATCCTCCCTCGAAAACAGACTGGACGACGGACTGGAAATTATCAAGACAGCTATTTTCAGGCGCAGCATAGCGGACACCCTTTTTCGACAGGACTTGCGCCAGACCGGCACCACACCAAAAGATAAGGAGATTCAACCATGAGGTTTACTACAGTTCGCATTCCACAATCCTCTGCCCCATTCCTCGAATCGGATCTGCTCGTACAATTCTTAATAGATCGGTGCCGAGAGACTCTCGAACCTTCGCCAGTCCTCTTGGCGCTGGCTCTTACAGCAGTCGCCTGTGACGAAACGTTCCACAATCGTTTCAAAGAAGTGGTTCTTGAATCTGGAGAGGCTGACAAGATTTTTCGAATTTGCAGGGAAGTCTTTTCACCAGCCCTGGATCCGTACCAAGAAGGAAGGTCTTCGAGTATTCCTCTTCAGGATGGTGAATCAGCCTCTTCTAATGAGATGGACGATCTGGTCTTGAGTTATGCTCTCGTAGAGGCTGAAAGAATGCTCGCGAAAGGAGACTATGACTTCGTGAATGTCTTCGAATTCCTTGCGAGGGCTGGGCTTATGCCTTATTGCTATCGCTTTTACGAATTTGAGGATGCACGAGAAACGTTCAGGGATGACCCGGAAAACCGCGTCAGGAAAGGAGTAGAGATTATCAACACTACCCTGGGCAGTCCCCAAGACGAGGAATAGGGTCCTTTTTTCAGAATAATTGATAAGAGCCGGAGAATTACTCAGCGGCGCACCACGAATTGATAAGGAAAAAGCCGATGATTACCCCACGATTTCAGGAACTCATGACGAGAGGGTACGTCCTCACGAACAAAATCTACTTCAGGGAACTCGGCCCACACGAGTTCGATCAATGGATAAGAGAGTGCCGACACCTTCTGTCCCGCTGTGAACCGGAGCCATATTTTCCGTGGTTTCCAGACCACCGACACATTGAGGAGATCGTGTTTCTGCTCCAAAAGGTGTGGGGACAGATTTCGAGGGGGCAGGTCGAATACATGGGACTGCTCTAAGTCTTTCCTACGGACACATTCATTGGAGAAAACGCTATGAAAGCAAGACTTTTCATCAACAGCATTGGCACAGGCGACAGGGCCAGAGATTACCTTCGGCTTGTTAGAGGCCCCCTTCGCCATCCGCGGGTTGAAACTCTCGGTGAACCTAGACGGGAAGCTCGAGCAATCTTGGAGACCGTCCAAAACCAAACACAGCCCTACGAACCCGATATTGACATCGAGGGGAAGACTCTGATCTCGCAGATGGGTACAGACCTTGAGGATTTTGGGTTGATTCCTTACTGGTATTCGGAACTCGCCAGGTCACGCGGCGAGGGGATACATCCCGGAGTCCGTGTGATCATTTCCGGGGATCCCCTGAGACAGAATTATCAGACGGTAGAAGTCTCCTTTGAACATGAGTCGGTTCGGATGAGAGACACTAAGGGACGCGAATTCGTCGTGCCGTGGGACATGGTAGTACCTGTGCAGGGCAACGAGCGGGGTCGTCCCTATTGGTTCACATCTCGTGCCAGAGAAAGGGGAGACGACCTTCAGGTTGGAGATTACGTCCGGGTGGCGGGACTAGAAGACAAATACGAACTCATGCACATCTTTTGGGAGTATGGGAACGTAGAGGTCAGAGCGGTTGGGTCCGACGAGTTCATGGGGATGCCCTGGAAGCACATCCGACCTTGGAGGAATGACAGATGATCGAGGCACGTTCCTCTATGCAAGCAATCGGAGACTGGCTATTCCGAGGAAGCCAGGTTTACATGCTTGGAGAGCCGGATAGGATACTGAAAACCGTAAGAGTCAACTGGGACGCGCAAACCAGCGACGTACAGGCAGAGGATGGAACCATGTTTTGGGATGTTCCGTGGGATCGTTTGGAGTTTTGGAACCCAGAGGATTATCATTTGGCAGGAGAATGAGGAAGTTCCTATGGATGAAAGAGAATTAGCCGAACTGGTGCAGGCTCTACTGCACGAACTCAATGATCCGGAGCGTCACCTTTCCAGTGTAGTCAGGGACTTTGATGAGTGTGGAATTGACTACTGCGTCATCGGGAGCCTGGCGGTAAGGTGCCATAACTATCTCCGGGCCGGGGACGATATTGATGTGCTGGTCTCGCGTGAGACGTATCCGAAGATCGAGGAGTTCCTGATCGGTAACGGGTACAGTCGGAGACCGGGTTCAGAGAGGCATCTCTACCTCGAACTTCCTGCCGGAAAAATCCCCGTGGACATCTACGTCGAAGGCGAGAAAAGGGATGACGGGGTTCCGTTGCCGGATTCTCGAGGCTCCAGAGTTCGCGATTCGAAATGGATACGTTAAACTTAACCCCTGAGCGGAACTTCGGTCTCTCAGAGGGGGTATTGCTTGCGCTCCTCTCATGGTACCCCCTCAATCACTTCCATTATCGAAGACTTATCTGCCAATAGATGGGACATTCCGATCCGTTTTCCAGTCTTTCTTCCAAGTCAAACGGACTGGATAGATCCGTCACCTCGATTTCTGCCGACTTGAGCCGGTGATTGTGAATCGGCAGGCAGATATTCCCCCTCAGCGTCTTCTTGCTAGCTCCTCTCCTCAGAGTCGCTCTATTTCAGATTGACAACTCCGCCTGGTGAAAGGAAAACTCTGGGGCATCGCAGGAAGGGACAGATACGATGCCCAGGATATACCTCGCCTCACCCCTCGGATTCTCCCCTGAACTCAAACCGTATCTGGAAAAAGTGAAGGCTCGCCTCGTCGAACTCGGCTATGAAATCTTCGATCCCTGGGAACAACCGTTTTCCAAGGCAATCCGGGAAGCGTCTCGGATCGAGAATCACGATGAACGCCTTGCAGCCTACACTCGTCTCGCGCATGAGATCGGACTGGTGAATGAAAACGGTATTCATGGGTGCGCCTCTGAAGTGGGGTTTGCCGTTGGTATAGGCAAGAGATGCCACGCACTGCGAACTGACTGGCGAGACACAGGCGAGTTCGGATTGCCGATGAATCTTCAGGTCCTTCATTTTATAGAAACGAGCGGCGGCAGGCTCTTTCGGAGCATCGAGGAGATCGAGTTTTAGCCGTGGTTTGAATACCAGCCAGCTCATAGAGGCTGCGTCCCCTCCCCAAGAATGTCGAGATACTTCTGATAGACGTAGATCCTGTCCCTTGCCCTGCCCGTGGTCTCTCTTACAACCCCGATCTCTTCCAGCCTCCCTAGGGCGGACGTGACGGTTGGTTGAGATATTCCGATCTCCGAAGAAGCTCTGGGAATCTCCAAGACGGGCTTCTTTTGAAGGTAGGAATGAACTCGTAAGACATTTCCGGCCGCCTGTCCCATCATCTCAATGCGGTTACGGTCATCGGCAAAGAGATCCGTGATCCGTCGTGCGGCTGTAACGGCTTGCTCCGCGGTCTCAACCACTCCCTCCAGAAAGAAGGTCACCCAGGCTTCCCAGTCACCTGCGATCCGAACTCTCTGCAATAGATCGTAATAGGTGTCCCGATGCTCTTTGAAATAGAGACTGAGGTAAAGAAGGGGTTCGGACAGAGCGCCTTCGACACAGAGAAGGAAGGTGATCAGAAGCCTTCCGAGCCTTCCGTTGCCATCGAGAAAGGGGTGAATCGTTTCAAACTGGACGTGACTGAGTGCTGCCTTGAGCAGCAAAGGGGTTCGGACGGGTTGATCGTGAAGGAACTTTTCCAGTTCACCCAAGCAACCCATCAGCTCTTCGGGCGGAGGAGGGACGAATCGTGCATTGCCTGGACGAGTTCCTCCGACCCAGTTTTGCGATCTTCTGAACTCACCGGGGCTTTGCATGCTGCCTCGTCCCTGAGAGAGGAGTATGCCGTGAATCTCCCGAATCAATCTCAACGAGAGAGGAAATCCGCCTCTCAAGCGTTCCAAGCCGTGATTAAGCGCCGCCACATATTGCGAGACTTCTTGCACGTCATCTATCGGGACTCCCGGCGCTTCGTGATATTCGTGCAGCAGGAGATCGGACAGTGAGGATTGCGTTCCTTCGATCTGGGACGAAAGGACTGCTTCCTTGCGGACATAGAAATAGAGGAATAGGGAAGGGTCTGGGAGAAGCAGCGTGAGGGCATCGAGACGCCCCACGGCTCGGTTGGCTTGCTCCAAGAGGTCCAGGTCAATGTCCAAGGGCGGCCGCGGCGGTAGAGCAAACGGGACAAAAGCCTCGAAAGGTTCAGTGGTTGTGGTTTGTCGTACGAGTCGCCCTTGAAGACCGCGATTCACGATTCAGCCCCTTTATTAAAGAGGTCTTTAACAGACTCCGCTGCTATTAAAACATACCGCCCTAGTTTTTAATAGCGAAACCTTCAACCCGGAGTTGCGATTCCCAAAACAGACCATACTGAGTAGGCGTCAAGTATTCCGTTCGGGATTTCTAAGCACCTTCCAATTTGAAATCTGCCTCCATGTGAACCGAATAGTGGTTGACGCTCGTTTGATTGTAGAATACCATCCATCTCATAATCGAATACCGTTTTTCCCAGGAGACCGGAAATGGCTGGAATGGACAGAGCCGAACTCTTCTCAAGACTTCAGGAACTTCACACTCATCAAGGCAAGACTTGGAAAGAGATCGAACAGATCCTGAAAGAAGAGGGATACCAGGAGGGCGGGAAGCTCCTGACTGCCAACGCGCTTAGGAAACGCTTCACGAGGTGGAGTAAGACCGAGAAACCCGACAAGTCTCCTGTGAGATCGGAGCCGGAACCTGAAGGGTTTCGTATTGGTTCGTCGAATGAAGACCGCTATTTCAGACAACACGATGAAGCCTTACTTGGTCTCCCCGATTCCAAAATTGCTTCAAGCCTTGCCAGCCTCGTGAGCCTTAACGGTCAATTATTGGAGCAGCTCCGAGAGTTCAACGTGAGGATTGGAAGGCTGGAGCGAGATATTGAGGAACAGAAAACCAGCCATACCGAGCATACCGAGGAGCAACCCGTCACCACACGCGACCTGCTTGAATTGCTAAAAGAATTTATGACGAGGAGAGAGGAGCAGATGCGGTACATTGAGGAAAATAAAGAATATGACATATCCCGCGAGGAAGTCCAACAGTTGATCGAGAAGTCGGTGGAAGACCGAGTGGATGCCGAACTTAAATCCATGCTCTCCGAGGAGGGCAGTTTTTCCCGGCAACTCGCCCTTCTCGTTGACGAACGGCTGAAGACCCTTTTCTCCGGCGGGGAACCCGTCCCTCAGTCTCCCCATGCCGGTCCTGGTCGTGGGCGGAAGGGGAAAACTCACAAGAAATTCTCTGCCAGCCTTGAGGAAGGCTTGTTTGAGCGGGTGAAATCCTTGCCCGGACAATTTTCCGGGCATCTATCCAACGCTCTCGAAGCCTACCTAGCCGTTGTGGAAGGATCGGAATACCAAAAAAAGGGTTGATACGGTACCCCCGTGCCTGACTGAGGTCATACCGTTTCGACAGCCACCGAAGGTGGGGGCGTCACTTCACGCCATCTCACCTTCCAGAAAGTGGCTCTTCTTCGGAGAAACTTCCAAGCGCGCTCCCACCCTTTCTCATACAAGACGCTCTTCCGGAATGATTTGACATGGTGTGGCGCGGATGGTATTAAGGTAGTACCGTTTTATGTGGAGGTGTTTCTTTGAACACGACGACGGCACCCATCCCTTATCCGACTTCGACTTCTTCCGTTCCGATAGAAGTCCCCATCTCGGACGAGAAAGCCTCCCGTCTCTTGAAATCGTTTCTCCAGAAGTCACCCAACACACTCGCCGCCTACAGGGCAGACCTCGAAGACTTCAGACAGTGGCTGAAAGTTCCCTCGACCGAAGAAGCAACAAAGATTCTCCTCGGTAGAGGACTCGGTGAGGCTAATGCCCTCGTGGGCGACTATCTCGATCACCTCGGCAAGAAGGGATTGGCTCCCAGTTCAATCAACCGGAAACTCAGTTCCCTGAAGTCCCTCGCGAAAATGGGCAATACCCTCGGTATTGTTCCTTGGCGCATCGCGATCTCGGGTACCAAAGCTGAACCGTACAAAGATGTCTCCGGCCCGTCAGTGTCGGGTATTCGGAGGCTCCTCGATGTCGTATCCGGTGATAAACCGGTTCAGGTGCGGAACAGGGCGATTATCCGTTGTATGTTCGACCTCGGACTGAGGCGAAACGAGGTGTGTAGCCTCGATATAGAAAATTTCGATGTTGAAGGATGTCGCCTCGCTGTGCTGGGCAAAGGCAAAAAGGAACGACTGTGGCTCACGCTACCTCAGGCTACGCTCTCTGCCTTACAGAATTGGATTCGCGTCAGAGGAACTGACCCAGGCCCATTGTTCATTACCTATGATAGAGCAAAGCAGGGAGATGGAAGGCTCACCGGCATCGGTCTCTACAAGTTGATGCTCAGACTGGGGGGAAAAGCGAAACTTTCCAAGAAACTTACACCCCACCAGATACGGCATTCCAGCATTACTACTGCCATCGTGGAATCACAGCGAAACGGTATGGGCTTGGAGACCGTCAAGTCTCACTCTCGGCACGCAGACATCAGGACGGTGATGATCTACGCCGACCACGTAAACAAACATCAGGGGCGGATCGCGTCTCTCGTGTCCGAGACGGTGTAACGAGATAAGGAGAGGGCTGATGCTCGATCTTCTGAAAGTCATCGTAGGGGGGTTGCTCACTTTGGGCGGAGCCTTGCTCGGCGGTTATTTGGTCAGAAGATGGGAGAAGGAGAAATGGCTCCTCGATCACGAGGCGAAGGATTGTGTGGACTGCATTGAACTGCTGTGGAGGTCAAAGCCCCCGTGGACAAAAGAGTATCTCAAAGAGCATGGCTGGGAATCAGAGGACTTAAACGGTCGGCTCCAAACTCTCCAACTCATCCCAGCAAGAATGGCCTCGATTATGCTCTATCAATCCCATAGAGGAGAAGACATCGGTGAACTGGAACGAGCCAGAAAGCGCATCATAAAGGAGATTGATCAAGTAAGAGCAGCCCCCGTTGAAGAGAAACAAGGCGAGAAAGTCAGGGACTCTCATGAGTTGCCTGAAGCGATGGAGCAAACCGAGTCCGCTGTCGAGACATATTTGCTGAGGGTAAAGGACTTGCAAAAGGCTCCACAGGACGATCTTATCAGTAAAGTCCGAGCCTTGATCTGTGGAAGACAGTCCGGTTCACTCCCCTAAGGTAAAGGAACCACGTATTATGTGTACCTTACAATAACTTTCAGGGGGGATCGTGAAGTCATGTTATCAACAGTAAAAAGGGGCATATCTGAGGACCGACCGAACCCCCGCGGAAACATCATGGGACTCGCCACTCTTCCTCTTCCGTAAAGGACTCAACGGTAGACGAGCGAGCCGCCTCTGCTCAAGATCGTCCGGGATGCTCGGACTCTTCTCAGGAGATGCCCAATTACCTCTTTTCGGACCCACAAACATCGCGTGAGAGGCGATTTCCTCCCCCTTGTCTGTGCCATAGCCCGGCAAATCGCTTCACAGAGGTTCCGCTCAGGCTGGCTTCGTATGAAACGTTTGCTCCAGCAGCCCGTTTCCGACGAATCATCCCTTGAACCCTCCGGCGATTGTGCTAGAGTCGCCCCGATTGGAGGTTTAGATGAAGAAGGAAATGATCTGCTGCGACTGCTGTGAAGAGATTCTGAGAGAGGGGGGAATCCGACTGGTCGCCAAGGCTCGTGAGGAAGAGCCGATAGACGTCTGCGCCGAGTGCTTGGGCGACTTGCTGATCTATTACTCAAAGACCACGGGCCGGAATCTCCTCACCGCGGAGATAACAGAGGAGGCGCTCTCCGTACTGAGAGAGTCCGATGATGAGGACGAGGCTATCCAATCTGATGGACACGATCCTGCTGAAATCAGACCGATAGCAGGGTAGCACGGGGAGACCCCTTAACCCGGTGAGGTGACGAGGGGTCTCTTTGTGACGGGAGTCGAGAAGTTCGATGGGCATCGCTTTCTTCATATCACCGACGGGAGACATCATCCATGTCTCCGACTGTCACATCGCCACGGTTATTCGGGACCCGGACACGTTCGGGCTAACGAGAGAAGAGATCGAAGCCTCTTATAAAGAATATGGAGAGAGGGTCGGGGTAGAGGGTGAAGCTCGGCGAGAGATTCTTCTCAAGATCATTGCCGACGGCTGGATTCGGATCCGACGATACCCCAACAAGTATTGGTCGGTGACTGTGGAGAAGGTCACACCTGCCGTGCAAGGTATTCTTCGACGATGGGCTGAGAAGATGCTCTCCGGCACGAACGGCTTTCGGGAGCCGGATCGCTACATGCCCGTGAAAATCTCCTCTTCCGATGGAGATTTCCATCTTACCATCGGGGACCTCGCCGACGGAACTTGTCCCTGGTAGGCAGGACTTCCCACCATTTTTCCGTCACAAAAATGCTCTGTGGGGCAGTTTCCGCCTTCCGGGAGTAGTGGAGTAGGGCTAAAGAGCCTCAGAATTGATTTCATCTTTCTCGCCTGAACCCGATCAAACCCAAGACCTACTGAGATAATCTCAGGTCTTCCCAGCCTTTCTCAGATTATTTATGGTTTTCTTTTTAACTTCTCTGGGTTATTCTCAGTCCACCCCGGTCAATTTACCATTGACTCAATAAGATTTCCTGGGTTATTCTCGGTCAGACCACAGCATACCTCAGTCCATAGCAAAGGAGTATCGCGAGATGCCCGCCAAACAAGGAAGACTCATCGCCCTGACAAAGCATATTGAGGCTTACGTCAGAGAGGTTCCGCTCGCCTGGGAGGTCTATCTGAAGCAAAAGTCTCTCGGAACCCAACAGGAAAAGGCGGAAAGTGTCGCCATGCGATCAGTCTATCCGGGCGACAACAACACTGGGGTTCGGCTCAAGACGTGGAAGAAACACAAACTCTGGCCGGAGGATGCTGGCGAGGAAATCAGGGAGACCTGGGAAACTTTCAGCGCATCTGTCTCCGAAGGCATCGAGCAGGATAAAGCCGAGTTGGAAGCGGTAAAAACCGTCCTGAAAGATTACCCCCACGCCACCGAGGCACTGGACATTTGGAAGAAGTGCGGGGTCTGGTCAGTCGAATCGGTTCGTCCTACTCAGGAATACCGAGAGGAACCCAGCAAGTCCAAAGCACGTCCAGGTGTTTCTGAGGCTGCTTCAAGAATGACCGAAGAAGGCAGAAGGACTCAAGACAACCCAAGGACTTCTCAAAATATTCCAAGTATGTCTCAGGATGCCTCAGGATTATCCAGGGAAGAGGTTGTGAGTCAACTGAGGGCGGTGCTTTCTAGAATAGATATTGATGAGCGCAAGTGGTGGGGTAAGGCAACCGGCAAGGCTCCCAAGGGTGAAAAATTGGAACCAATCGGCGGAAAAATATCGCCGGAAGTGGCGGCACAAGTCAAAAATCTGGGAGGAAGAATATCCCATCATCTGGAGCGAGCATTGAAACTGTACTTGATGGTTTTGGGGGCTTCTGAGAGATGAAGATTGGCTCCGTCAACACGAACGGGAAAACCTTCGATGTCTGGATGAACCCGGAGAGAGGGGAGTTCGTCCACATCGGTGAAGTCGTCCGGTTCACGGCAGACCGTAAGACCCATAGCCTCTACGTCTGGAATTTCTCCGCGGGCTATCACGCCGACGTATCTGTGGGAATGAGACTCGGAGATTCGGCTGGCTCCACTCTTTTTTTGAAGGGGGCGGCTCCATCTCCCCTCAGCCAATCTGTCTCGGCTCTGAAGCAGGGATCGCATCTTTTCCGCCACTATCTCTTCGAGCCGGTAGCAGCGGATCACGACATCGAGGTCTTCCTCGTAGTCATGGAGGATCGGTCTCACGAGCGGTTCGAGGAGTACCGGCTCATCACGGGTAATCTCCACCTTGATTGAACAGACTCGTTCCCCGTACCAGGGGAATCTTACCCGTATATTGAAGGCGTCCTGTCCCTTGGGATGTGGTCTTGTCTCTCGGAGTCGTTTCACCTCAACTATGAAACGACCGTAGGTTTCCAGAAGCCTTTGTGTCTCCTCTGTGGACTGGCTGATGATTTCTTCCAATTCCTCCCGGCTCGGCGGATGGATGGTTGAGAAATCCAGGTCTTCAGAGAATCGGTACGATCCGAAAAAGATTTTCTTCAGGGCAGTCCCACCCTTGAAGACCAGTGTGTCCTTTAGGGATGGCTGCGACATGAGTCCCGCCAGGACGTAACTCTGAGCATAATCCTTCTCGATCACGTCGAGGAGGATTCCATTCTGCTTGGCGGCTTCTCGGAGTCGGACATCAAGCGGCTTCATCAGACTCTCTTGCCCATGAGGTTATTCTGGATCATCCATCGCTTGTCGTAGGGACCTTGCCGAGGACGAGTGGGATCCAGCAGGCGGAATCCCTTTACCGGTATTTTTTGAAGGGGATCAAGGAATTCTGACCGAGCATCCAATCGTTCCAATGCCCACCCTATCCTTTTTGCAACAGATGCTTTGCCGTAGCGAACCGTATATCCTATGAGCTTCTCCAGGTCCAACTCGTGGATGTGTTCCTCAAGGGTTTGCAGTGCCTCTCCGATCCCTCCGAACAGCCTTGGGGAGATGAAGGTTTCAAGGATAGTCCGTTCCTTGTCGGTAATCGGGACCCTGAAATGCTCATCAACCCACACGTCCTCAATCCCGAAGAAATGATCCCGTATCACCGAGACGTACTCGTACCGGATACCCGCCACCTCCCACGCGTGTTTCCCCGCTATCTTGCCCTTGGACTCCCTCATCGTGGGGGTCACGACCTTTTGGGGAGTGAATGCCGTCACGACATGGGGTATCTGATCCGTAAGACCGTGATGGCTCATAGCGGACCAATGGCTGATCGCTGATGGCTCCACCAGCCGGGTCGCAATGGCGAAGGGATGGACCCGGATACCACCCGGCAAGGAACCTGTTCCGGCGTAGAGACCGCGACGCAGCCTGATGATCCACCCTGCCCTTTCAAGATGGGACAGAATCTGGGACAGGTAGTTGTCAGAAATCCCGATCTTCGACGCCGGGGTCTTAGCGTCCGCGACAGTGAAGATGAATAGACCGTGGCTGGCTAACTCCTGCAGGAGCTGTAATCCTTTGGTATTGCTGTAATGCGGCATCATCCGACACTTTGGGAGATATCAGGCGTAGATATTCTACTACATAATTATTATGAAGACAAGGTTTTGCAGCAGATTTTATAACAGGATGGAGTTTTTTCAGCGGAATCGAGGTGAAATCTTGGACTTCGCGGTCTTTGATATGAAGCAGCAAAGCCCCTAATTTCATTGGGGGTTGCGATTTTCTTGGTCAAGTCATTGTGCGCTGACGGTACAGTTCCAAAGTCCCCGACTCTCGGCTCACGGGCAGTCTCTTACTTAGAAATTCAAGCAGCTTATGCCGATTTTGATTGACAAGGCTCGGTATGTACGCGTATTACCCCCCTGCATGTTTGCACCCTGGGAGGATTGGAGATGGCTCAGGTCATCACGATATGCAACCACAAGGGCGGGGTCGGAAAAACCACCACGGTAGTCAACCTCGCTCACGCACTGGCAAAAATGGGGAAAAGGGTCTTGGTCGTAGATGCCGATCCCCAGGCAAATGCCAGCCAGACCCTCGGCAAAGTTGCCCCGGTAGATCAGCCCTTCGGGGTATCAGATATTTTCGTGGACAAGGCAAAGGTATTCTCAACGGCTTTTGTGGACACGAAAATACCTGAAGTAAAACTCATCCCCGCTACCCTTCCGATGTTTCAGTTGGAGCGGATGATACCCGAAACCAAGCGTGTCATGGGATTTAAGGCAAAACTGGATGACGGTGCAAAGGAGACCTTCGACTATATCCTGTTCGACACTCCTCCGAATTTAGGCGTATTCCAGTTGAACGCTCTGGCTGCTTCCCATTGGTACTTGGTTCCTATTCAAGCCGACTCGTTTCACTCTTTGATCGGGCTTGAATTTCTTATGGAAACAGCCGGTTTCGTCCGAGAGGACGCTAATGATGATCTCAAATTCCTTCGAGCCTTGATAACCATGTATGACGCCAGGACCTCTGTTGCGAAAACCATGTCTCAAGAAATTCGCCGTCATTTCGGAAAGGATCGTGTTTTCCAGACCCTCATCAACCGGAACACTCTCATAGCCCAGTCCGTCATCGAGGGAAAGACCGTTTTCCAGAAGGACAGTCGCGCTCCGGGAGCAAAGGATCATCTCGACCTGGCACAGGAGATCGTCGGCATTCTAGGAGATTAGTTTATGGCGGGGAAGAAGCAGGCATTTAAGGACATTCTCAGAGACTGCTTTCCCGTGGTTATTGACGAGCTGCTACCGGAAACCAGGAAAGAAGAAAGCGCAGAGCAATCTCCGTCTCCTGCTGCGGCGACTCTCGGTGAAGAGACATCTCAACAGCCTGTTTCTCACGCTGAAAGCAGTACTGTATCTGTTCAGGATACAGTCCCCTCGGACGCCACCGTATCACCAGAGACTACTGTCTCACCAGAGCATACCGTCCCACCCCCTGCTACTGTCGCAGCACAGCCCACAGTATCCCCTCCTGATACCGTAGCCCCTGATGATACTGTGTCTTTCATGGCTCCGGTCGAGATCGCCTCCAACTATTTCAGGATGGATGCCGATGTCTTTGACATACTGGCTGAGTTCCAAACACCTTATGAGCGGATCGTTTACCTGTATCTTTATAGACAATCGTACGGGATTGGTCGTCAGACGTGTTTCGCTGGGCTTAAATCAATTATAGACCACTGTAAATTCAGCAAGAATGTTGTTCGGCGGGCGTTGGAGACTCTTGAGAGTAAACAGCACATAAAGCGGCTTGCCAGACTAAATGAGAGAGACTTGAAAGGAACGACGTACCGCGTATTCCTCCCTTGCGAGATTCCAGATCTAAGAAGCATGACGAGACTCTCCATTCTTCAAGACGACAACTCTCTCCTCTCGTAACACAGTCTCTTCACAGGCCACAGTGTCTCTCCCGGATACTGTATCCTGTAGTGCTACTGTCTCCTCTCCTGATACCGTCTCTTCTCCCGCGACTGTATTCCATCCCGCCACCGTGGTCTCAGGGGCCACCGTCTCATCTACCGCGACTGTGTCCCTTCAGGAACCTGTCTTGACATTTGATTTTATTATGATATTCGCGCCCCCCAAGCCGGGATGCCCGGCGCGCAAGGGTTGATACTAAAGCCCAGAACGTCAATAAGCGATCCGGTCGCCAAACTCAGAATCGCTTATTGAAGACGTGAAAGGCTAATGCTTGAAGTTTGCCCAAAATCTGAAGGCATTCCCTATCACTGATTCTGCGCCTAAGCAACCCAAAAAAGTAGGGGAGGGCGCAATCAAGATGTCTTTTGTTCAGGTTAGCAACTCTTCACCTCAGCCGTCAATCTCTTTTTCCATCCTCGATCTGAAGGCTCAGGCAGTCCGCCTCCCGGTCTCCAAAGGATCCCAAATCCTGCTCGGTGAACTTCTCACCTGGTCCGGCGAGAAGGGTTACTGCTGGTGGAGCGTCCCCAAAATCGCCAAAGACCTTGGATGGTCTTCTTCCGCTGTGTGGAGAAGCTCAACCGAACTCAAAGAATCCGGTCTTCTCGCGGTAATTCCACGTCCAGGCAGATCAAATTACTGGATTCCTCTCCCAGGTCGGGATAGGGTGGAGCGGCTCCAAAAAGAGCTGGCACCCCTCGCGGAGTCGCGAGGCCCTTCTTATGAAAAGAAAAGGGAAAATTTAAAACGTTGTACTGTTCCCGACCTTGGTACAAGTACCGAACAGTCCCATCCCTCCCCCACTAACGTCAACGCTATAAAAATTTGTCCTGAAGAAATGTCCCCCCTACAAGGGACAACTTCGGATACGCCCCTAGAATCTGTTCAGGAACCCATTCATGTCATCCAGACTCCTCCTAAACCTGAACCGATCCACCACAAGCCTGCTCCACGTGTTCCGTCTCCAAAGCCCGCGACCAAGGCTCCTATTACACCGGAGCAGATTTTCCTCGTGGAGGAGATCGAGAGAGTCACGGGCGATACCTGGTCTCGTGGACATTTCGTGAACCTGGTTCGGCAGACCGATGAACAGACGATCTACTCGGCTTTATCCGTGACACGAGAGAAAATCGCTTTGGAATCGGGAGTGAACGGGGGTGCCTACTTTGTGGCTACCCTGAAGGGAATGACCGGACTGGCAGGTTTGGGGAAGAAATCCTCTTCAGGTGATTCCATTCCCCTCCAACCTAGTCTCGAGGATCCGCCGCCTTCTCTTTCGGCTCGTCCGATTTCTCTTCCTCAGCACTACGACGAGCCTGAACCCGAACCCTTCGATCCAGAGTCCCTCAAAAGGGGCTGGAGGCTCCATTACAGGGGCGCAGGAATCGCGGGTATGTTATCCCTCGTGCAGAGATGTGTGCCTCTCTCCGTTGATGTCAGCAGCCTTTGGATGGATGTCCGAGCAGCATTGCCTGGCATGGAAGAATCCTTTGCAGTGGATCGTTTTCTTGATACCGTCGTGACACGGATGAAACACGCTGAAAGGATGGCGGAGGGATGAGCGAGGAAAAACAGCGACGGATCCTACCTGTCCTTCGAAGTTACACCTAGAATTCCGAAAGGATAACAGCGGTATGAACCCTGACCGAACTGACAATGTGATCCCGATCCGCCAAGCAGAGATTGATACCGAATCCAAGGTACTCGCAGCGTTCGAGCGAGTGAGAGCGGAACTCGCCGTCATAGACAGCATCGAGGACGCCTTCAAAGTTCGGGAGAAGGCTGAATTACTCCGGGTCCTTGCAGTGAAGATCAAGGCATCCAAGTCCACCCTTGATGAAATCGCTGCTGTAAAGGTTCGGGCAGAGAGGCGTCTCGGTGAACTCCTCGCTGTGAGACCGGAGACCCGCGGCGGAGATCACAAGAGCATCGAGTTCCAAAAATCAAAAGATGACGGAGAATCTTTTGATCCGCCTCTTACATTGGAGACCCTCGGTGTTCCAAAACATGTCTCGCGGCGCAGTCAAATCATGGCATCAATACCGGAAGATATGTTCGAGGCAAGGATCGAATACACCAAGAAACTCAATCGGGGACGAGACCTCTCAGCCGAGATGTGGTCGTACGCCAAATACCTGAACCTAGATTTTGCGAGTGACCCAACGGACCGATTTGTACCGTCCATCCATTTCAATTTCACACCCTATTCCGGCATATTTGTGCTACGTCAATCGGTTATGGTGCCACGATGGCGGTAATCGAGGTGTTGAAGCAACAGAGAATACGGTGTAGCGGCCTAAAATGGTCCATTTTGGACGCACCACTCCCGTTGATCTTTGGGACCTTGTTGAAGGGAGGCAGATTTAAGAGAGAGTCAGAGCGGCCAGACGGCTTTCCATCCGATTCCACTCTTGTATGTGTGGGTAGCCGGCACTCAATGCCAAAACCCACTTCCCATCGGTATAGAGCAGCCTGGCAGCCAGGTATATCAGCCATCCCCTCAATGTGTTTGGTCTCTCACGCCACCGATGAGGGTCAAGTGCCATCCGCTGGAACCAAATCATCACGTTGTAAGCCAATACCGCAGCTTGGAGGAGAGCATGATTCGCCCAGAATTCATGAACCAGCATCGAGCCGAAGGCCATCTGGTTCTTCCCGGCTCCGATCAGATTCTCCGCAACCGCCCTCTTGTTGTAAAACTCTTCCGTCTTCAAAGGCGTCAGTCCCAGGTTCGTCACCCACAGACCATAGCTGTATTCAGGTATCTCAAACAAAACCCCGTCCTTCTCCGGGGTCTGCATACCGACCAAACGACGAACAGCCACAAAACGACGTGGTCTGTCCCAACCTTTGATCAGGTGCTCGAACTCTGCCGTCCAGATCCCTTCTTGCCCGGGGACCTTTCGCCACGCCTGCGCTGCACAGATCTTTTTCCAGCCGCGGATTTTGACCTTGATCGCATATCCACAACTCAGAATCTCCAGAGCGCGGATGAAAGCGGAACTGAAGAAGGCTGAATCCGCACGGACGATCACTCTCCAGACCTGCTTGGGAAGCAGTGCGAGGCACTCCTTCAAGAACTCCACACTGCCATTGGCGCTGTACGTATTGCCCGGTCTCAGCCAGGCATTGAGGCATTCCCCAGTCTGAGCAATGAACGCAAACAACGGATTGAGCATGGGCTTGTGCCCCCGCTCGGTATTGTGACCACGGGCCACTCCTTCCTGGTGGCCGTACGCACTCTTGGATGAGGAATCCAAGTCCAGATTCACCCGGCCATACCACTTCTTGTCCCAGACTTTCTGACGGACTCTTTTCTGGATCTCGCCAAGCTCAATGCAGTTGCGGAACTGGAAACGCTCCAATACGCGAGTAATCGTGCTCACCACGGGAAGTCCGTCCCAGCCCTGGGTCTTCATCAAAGCCTCATCCATACCCAGATGGACGATATCCGACAGGTGGCGGCAACCTGACATGACTCCCAGCATGATGGCCTTGAAAATCATTCCCACACCGTAATCAGCATTGGAGCCCCTGACAATGCTCACCGTTCGATCAATAATGCCCTCAATACCCAGCTTATCAATAAACCGACTGATGGGAATCAGGCCGGCTCGACTCGTCAACCGTTTCTCGGAAAAACGAGGTCGCGGATTGATCTTCTTTCTCGATTTGGCCTTGAGCGATCTTGCCTTTTTCTTCATACTTCCCAAGTCCCTCCTGATTCTGGTCGGTTCTTGCTTTATCTATAATTACCAACCTACCAGAATCAGAGGGCAATGTACACATAAATCGCCAGACTTTGTCATGTTTTTCGTGCCTTGTTCGCAAGATCCAGGCTGAAAAGGGAACAGGAACGGGAGGAGAGAAGGGAAGAAGCATCCGCCAGGGCAGCAGAGGCGGAACCCGACGAGAAGATCAAGATTCTACACGGTGATTTCCGAGAGGTCTTAGCAGATGTCCCTGCCAAAACTGTGGATTTGATAGTCACGGATCCGAGTTATATTCGGAAGGACGGCACATACCTCGATCTCTGGTATGCGCTGTCCGAGGTCGCTGCTCGATTGCTCAAGCCTCAGACGGGGCTTCTCCTCTGCTATTCGGGTAAATTCTGCCTTCCTGAAGCAATAAACGCCCTCTCAGAGCATCTGCGGTACGTCTGGACCGCTGCGGTCTTGTACGAGAGTTTTCCCGATACTATCCATCGTTTGCGTTTCAAGACCTATTTCAAGCCCCTGTTGATTTACTGCTCCAAAGATGCTGAGTATCAACCGCATCAGACCCAGTACTGGTTCAAGGACATTATCCAGGGTGACGGATACCGGGGACTCAAAGACCACCATCCGTGGGAGCAGGGAGTTTCCGAGGCGATGTATGTGATAGAGAATCTCTCATACGAGAATGACGTCGTGGTCGATCCCTTCCTTGGATCCGGCACAACCGCAGTCGCAGCGAAAAGACTGAATAGACGGTTTGTGGGATGTGATGAGGATGAGGCTTCCGTCAACATGACACTCTCCAGGCTCGCCCAGGATCCGGAATCGGCCAATATCTAAAAGAGAAAGGACTTCGCACCGCCGATGCTCCGAATCTGGTCATGGATAACGATAGTGATGGGCAGTTTGATGGGGCTATCCCCGCTGCTTCACGTCTGGCAAATGTACAGCGTCCAGTCAAGCAAGGGGCAATCTTTTCCGGGTGTCGTGTTTCTGGAATTCGGTATAGCCACGTGGTTGATCTATGGGCTTATGAAGCGAGATCGAGTCCTCGTCCTATCGAACGGGATCGGGGTTGTCGTGGGTTTGGTCTATCTGCTCACAATCAAGTATTATTCGTCATAAAGAGAAGGAGCACGACTTGTGACACTCACCAAAGCAGACATCGCCTAGAAAATAGGCAATGTCTGCGGCTTCCTGAAGGGGGAGGCATCCGAGGTCTTGGATAAACTCCTTGATATTATGAAGAAAAGGCTCATTGTGGCAGAAGTCGTGATGATTTCCGGGTTCGAAAAATGGAGCATCAAAGTATCATGGGAAAGCGGAAGATAAAAGCAAAGGAAGTGGCACAAGACATTCACGCGGGGATGGGGGATACTCTGCTCATGGAGAAGTACGATCTGTCTGCCAAACAACTCGAAATCGTGCTGAGGAGTCTGGTTAACCTTGACCTCATAAGCCACATGCAACTCTATGAAAGGACGACGCTCTCCGACACCCAAATAACCAAGGCATTCGTCGATACCCAGGCGGCGATTAAGGAGTTGGATTAAGAGAATCTTTTATTAACTTGAAGGGGTATCCATGACACTCACTAAAGCCGATATAACCAAGAAAATCGCTGACGACTGCGGATTCATGAAAAATGAGGCAACCGAAATCTTTGAAAAACTTCTGGAAATCATCAAGATCAGTCTCATACCTGGAGAAGACGTGATGATCTCCGGCTTCGGGAAGTGGAGCGTAAGATCAAAGCACGCTCGCCGCGGCAGGGATCCTCAGACCGGTAGGCAGATCGTAATTGATGCCCGGAGAGTCGTGACATGGAGTTATTCGCCGGTGTTGAAGAAGGCGGTGAATGAGGCAGGTTCAAAACGTGAGGACAGATGATGACCGAAACAACTCAGAAAACCAGGTACTTCCTGTACACCTGTGGCAGATGCGAGACCATGATGATCGTCGAACATAAGCCTGCTAAGAAACCAGTACCGTGTCCGATCTGCAAGAAGAGTTGCATCCTGAACAAAGAAATTGATGAGAAGCACGCTTCGGACTACTCTGAGATTATGCGGTACGTCGAATAGGACATGACCGGTGTGTAGAGTAGTTGTCACGACCTCCGGACGTATCTTCGGTTGGATTCTATGGTTGCGCCAAAGAGAGCATGTCCAAGAAGAAGAAACGGAAGAAGTCATCGGAAGATCTCAGGACAAAGGTTCGGCGACTCATGGCTTCGTCCGAGCAAGTACAAGAAGATTTTCCGACTCGAATCCAACTCAACATCGGCGGCGACGATACCATCAAAGAGAGTGTCCTGACTTGCCTGAAAGAAGAGTTGGAGTGCTTGGGAGACATAATCGTCACCGATGACAACCCGCGGTATCGCATATTCGTCGTAGGAATGGATGCGCCTGAGCCGATTTTCGCAGTTGTAATTACCGATACCCTGGGAATGGAGGGCGGTAGTCCTCACGGCACCGTCTTGAAGTCTTTGCTATCCGAACGCCTCGATGAGGAAGAGATGGATGCCGTTGCTCGCATCGCGGCTAAACATGATCTTATCTGTAGTGTCTGGGTCATGAGGGCTCCGTCGGGTGACCTCTTCCATCTTTGTGAAGACCTGGTTGAACGGTTTGAGGGAGAAATCCTTGAACCGGATCGAAAACTCCGGCCTGACCTGAGCGAACACTAGACCAAGTTTGCCCACAGAGAGTGTCGGCAGTGAAAAAGAATAAGAAGTCGAGAAAGCAGAAGTCCAAGCCGAGCGGTAAGGATCACATATTCCTGGATCCTGTTCTCAAGCGAATGCCCGGCATGAATATGGAGGAGCAGATTAGGTTCGACCTGAGAGCGAACGGGATACATGAGATGAAAATCATAGATGTTATGGCTGCTCAGCCGGAATTGACGCTGCTGGGGCGGAATCTGAGGTCAGACCTTTTGAAGGACAAGGCAAACGATAGACCCGTCCAAGGGTTTCTCTATCTGGTACGGATGGCTCTGAAAGACGGCACTAAGATCAACAACTATTATTACTCAAAAGGTGGAGACTTCTTTGGTAAAATAATAGAGAGTGTGGAGGATCCCTGGAAACCGGGATACGGGATAAAGATACATCCGGAGCATCTTTCTTTGATCAAGAACAAACACAGGAATCTCGTGATCCCGCTGTGTCTGGTTCCGGATCTGGAATTATACGCTGCCACGGTCCTTGGGGAGCAATAGTGGATAGCGACCGAAGGGCTTGGGGAAACAGAGTGGACGGCAGGTCAGAGGAGCTAGAATGGGTAAGAAAGCCGCCATACCGGGTGAGATCAAGGCAGAGGTGGAGAGAAGAGAGGAGGATTTCAACGACAAATTCCTCAACGACCAAGACCGGTATTACCTCGCTCGCTTCAGGGGACGTTTTCTCTACCTGGACAGATCGGACTACGGGAGAGTCGGTCCTATTTGCCGCTTAGAGTATCAGGGCAGCATGGACAACTGGAAATTTTCCATCTTCAAATTCAGTTCGGAGACCTACGACTCTGTGGATTGGTTTTTTCCGGGTTCAGACTTTGTTGACGGTACGGTGGAAGGAGCTATGAGAGCCGGGCTTGAAGCGTATGAGTGATGAGAAACGGAAAAGAGCGGAGCCCTACAGCGGCATCAACGCCTTGATGAAATTGTCCATCGTATCAAAGACCTTCATGATAAGTACATCTCGGCCATCCTGCTCGCCTGGAATCTGCATCAGTTGCCCCACTACCGAGCCGACGCCATGAGAGTGCTCATCCTGGAAAGCCTTGTGCAGGTTGTGGATAAACGTGCGGCTCCATTTCTTCGGGTGAGACCTGACGATTTCTTTCAGCTCGGTCACAAGAAGTTTAGTGCCGACTCCTTGCACGATCTTGAAGATGTAATAGAGATCCTTATCCTTCTTCAGGACGGATCGTCTCTGAGGGAACGAGAGCCCTTTTTGAAACAGAAAAGCCGACAGCCATGGGACGCGTACGACATGATCCGCTACCTTCACCTCTCTCGTATGAGCAAGCAGGATGTCAAGATACCGCAAAGGCTCCGCTGTCAGACCTTTCTGCAGTTCCGTCGCCGACACAGACCCATCTCCTCGTAGCGGTGTCAAGAACTCAATTTCGAGCTGACGTTCGCTGATGTATCTGCAAAGGGGGATCTGCGTTGTACGGGACAGTTCGCATCGGAACCCGGCGGCCCTCAGGAGATGATCCAAGGGCTTCTCCCTGACGTGAAGAGGAGGAAGACAGGCGAAATCGACATCGGTTGTCCTTACCATTCTCGTGGGAAGCATCGAGGTGCACTGCTCATAGATTACGGGTACCCATCCCCCAACAAGGACGATATCCGAAAGGTAGGGCTTGACGGCTTCGAGGACTCCCACAAGAGGGGTAAGATCCGTGCTCATGCTCGCTCCATGGAAGGCTCGATGACCCTCCGCAGCAGGTTCTCTGCCTGCTCTTCACCTCGTATCGGGAAGTTCTTCAGATCAAGGTAGAGTTGTATGTCGGAAACGACTTCGAGCCCCCTGATACGCCTTGCGCCGAAAAAAGCCGATTCTTTGTAGTAGGGCCGCATCAGAAACACGTTGGCCCCTCTTTCCGCGGGTCGCATCCTGAATGCCTCGGTCAGTCTCTCGATGACCTCCAGGTCTCTGACGTAGACATGGAGCCCCTCGTAATTCACATACGGTGCGACGAGATGAGCCCCTGCATGAGCGGTGAGTGCAAAGCCCTGATGGATCTGATCAGCCAATAGCTCGAGCATGTGGTCCAGCGATTGAGCATTCCAGTAGAATCTCGCCGCTCTCTGCTTCCTAAGCTTGTAGAAGGCGGCCCAATCTTCGAGCAATGACTGCCACGCCACCAGTTTGCCTCGTCCCTGCCGATTCCTCGCGACGTACCCTGCTTCTTCAAGCAGTTTCAGAGCAACCGATACTCCCCCTGGGTTTGTTCCGCAGGCGTCCGCAATCTCCCGGACACCAACAAGCTCGTGAGGGTGGGCAAAGAGATAACGGATGACCAGAGACCGTTTGTCCGCAAAGATGTTTCCGGATCGCTGACTATCGGTGAATCGGTTGTCTCTGCCGTCACGTTCGATATGGAGGAGTCCGGGGTCGTTGATATAGATGTTTCCCGACAGATCAATGAACCCGATGTTCTTGCTCCGAAGCTTGTCCCTCATCGGTTGGGACAAGAAGGGAACGACAAGACAAGGCTTGACGTCTTGGGCTCCTTTCTGTTCCATCAGTTCTCGGAGGCGGGATATCGCCCTGTCTACGGTGATGGATCTCGCATCGGATTTCACTTCACAAAGCAGCCGCAGCTCTTTTTCACCGAACGCAACATCAAGTTCAAGAGGAGAATGGACGGGCATCTCCACCCGATTGAGCCGTAATCCGGGCATCCCTATTTCTGCCCAGCCGTGCTTGAGATGAGAGATGATCTGCCGGCGATCCATGCGTCTGCTCCGTTGCCATAGTTTATGGAATCATAAACACCTATATAGTAGTAAACAGCCCCCTCTTTGTCAAGTGCAGTTGCGTGGAGGAGATGTCTGACACCAGGTTGGAGGCTAAGCAGCTCCAGTATCTGGCAAATGGGGTCAACGGCAACGATTCAACCTGACAAACGGAAGGAGGAACATCATGAATAGGAAGTTAACGAGCCTGATAGCCACTGCTCTGTTCCTATTTGTTCCAGCGTGGTCATATGCCGAGACCGTCGTAGTTCGAGACCGGAGCGGAAAGGTGATTGAGAAAAAGATTACACGTGGGAACCGGACGGGGGTTCGATCACTGAGTGGGAAATTGATCAGAGTTGAGCCTGGGCGTGACAATAGTGATCAGGACTCACTCCGGCAAACTGTTGGGGACCGAGAAGATCAAGAAATGAGGTACCGCACCTCGTAACACGAACAGCATACCAATTTCGGCAGTTCCCCAAATAGTGCTACCGATAGCCTTCATCATCATGCCGATCCGGAAGCGCCGCCCTCTCTTAGACGTGACATCGTAGCACGATCCAAGCCTCCCCTGCGAAGTCCATTCCCTTTAATACCAGCACACTGCCATCGCGCTACCAGTTTTTCATTGCTCAGCACCGATCCGAATGATAGCCTCCCGACTGAGAGAGTCCTTCTCTCGCCCGCTTCGACTGTCCGTGGACCAGAATGCGGCAAAAACGGAGGCTAGACATGGTAGGCAAACAAGACGAACTCAATCGAGAAATCCTCCAAGTGGCGCAGGAAGTGGGCTTTGACGGAAAGGACTGGTCCGGACTGGCTGAGGAACTGAACCAAAGAGGAATCCGTACGGTCAGCGGGCGTCCCTTCACTCCCAACAACCTCCAACATTACTGTCAACGCCAGAAGATGCCGTTCCAGATTGATCTGCATGTCCTCAGAGGCTCCTACGAGGGTCGGAAGGACCTGTCTCCGCTTTCTCCAGAGGAGGTCGGCACCGTTCGAGATATGATCTCGTGGTGGGAGTCCAGACGGATGAGGCTCGATGAGATTGAGCGGAGACCCGTCTTCAAAGGAACGACACGGAACACCGGGATCAATATCAACGAAGAACTCCTGAATCGAGCCGTCCAACAAGCCAAGAAAGAAAGATTGCGGACCGGCGGCAGCCTGTCAGGACTGGTGGAATTTCTTCTCTGGAAGTACCTCGACGAGCCTCAAGACATAATAGAATCTCGCTAAATTTCCCTCTCTGCATTCAAGCCCCCTTGACATCTGTGTCCGGAGAATGGTATGTAGTTCCCATCAACCTGGTATTGTGATGACACCCAAGGGGGCTTCTTATGTCAACTTACGCCGCCGGATCGCGAGAATCTGCCCCTGAAACAGTACCGGAGCCATTACAATCCTATGAGATCGAGACTCTCAGGGAAATCATCGAGAAGTATCGCACCAACCAACTCGATTTGTCCGGGGGGCGTCCTCGGTTTAGAAAACCTCGAACCAACTCCGGCATCCTTTTGAACGAAGACATTCGGAAAAGGGCTTTGGACCCGGATTATTCCGCAGGTAAACAAGAAAATGTATGTTCTTTCCCTCAAGCATATGATATGGTGAAGAAAATCAAGCAGAGTTGAGGGCAATCTGATGTTCGGGAGTGGTGAAAAGGAAAGTGAGACAATTCGCCCGCAATTTGACCGTGCCATCGTGATGGATTTTCAGGGGGCCAAGATCACCTCGGACACGGGCTTGCTGTTGTTGAGGGAGATAGACGAGCGTTTCGGCATCCTGGGTCCAATGGCAAGTGGGTTGGAGGATAGCAGGTCCTGGGTTCACAGCAAACACTCGTTGCTTCAGATGGTCCGGCAGAGGGTATATCAGATAGCCGCGGGGTATGAGGACTGCAATGATGCGGATTTTCTGCGGATTGATCCTGCCCTTCGGCTTGCCATAGGGAAGGGCGACGAAGCGGGAGCCGGTCAGTCCAGGCTATCGAGGCTTGAGAATGAGGTCCTTGGGACCGAGGATGGATTGAAGGCGCTGGAAGCTGCACTCACCAGGTCCAATGACACTCTCATGAGGAGGAAGAAGAAGCGACGGTTGATTGTGGACGTGGATTCAACGGAAGATCCGGCGCACGGGAAGCAAGAGCATGTGGCGTTCAACGGTCATTTCGGGAAGAACTGCTTTCACCCATTGTTCGCCTTCACGAGTGACGGGGACTGCTTGAGGGCCAAGCTCAGGCCCGGCAACGTTCATTCCGCGGATGGTGTTGTGGACTTCCTCGATCCGATTGTGAAGCGGTATCGGTCCCGATTCATCCTGTTCTGGCTTCGGGGTGACGCGGCGTTTGCTGCTCCTGGGGTCTACGAGTATTGCGAGGGTGAGCGGGTCACGTACTTCATCAGGCTTGCGGCCAATGCAGTGCTGAACAGGCTGATCGACCCGCACCTGACGCGTCCCGTTGGTCGGCCCCCCAAGAGTGGGATTCAGATCAGGCTGGTTGATTTTCGGTACCAGGCCAAGACCTGGGACAGAGAGCGTAGGGTGGTTGCCAAAATCGAGTGGCACGAAGGGGAACTCTTCCCGAGGATCGGATTCATCGTGACCAATTCCAAGCTGCCTGCCGGGAAAGTGGTTAAGGTGTACAACGGACGCGGGGATGTAGAGAACCGGATCAAAGAGGGGAAGAACACGCTGCGCTGGGACAAGACGAGTTGCTGTCGCTTCGCCGCCAACGAAGCCCGGTTGCTCATGGGAGTCTTGGCGTACAACCTCCTGCACATGCTTCGGCAATTCTACCTCTTGGGCGAAGAAGTCAAACGGTCAATGGAATGGCTCATCAAGCGTCTGATCAAGGTGGGCGCGAAAGTCGCGTATCATGGTCGGAGGTGGCAAGTCCATGTGGCGTCGGCGTTTCCTTTGGCCCGATACTACCGCGCTGTGTTCGGGTGACGAGCAGGGTAGAAAAATCATTGACGGAGTGACGGAGGGTGAGGTACGCTCAGAAACAGGCAATAAGGGGTCTTCTTATCAACGTCACGACGGTTTTGCCTGGGTCAGGTCTCGTGGGACTCCCCACGGAAACGTTTCTGGGGTCAGCGGGGCGACCCTCCTGCCCCTCAAGGGTGCCAAGAGGGTGAAAATGGCAAGACCGCCGCATAATTCCAGTTTCGGTTCATTATCGGGAGAAGCGCCCTTCATGGATCGGTGGAAAGGCTGAAACTCGGCTTCGTTACTGGGGAACGAAATGGGATGATTTATTCCGATTGAAATATGTTGCACTGAAATTGGGAGAACTCAGTTGGAAGAGAAGAGAGTCATAATGATAGTTCATCCCGAGCAGAGGATGCACGACGCATGCAGACGAATCCTCGGCAAGGAAGGATACGAGGTCAAGTGTTGTGTGGACTCTGGTCGGATATCGGAACTGACGGACAGGTACTCGCCGAACGCGGTACTTACAGCCGTGAGGATGCAGGACAAGGACGGCTTTCAAGTCTTGAAAGCGATCCGGGCTAAGACACCGAGACTACCGGTCATCGCGATTACGACCCATGCGAGTATTCCGGAGGCTGTAATCTGGCTCAAAGCAGGAGGAGCCGATTACCTTGCTGTTCCTTTTGTTGCAGACCAACTCGTTCGAGCCGTAGAGGACGCGCTCATTGGAATTCAAGCGGCCGCTGGCCAACATGATGACGAGCGCTTGCAAGGCAGTAAAGCCCTGGACGCAATTATTGCAGCAAGCCGACCTGTCCTCGAGCTGAAAAGGATGGTGCCGAAAGTGGGCCGTACTGATGCGAGCGTTCTTATCCGTGGCGAGACGGGTACAGGGAAGGAACTCCTTGCTAAAGCGATACATGAGTTGTCCCCAAGGCGATCGGCCCCCTTCTTGCCGGTCGATTGTGCAGCTTTGCCCCCGACCCTTCTGGAAAGCGAACTCTTCGGGCACGAGAAGGGAGCATTCACAGGAGCAGATAGATCTCGATTTGGGCTCTTTGAAGTTGCCAATCACGGGACGGTTTTCCTTGATGAAATAGGAGAACTCGACGTGGCAACCCAATCAAAGCTGTTCAGAGTCCTCCAAGAAGGGCAGATCCGTCAAATTGGAGGGCGACGCAGCACGCCGATTGATGTGCGTATCATAGCTGCGACCAATCGAGATCTGGAAGGGGGTATTCAGCAGGGGTTGTTTCGTCCCGAACTCTATTTTAGGTTGAACGTTGTCTCGCTCACCATCCCGCCATTAAGACAAAGGAAGGAGGACATCTCCTTGTTTTGCGAACATTTCTTCGCGCTATTCAGGCGCACCCATGGGCGACAGGATCTCACGGGCTGCGACTCAGGTTTTACCGAAGCACTTATGGCGTACAATTGGCCTGGCAACATCCGGGAACTGATGAACGCGGTCGAACAGGCCGTGGTGCTCTCTGATGGCCCGAACTTGACAAGGACGGATCTGCCAGAGGCCTTGTTACAAAGTGGGCCGCGTCCTATCGGTGACGGGAGGGACGTAAACAAAGAGACGCTCGATTATGCTGCAGCAAGAGAGCAAATAGTCGATGCCTTTGATCAAGAATTCCTCAATCGCCTCCTATCTATTTGCCATGGAAATCTCTCGGAGGCTGCCCGAAAATCAGGTTTGTCTCGTAAGACCCTGTATAATAAACTGAAACGCATCGGTATCCTGCCCTTCGACGTCGACGAGATAGACTCTGCCAGCGAGGATGTCCCCTGAAATACACAGGTTCTATAATCGAGCTATCTTGCCATTCTTATGGACATTTCTTTGTTCTCTCCTCGCAGGATGTTTCGTCAGTTACACAGCTAAGCGCCGCGCGACGGTGACGAGAGATCCCTACACATTAGCTCGGCTAACCACGACTCATTAATTATTACAATAGCTTGAAAGGCATGGTTTCAAATAGCTCATTGTTGGTACGGCGGTTGCATACTCTCACGGAAGCATTCCTAAACCCATTATTCCTGTGAGTGCAACCACCATGAGTATCCGAGTCAGGCTGAACCATTTAGAAGATTACGCACTCAATGTTCCTTGTAGAGAGGCGTGCCCCGTCCATACCGATGCGGGCAATTACGTCCGGGCCATAACCGGCGGGAATTATGAGGAAGCCTACCGCCTCGCGAGAAATCCCAATCCTCTAGCATCAGTCTGTGCACGAGTATGCGCTGCCCCATGCGAAGATAAGTGCCGGAGAGGAATCATAGATGCTCCTGTAACCATCCGCGCTTTGAAACGGTTTGTCTGTGAGAAACACGAAGCTTCGCTTCCTGCAGAGTGCCATCCGTCCAGGCTGGAGGATGTGATTGCGTCGTCTCATGACAGAGTGGCCGTCATTGGTGGTGGTCCGGCCGGGATTGGCTGTGCTGACACTCTGCTCAACTGGGGCTACCAGGTGACGTTGTTTGAAGCTACCGAAATGGCTGGAGGAGCGCTGTGGCAATTCATCCCTGGGTACAGGTTGCCGCGCTCAGTGCTGGATGTCGAAGTATGTGCGCTCTTGGAAAAAGGACTTGACCTCCGCCTTGAGACGCCGTTGAACGACAAAGTCACCCTCACTTCACTCCGTGAGGGGGGATACAAGGCTTTCTTCTTGGCCTGCGGTGCAACGAGGGGACTCGATGTCGCCATTGAAGGCCGGGACGCGGATGGCATCTTCAGAGCGGTCGATTACCTCCTCAACGTCAACAGGGGTTACCGGGTAGAGCTTGGGAAGAGAGTCGTAGCGATTGGTGGGGGCAGTGTAGCCGTTGACGTTGCACGCACTGCACTGAGAACCGCGTACCGAGAAGATGCCCAGATTTTCCCCTCCACTGAACAAGGGCTTGCGGGGCTCGATGCTGCCCGGTCAGCATTGCGAGGCGGAGCGGAATCCGTCACCATGGTGAGCTTGGAGTCCCTGGAAGAACTGCCTGCCGCTCGGAGCCAGCAGGGAAAAGAAGAACTCGCCGAAGCCCTGCAGGAGGGCGTAAAGCTCATGGCCGGGCTTGGCCCGAAAAGAATTCTTGTTGAAAACGGCAAAGTTGTCGGCGTCGAGTTCCTGCAAGTTGATCGTTTGTTTGACGAGGAAGGGCGGTTCCGTCCAACTTTCAAGCCGGGGACCGAATCGACACTGGAAGCCGATGCGGTCATCTTAGCCATTGGTCAGTCGCCAGAACTCTCCTTTCTTAAAGAAGAGGATCGTATCGAGCTTACAGAACGGGGAACCATCAAAGTTGACCCCTTAACAATGGCGACAACTGCTCCCGGAGTTTTTGCGGGAGGTGATGCGGCATTCGGTCCGCGCATTATTATTGATGCGGTCGCCAATGGCAAGAGGGCAGCGTATTCCATCGACCAGTATCTCCGGGGTGTCTCGTTGAGGGAATGCAGGAACATCGTGGTTGAGGAACTGAACCCCGAAATATTTCGCCGAGACCCTCATTATGATCGCATAGACAGACACGCAGCACCTCTTGAACCATCCGAACGAAGGATCGGGCCGACTGAGGTGGAGAAAGTTTACGATGAGTCTATGGCGAGGAATCAGGCTCTCCGATGCCTGGATTGCTATATTCACACGATTTACGACCCCCAGCTGTGCATTCTCTGTAGCCGTTGCACAAGCATTTGTCCGACCCGTTGCATCACCTTTATTTCAGCGGATCGTCTCGAATCCGAGCACGAGGCGACGCAGACTTTCCTCGCTGAATATCAGACAGGGCAAGCAACCGCGCTCGTCAAAGACGAGGATTTGTGCATCCGTTGCGGCCTGTGTGCGCACGTGTGCCCGACGAACGCGATGACTCTCGAGCGGTTCCAGGTCGAAGAGCAGATCCTTCGTAATCAGGAGGGAACACTTTGAACAACTCGGATAATCAGGGATCCAGTAGGCGCTCATTTCTTGCCAGGCTTTCAATCTGGATCGGTGGACTGGTAGCTGGAGGCAGCGTTTTTGCGGTAGTTCGCTCGCTGATTCCGAACGTTTTGTATGAACCGTCCAAGAAAGTCAAGATTGGGACGCTCGATTTCATTCCAGAAGGCGTGACCCTTTTCAAGGACGCCAAGACTTTTGTCTGTAAACACAGTTCTGGGGGGAAGACCAAGATTCACGCCATATCTGCCGTCTGCACGCACTTGGGCTGCATTGTTCAACACACGGAGAGCGAAGAAAGCAAGAGCGGAAAAAAAGACAAGTCTGCCATAGGGTTCTCCTGCGCATGTCATGGGAGCCAGTTCACCATTGATGGAGATGTGGTCAAAGGACCCGCGCCTGAGCCGTTGCCTTGGTTCGCCGTATCAATTTCTCCTGATGACGGCCAGCTCGTTGTGGACACAAGCCGGGTCGTGGATAGGCAACAGGCTCTCCTCGTAATGAACTCTCGACACACCAACGTCAGGAAGGTTTGACCATGGAAGTGTTCCAAAGGAGCCGTCGTCTCTTCTGGTCATATTCTCCGCAGTCAGCCCGTGAGGCGTCGGATTCAGTTGTCAGGAATTTCCTGTTCCACGTTTTCCCTGCTTACGTGACGAAGAAGAGCCTGAGCTTTGCCACGACCTTCTGGTTGGGGACCATCACCTGGGTCTTGTTCGCAATCCTGACTATCACCGGGGTGATCCTCATGTTCCTGTACGTTCCATCGGTCGAAAGAGCGTACCAGAGCATGAAAGCCATTGAGTTTGTGGTCAGCTACGGATCCATCCTTCGATCAATGCATCGAATGGCCGCTCACGGCATGGTGGCTCTTGCGTTTGTGCATATGATCAGGATTTGGTACACCAAGGCGTACCGCGGCCCGCGGGAACAGGGAAGTAGAAGAGAAGTCAATTGGCTCATAGGGCTGGTTCTCTTCGTACTGACGTTGGCATTGTCATATACAGGGTATCTCCTTCCCTGGGACCAATTGGCGTACTGGGCTCTTGTCATCGGGGCCAACGTGGCGAAGAGCGCTCCCTTCGTGGGCGAAAAAATGCGCGAGCTCCTCATTGGAGGGACGGAAATAGGCCAAAATACCCTCATACGATTCTACATTCTCCACTGTGTGGCTCTGCCGATTCTCCTCGTCATCGTCGGCGCTTATCATATGTGGCGCCTGAGAAGAGACGGTGGGCTGGCTGTGACCGATAGCTTGACTCTACTCCAGAATACTCAGCGAGAAGAATTGACACCAAGCCCTACCAAGACCTACACCTTGCTTGGCATCAAGGAAGGGACAACGCTCTCAGTGAAGAGTAGTGCCTTACCGGACTCTCTCCTCGCTCGATCTATTCCTGAGCTGACCACGCGGCTGCTTATTGTAATCCTGCTGACCCACGTGGTGATCCTGGGTGTTTCTCTGTACGTCACGGCCCCGCTGGAGGCCCCCGCCAACCCGTTGGCTCCGCCGAATCCTGCGAAAGCCCCATGGTATTTCCTTTGGCTGCAAGAACTCATTGCGGACACTACCCTCAAAGTCGGCACCTACGTAATTAACGGAGGCTTTATCGGAGGAATCCTCATCCCGACGATCGCGCTCGCCGTACTCGCAATCTGGCCTTTCTTGGACAGGAGTCCTGACGCAGCCATCGGCGTGTGGTTCCACCGGTCACGATGGCTGCAAAACGTGCTTTTTACCATAGGCGTTATCATTGTCCTCGTGCTCATCATAGTGGCTGCTTACCTCAGGGGACCATTCTGGAACCTCTACTGGTTCGGTGAACCTTGGCCGCAGGTGCCCGAACTGTACTGAAATGAGGAACCATGAGAGAACTGCCTGTTCATTCTTCCCGAAAGCTTCAGTTGATTGTCTTGATACTGGTTGTGGCGCTCGCAGTGCTGCTGACTCTAGTGATCCGCACTGATTTTACCCAAGACTGGAGGGGCCATCAGGCGAAATTCAAGAGCATCATGGCGGAGAAATTCGGGCCGCAGAAAGCCGCCGAGGTGGAGACAGGGATTCTCCAAATCTGGATCCCTGACCTTGAGACTACGGATAGATGCGTTACCTGTCACATGGGAGTGACGTGGAAGGGACTTGAAGACCAATACATACCGTATTCGAGCCACTCGCGCCCCGAACTGATGCAGAAACATCCCATCAATAAGTTCGGGTGCACGTTCTGTCATGGAGGGCAAGGTTATGCAACGGACATGAAGGAGGCTCACGGCTGGGTGGAACATTGGGAGGATCCGCGACCTGACCTTCAACTGGCTGAGAGTTACCTCCTCAAGGACACCAGCGGTTTCATTCAGATGAAGTGTAACTATTGCCACCGGTACGAAGAAAAAGTGGCCGGTATGGAGTTCATCGACCATGCCAAAGAACTCGTGAAGAAGAAAGGGTGCAAAGCCTGCCACGTAATCAGCGGATCGGGCGGGAGTATTGGGCCAGACCTGACGAACGAAGGCGACAAGGGGAGAGAGGAGTACGACTTCTCCTCTAGGGCTGTCAGCTCTCCCACCATCTTCAACTGGCACATGGCCCATTACAAGAACCCGAAGACAGTGGTCCCTACGTCAATTATGCCCGAATTCCAGTTTTCGACTCAGGATCTCCAGTCTTTGACCCTTTTGACACTGAGTTGGAAAAAGAAGAAACTTGCAACACACTACCTGCCCCACGTCAAAGCCATTCCGGAGCGATCACCGGAAGAACTGGCCAAAGAAGAAGCGATGCTCAGAGGCTCGGGGTCCTTCTTCGTCAAGAAACGGTGCTTCATCTGCCACAGCATATCAAGCCTGGAAGTCGAATCACCCACCAATATTGGCCCTGATTTGGCCTTGGCAGTCAAGAATATTCCGAAGAAGCACCATATGGAAGTTGAAAAATTCCTCTTTGAACCGAAAGGGACTATGGGCGTGATTCTCGCCACTCCCCAGTATCGCTTGACCGACGAAGAAAAGCGACAGGCGACGACCCTGTTGAAGGAAGCCTTTGATAAGGCCCCTGAGGAAATGAAAAAGTAACGAAAACTCGGAGGAGGGCATCTCACTGGTGGGTAAGGCGGGGTGCGGTTCTCCCCATTATCATGAAAGGAGGAAGACAGAAGAATCATTCTGCAAGGTTTCAACGTAGAGCTTTTTTGGGAGTCCACCCAAGCCGGATCTTCGGACACTTTGGCAGGGAGTTTGAAGGGTTCGACCTGGGAGGGGATGATGTGCAACATGAAACTCTGGAGGTAGACCAAATGAAGTGGAGGAAAATGTTACTATTGGTGGGCCTTGGGTTTGCCGCGCTGGCCATGATCGGCCTGACGAGCGATCCCACAAGCGCCCAGCAACGTCGAGGGAGAGTGAAGGCAGGAGTTCCGGCCAAAGCCGACATAGCGGGGAATGCCCTGAAAACATATGTGCCACCTGGAGACGTAGATGAATACTACGGATTTTTCTCCGGAGGCCACAGCGGTCAGGTGTATGTCTTCGGTGTGCCTTCCATGCGCCACATTCGAACGATCCCCGTCTTCAGCCCCTACTCTGCAATCGGGTACGGCTATGACGTCGAGTCAAAAAAGATGATGGGTGAGTTCACCTGGGGCGACACTCATCACCCTGGCCTTTCCGAGACCAAAGGCGAGTATGACGGACGATGGTTGTTCATAAACGATAATGCCCATTCGCGAGTCGCCCGCATCGATTTGAGGGATTTCAAGACCAAGCAGATATTCGGTCCCATCCCCAACTCCGCGGGGAACCATGCTTCGATCTATCTTACCTGGAACACTGAATACCTCTTCAGTGCCACCCGGTTCTCGATCCCCATTCCCAAGGGAACCGTGGCCGACGTGAAGGACTACAAGGGAAAATACAAGGGAGTTATCACGGCTATCGCTGTGGATCCCAAGGACGGCACCATGAGCCTTGGCTGGCAAATCCTGATGCCGCCCTGGAATTACGACGTTGCTGATGCCGGCAAGCTCGTTTCAGGTGACTGGTGGTTTGTGACGACCTACAATACCGAAGCCGAGTTCATTGACGGCAGACCTCTCGAGGTCACTGCAGCGCAACGAGACAAAGATTATATCATAGCCGTACACTGGAAGGGAATAGAAGCCGAAGTCAAGAAGGGAAATTTCACGGAGATTGACGGCGCCAAGGTTTTTGATCCGATCAAGACCCCCGGTTACGTGTTCGCCGTACCCTGTGCAAAGTCTCCCCACGGAGTGGACGTCACGCCCGACGGCAAGTGGTTTGTTGGGAACGGCAAACTCTCGCCCACGGTGTCTATCTTCAGTTTTGAAAAACTTCAGAAGGCAATCAAAGAGAAGAACTTCGCCGGAGAGGACATGGGAATTCCGGTAGTGAAGTTTGAGGCAGTTAGTGAGGCTGATGTTCCGGTAGGTCTCGGACCCCTCCACACGGTGTTTGACGACAAAGGATTCGCATACACCTCCCTCTTCGTCGAAAGCGCAATCGCCAAGTGGCAGTGGGGCGGAGGCGGCCGTGAATGGAAGATGGTGGACAAGATTCCTATCCAGTACAACATAGGGCACATCGCTTCCTGCGAAGGCGACACGGTTTCTCCCAAGGGCAAGTGGGTGATTTCGCTCAACAAGCTCTCCAAAGGCACCCACCTTCCGGTCGGGCCGGACCAGCCAGAGAGCTGTCAGCTTATCGACATCAGTGGTCCAAAGATGAAACTTATTTACCAAGCGTTTCCTGAGCCGGAGCCCCATTACGCTCAAATCATCAAGGCGGACAAGATCAAGAACGTAATAGAAGTGTATACCAAGGCGGACAACAAGAACCCGAACGCGGTCTGGGACCCGAAGGATGCCAAAGTCGTGCGCGAGGGGGATACCGTAAAGGTGCGGATGACGCAGATCAGGTCCTCGCTCATGCCGAATGTTGTTCGCTGCAACCAAGGCGACAAGGTGATCATGTACATCACCAACATCGAAGAGATGCGGGATGAGCTTCACGGTTTCGGGCTTTGTGGCTACGATGTCAACGGCGTACCCTCACCCGGCGAAACGCTCACCTTTGAGTTCATCGCAAACAAGCCCGGTGTGTGGCCTTACTACTGCACAAACTTTTGTTCGGCCCTCCATCAGGAAATGCAGGGCTACCTCATCGTGAATCCCAAGAAATAAAGGGATGCGGAGGCGATCATGAAACTAGTGGCTGTTGCAAGGTTCGTGGTTCTGATTGCGGCGGCAGCACTCATTATAGTCAGCATGCGTTATCCCATGTGGTACATGTATCTCGATTCCAACAACTTTCCCAAGGGGATCGGGATGTCGGTCTGGGCAAGCCATCCTGGCGACCCGGAAGATATTGCTCAGTTGGACGGCGGTCTCAAGGAGGTCAACGTCCTGAACCATTTCATAGGGATGAGGGAAATTTCAAGGGAAACCATGCCGATTTTCAAGGTTCTGCCTGTCGTACTCGTGATAGCGGCGATTGCTTGTGTTGCAGCCGCGTTATTTCGGAGGAAGTGGACCAGTCTTGCGGTGGTTATTCTCTTCGCGTGCATTTCCGTGGGAGGAGTGATCGCGCTGGTCTACAATCTCTATTCCTTCGGACACCATCTGGACCCAACAGCTGCTATCAAAATTGACCCTTTCATGCCAGGCATTTACGGAGAGCACACGTTGGCCCAGTTCACCACCTATTCAGACTTTTACTGGGGAACATACCTCTTGGTCATGGCGTTCCTCCTTATATTGGCGGCCTGGGTCATGGATGTCATTTCCTTTCGCCGGGGGCATGAGAGGCTCAGCACCCCAACGGGGGATTGAAACGGAGCACAACATGAAAAAGGCTATAACGATAACAGCTGTTCTTGGCCTGATCGTGGGGCTGATCTTCACTCTGACAGTCGGCTCCGCCTGCGCTCAGCAACAGGCCATAAAGATGGAAGACTTGGAGAAACTTGCCAAAGAAGGCTTGGCAAATGCAGAGGGGACGAGAAAGCTTGTCGAAGGGGTTATCCAGAAAGTGGAAAAAGGGATGCCCCCGGATGTCAGCGATCTCCTCAAAGGCGAAGTGACAGGCGCCAAGATGTGGTTTAAGAAAGGTGCTGACTTGTTGGACCAGTGCAAGAAGCAGATTGAAGCGAAGAAATTCACGAAAGACCTCGTACTTGACCTCAACCAGTCATGGCAGTGGCTCATCAAAGCTGGAGCTGAAATTACAAGGGCATCCATGATGGAATAGTCCACTCGCCAAGAAACCTTCTTCTGTCTCCTTCTCCCGGCCGACCGCCGGGAGAAGGCCCACTAGGCGAAAGCGAATGAAGATCCGCACAGGATATCATTATTCAAAAGCTCACCGACAGATTCTCGCTGCGGCTGTGATTGTGTCCCTGGCAATATTGGTCTCGCCGCTGGAGGCCGCTGTCCTTACCGTCGGCAATCCCGCTGATGCAACGACCCTGGAGTCTATTCAAGAGGCTCTCGACAGAGCGTCCCCGGGCGACACGGTTCGCGTGTATCCTGGTGTGTACAACGGCAATATCCATATCAAGACGAACAACGTCATTGTGGAAGGGATCAACCGACCCACGATCCAGGGTGAGAAGTTCGGTAACGCAGTAACGTTGGAAGCCAACAACGTGACCCTTAAGGGATTCCTGATCCGAGGCGGAGGGAGGGATCTCCTCAAGGACGATGCAGGCATCAAACTCTTCAAAGCTAAAGAATGCCTTGTAACTGAGAACCGATTGGAAGACAACCTCTACGGGATGTATTTGCAGCAGGCCGAGAAGTGCGTGATCACGCACAACGTCATTCGAGGAAGGACCTACGACTCGGAAGAAGACCGAGGCAACGGAATCCACACCTGGGATTCACCCTTCAACAGGATCGAACACAACGATATCGCCGATGCGCGTGACGGCTTTTATATTTCGTTCTCACATTTCTGCACGATTGATTACAACAAGATCCACAGGACGCGCTACGGGCTTCATTATATGTATTCGGACGACAACTCGTTCTCATACAACACGCTCATCGACAATGTGGCCGGAGCCGCTGTAATGTATGCGAAGCGATTCAAATTTTCCGGGAACGTGTTCGCTCATAACCGTGGATTCCGAGCCTACGGTGTCTTATGGCAGGATGTAAGGCATTCGGACTGTTTCGACAATCTCGTATTTGACAACACCATAGGATTGTACTTCGACCAAGCCGGCATGTCCAAGGTGCACAACAACCTCGTCATATCCAACGACGTGGCAAGTGTCATCCTCGAGAACTCAGAGAACAACACCATCTTCGAGAACAACTTCATCAACAACCTTTCCCTCTTGAGGTTACGGGGTGGCACTCAGACAGGCCGAAACAACCTGTTTTATAAAGACGGCAAAGGAAACTATTGGAGCGACTATCGGGGATATGATCTTGACGGGGATGGCGTCGGAGACCAATTGTACAAACTTGAAGGGATTTTCGACGCTCTGGAGGCTGATATTCCGGAGCTTCGATTATTCCTTTTCAGCCCGTTGACGGCTGCTCTGGAGTTGGCAGAGAGAGCCTTCCCGATTATCGAGGTCACTGTAACCGCTGAAGATAAGTTCCCTCTCATGAAGCCGGTGATGATCGGTGGACCACCTTCCGAAGCCATTGCCAAGAGCCGTGTGAGGAGCGCTCAAGGATCCGAACGTGCCGTTGTTGGCCTACTTTCAATGGTTCTGTTCGGCGGTTGTCTCCTGATGGCGAAGAAAGGACGTGGCGCGCGATGATTACGATACACAACCTCCAGAAAAGATTTGGACCTGTCAGGGCTCTGGATGGCCTCCACTTCGACTGTGAAGCTGGAGAAATCATCGCGTTGGTAGGCCCCAATGGTAGTGGTAAGTCCACGGCGCTCCGGATACTTGCCGGCATCATGGGTTCGGACGGTGGAGAAGCAAGGATTGGGACGGATACGATCGATATGTCATCGGTCAGGTTACGGAACAGGATATCCTATCTGCCGCAGCGAATCGAGTTCCCGGGTCAGATTACCGCGAAAGAAGTGCTCACTTTTTTTGCCAGGATCAGGCAAATTTCTGCAGAAAGAGTTGTGGAGTCCATATCCAGGTTCGGATTTCATGGATTCGAAAGGAAGAAGGTTGGAGAACTTTCGGGCGGGATGCTACAGAGATTGGCCCTTGCCGTGGTGTTCCTACCTTGTGCTGACGTGTATGTTTTGGACGAGCCCACGAACAATCTGGATGCCGAGGGCCTTGCACGCTTCCGAGAACAGACAATCGAAGCTGCAGGTCGCGGCGCATCAGTGATAATGTCAACCCATATTCTCAGAGAGGTCGAACACCTCGCGCACAGAATCGTCGTCATGGCGAAGGGGAAAAACCTGTTCACCAAAGAAATTGAGCAGTTCTCCAAGGAGCTTAGCCATTCTCGGAAGATGTGGCTTACCGTAGACAACCTCTCTGAGGAGCACCGGTCCATTGCAATCAAGTCAGGCGCAGAAAAGGTTGTGCTCAATTGCAACACCATAACGGTGGAATGCGTGGAGACTCTGAGAATTCCCATACTGAACGCGCTCTTTCAGGCAGGTGCGGCTATAAAGGAATTCGGTCTGTACGAGCCCTCCTTGCAGCAAATATATGACCAGGCTCTGAGCGGTGAATGCAGCCTTCACGATGCTGCGGATATGAATTCGGCTCTGCGTAGAGAGAATTAGGCCTTCCCATGTCGGATAGAGTGGAAAATGATTTTGCCGGTTTACAGAGGAATCTTGGTCATACCGCCTGGGGAAGCCTGCTGGCGCTTTTGGCGGTCATGGTGATGGCGCAGGGATGCGCCAAAACAGGTGATCCAGTTCCGGTGGAAATCTATCCTGAGGAGGATGTTTGTGAAATGTGCCGCATGCTGATCACGGATCAACGATTTGCGGCTGAGTGCATCATGAGAAAGGGCCGGGCCAAGAAGTTCGATGACGTCATTTGCATGATCCGCTATTTCGACATGGCGGCGACTCTCGGGATTGCCAAGAGAGAAGACGTCAGAGCCTATTTTACCAAGGATTATGATTCCAAAGAGTGGGTCGAGGCCAGCAAGGCCTACTTTGTGAAAGCCAATGTGGTGACGGTAATGGGATACGGAGTTGTAGCATTCAACAAGAGGGATCGTGCCACTCAGTTTGCACGGGACTTTTCCGGACAGCTCCTGACGTTCGATGAACTCTGGGAAATCTATAAGAGGCCGAATGCCGAGAGGGAGGTCACAATCAAGGACGGAAGCATGGATCCTGACGTCGTCAGTGTAAAGTTTGGGGACCTTGTGGAAATACGGCTGAATGTGGAAGACGACAAATCGTACCGAATCGCCGTGAAGGGTTATGACAATGAAGGGGTCTTCCCTGTTGCCTCAAAGGGCCACCCAGCTTTTCTGAGGCTCAACGCTGTGCGTCCGGGCGCGGACTTTGCCTTTATTGACATGGAATCAGCCCAGGTGCTCGCCAAATTCCGCGTGGAAGGCGCGCATTTTCCGGAGGAGCTGAAGAGAAAGTGAGCACAAGATGAACGCCAGTGCCATCGCTGAAATAGCAAAACTTGAGTTCAGAATCCAAGTCAGAGGCAGATGGATGCTTGGATTTGGCATTCTATTCGCTGCATTAGTCTCCGGAATCTCTTATTATGGCTTGACTTTCCTGGGCTACGAGGCAAAGTTCCAGGACTTTTACCGCACCACGGTGACCATGCTCAACCTCGTAATGATCATAGTACCAGTGGTGGCGCTTGTGGCTGGGGGACAAAGTCTATGCGGAGACCCAGGCTACTTCGAATTCCTGGCATCACAGCCCCTGGGACGCACAGACATCCTCTTCGGAAAAGTTCTCGGGCTGTTTGCCGCCCTCGCTGTCATGACGGTGCTCGGATTTGGGCTTGGCGGGCTGATCATAGCGTTGAGAACTGAGTCAGCAGGTATATGGAAATACTTCATTTTTGTGGGGGTTTCTTTGGCTCTGGGGCTCGTTTTCGTGGCTCTCGCTGCGCTCTTGTCCATAATGGCTCACCGCAAACCGTTGGCTATTGTTACTGGTCTCATTCTTTGGCTCTTTTTTCTCTTCATCTACGATCTGACTGTTCTATCGGCGTCCTACTACGTCGATGAAGCCTATCTAAGAACGATGCTCTATTTCTCGCTTTTGGGTAATCCCATTGACATAGCACGGGTTGTAGTCTTGATGTCGGTAGGAGGCGAGGCCGCTCTGGGAGCTGCGGGAGCAGGACTGCTGCGGATGTTTGGCGGAGCCCTCACGTCTGCGATTTCAGCGGCTGGTCTCTTTGTCATATGGATCTTGGCACCGCTGACCTTGGCCGCTCTGATGTTTAGACGACAGGATATGACGTGACTATGCCGGCTTTTCACGCTACGTGGGCTTACAGGATCAGGTTCGCACTCGCATGGGCCGTCGCCCTGTGTGCGCTCATGTCTTCTTGTGTGAGCCGAGGGGCGCCGGACTTGGGTGATCGAGCCTTGGCGTTTGAGACAAAGAGCTTGGAAGGGGAACCGTATACGTTGAATCCTGTTTCAGGAAAAGTGCATCTCCTCTATTTCTGGGCCGATTGGTGCCCTCGCTGCGAAGACGATTTCCACCTCTTGGAAAAGCTGTACCAGCAATGGTCGAAGCAAGCAGAGGCTCCACGCTTCATTGCCATCGACGTTGGTCAGTCCGAAGAACACGTCCGAAACTTCGTGAAAAGGATGAAAACCTCCTTTCCGATCTACATGGACCACGACGGGGAAGTGGCCAGGAGCTATGGGGTAAAAGGTTTACCCACCTACTTCCTCATCGACAAACAAGGTACGATCAGGCACATAATCCTCGGCTGGGCAGAGGAAAAGACGCTCAGGGCCGAGATTGACAAAATCGAGTAGCCTGCGGCTTGAGACGCCGAGGACGAGTCTTGCGCGATATTGCGTCTCGTCGCTTCCCTCGATAGCGAGGACCCGACCATGACAGGCAAAATTGTCATACGAACCTTGAGTAAGACACGATGCCTGTTTGCCATGCTCTTCATTCCGGTGGTAGTGCTGCATCTCGCATGGATTACCCCGGTGGTGGAATGGTCTTGTTTTTGCCCAGACGACGAACCAAATCATCGGTGCTGTTGCAACTGCCCGAAATGCGTAAAGAACCGAGGGGGCTTTCAGAGCTATTGTCATTTAAAACCGCAGAGAGGCGAAGAGACACAGATCGCCAAGGGATCATCAGTTGTTGACCTGCTTTCCGGTCAAGACAGCACAGCGCTGTCGGAGAATTCTGAGGGTAGCCCCGGATTACTCACCTGTCAATGCGACTCCCACATCAAGAAGATCTCGCTGGATATCCAGCCATTCCTTCCCCAGGCCGTGACTCACATCGGCCTTCCATTTCCGGTTGTCGAGGGCATTGCCACCGACGATTGTCGGCCTTCAGAGCCCATTCCCTGCCAACCCGCCCCCCCGGGATAATTCGCGTTCCATCTCGCCAAGAAAGCGGACATTGACCGAGCCAGGTTAGGATACTCCCACTGCATGGATGTCCTATGCAGGTGCCAAGGGTGAACCGATTCGGCTTGGAACTGTCGCCTGACGCGACACAACTACCCAAGCGTAAGGGAGTTTCGCGCAGTCATAGTGATTGCCAAAAGCAATGACCTATTCAGGGACCGTCACCCCGGCGAAGGCCGGAATGACGCACAGGGGCACTTCGAATCGGACAAAACTATTGGCAATTGGTATAATTTGAACGCGCCAAACCACTATCGGATCAACCTGGCCCGAATTCAAGAAACGAACACTCCCGGTCAACTCACCAATGGGACCGGCGTCGAGAGGAGGTTCCCATGCGATTGTATTCACGTCGAGCATTCAATTTAACGGCTCTGGCAATCCTTATGCGGAGCGTCATCCAACCACTTCCAGCACTTGCGAGTGACCGATGCATAGTTAAACATCCGTTCATGCCGCCCAAGGGAGAGTTCGTCGGGCAGTGCCCAAATTGCGGTATGCTACGAAGCATGTGGGCTCGTACCTGGATGGAATTTGAGAATTCCACAGGTAAATACGGTGTGTGCTCATTTCACTGCCTGGCCGATATGGCGATCAAGGCAGGAGAACAACCTCTCTCCGTAGACACGGCACTCTACATGGCCCCTGAAAAGATGATTCCTGCTGGCACTGCCTGGTTTGTGGTCGGCTCCAAAGCGAATGGTACCATGACCATGAATAGCAAGATTGCTTTCCCCTCCAGGGAAGAGGCCGAGGCTTTCAGTAAGTCCTGCGGAGGAAAGGTGCAAAACTTCCCGGATACCTTCTCGCTGGCTACCCAGGAACTCCCCAAAGAAAAGGCCATGATTGCGCAGAAGCGCATTAAGGACGGCAAGATAGTGGAGCCTGCTGACAACAAAGACCAATGTCCCGTATGCCACATGTACCCAGCCAGATATCCGAAGAATAGGTGCCAGCTTGTAGACGCGCACAAGACAATTTATCATTTTTGCTCCACGCAATGCCTGTTCGCGTTCCTCAAGGATCCTAAGGCGTTTGCCAAGAAGGACGTGAAGCCGATGGTAATCTGGGTAACGGATTATCCCTCAGGCGCGTGGATCAGTGCGAAAACTGCCTATTACCTTGTTGGATCCAAGATCCAGGGCCCCATGGGATATGAGGCTTTTGCATTTGACAAGAACGCCGAGGCGCTATCTCTCAGCCATAAGGAAGGCGGAAACGTGCTTATGTTTCCGGAAGTCAGTATCGAGAAGATCAAACCGTAGGAATGACAATTGATCCACGCAAAGGTCTATGGTGCAATTCTGGTCCTTCTGTTGCTCCTTTTGGTCGCGATCCTTTTCGATAGCCGAGTCCGCGGCCACTCTGCCAGGCGGCTGGAAGGTCTGAAAGCCATTTCCAAGGTGCTTCCCTCAGCGGACCATGGGACCGACAATTCGGCTCGCTATATCCGCCATTGGGCGCTGAGCACTCCTGGGTCGGCTTTCCCAGATTACCCCGGCCAGCCGGATTACTTGCCGTCAGGCATGATGTGGCCGCCTCCACCTTTTTTCCTGGGATCAGCGCCTCAGGGACCTTTGTTCCAGTCTATGGAATCGACCGGTGAGGGAGAAGCGAGATGAGGCCACTTTTATATGCAGTTGACTTCGCTTTGAAGGGACTCCTTCGCCAGAAAACCAAGAACTTGTCGATCACCGCCCTGTTTGCGCTGATAGTGTTCCTTTTTTCCGGGATCGATTTCATGTCCAACGCACTGTATTACGAAACTCTCAAGGCCCTGGCCTTTCAGCCTTCTCTGATCATTCAGGACGTTCGAGCCGGTCGCCAAGTTCCCATCGCGTTGGCTGATCTGGAAAAGCTCGCGGAGATTCCTGGTGTCTCCGCTGTCAAAGGACGCGTGTGGGGTTATTATTTTGATCCCTTCACCGGAGCGAATTATACGATTGTAGGAGATTCTGGGGATCTCGCGGAGTTATGGGACCTGAGAACGATTTCGCTTGATCCGGCGCCGTCGCACGAAGAGGCTCAACGCATAAAGAGTGGCGAGGCTCTCGTAGGCGAGGGTGTTATCGAGGTACGACGCACCCGTGTAGGAGGGGTCCTGAACTTTCAGGACCATCTTGGCCAGCCGGTGCCCTTGAAGGTTCGAGGCACGTTTTCCTCAAGTGTATCATTATGGGCTCACGATCTGATTCTTGTCACAGAGGAGGATGCCCGGAGACTATTCGGCCTTGATTCAGGGACCGGTTGGGACATAGCTGTGAACGTGCCCAATGAATTTGAAGTCCCAAAAGTTGGTGAAAAGATTCTCCGCATCAATCCGGGCGCTCGTGTCATCGCAACAAATCAACTCAAGCGTACGTACGGCAGTTCATACGGGTATCGGAGTGGTATCGTTCTGTCTCTGAACATCACCTGTTTGCTCGCCTTTCTCATCTTGGCGTACGATCGGGTGGCCCGTCTTTCCCAAAAAGAACAGCGCGAGATTGCGATCCTGAAAGCAATCGGATGGCAAACGGGAAACGTGATCCGCCTCAATATGCTTCAGAGCCTTATACTTTCATTGACCGGTTTTCTTGTCGGGATCGTTGCCTCGTACTGTCACGTATTTATCGCCGGAGCTCCGCTCCTGAGAATCGTGTTTGCCGGATGGTCCGTCCTCTATCCTCCGCATCCGATACCACCATCGTTTGATATGTCAAAGGTCTTTGGCCTCATGTTTCTTACGGTCGTACCATACATCTCAGTGGGAATTCTCCCCGTGTGGCGAGCTGCAGTTAGAGATCCTGAGGAGGTCTTTCGCACGTGAGCACTATCACTATGGAGAGTGTCACAAAGGCATACAATCCAGGAAGGCCAAACGAGTTTGTCGCACTCACCGAGATCTCAGTAGAAATATCTTCAGGGCAGTGCACCATTCTGGCAGGGCCCAGCGGATCTGGCAAGACCACACTGCTTTCACTGGTGGGGCTTATGAGTCGGCCAAGCTCTGGCAGGATCACGATTCTCGGTCGGGAAACGACGCTCCTATCAGAAAACTTCAGGACCTTGTTTCGCCGAAGACATATCGGATTCATTTTTCAGCACTTTCAGCTGATCACTGATTTGACCGTGAAGGATAACCTTGATCTCGTGCTCTATCCCGAAGGCACAGCTTTCGATAAGATACGGGAGAGGCGGACAAGCCAGCTGGAACGATTCGGGCTGACCACAAAGAGCGCTGAGAAGGCTTCGGTTTTATCGGGCGGCGAGCAGCAACGTCTCGCTATAGCCAGGGCTCTCATGAACAATCCCGAAATCCTCCTCATCGATGAACCGACCGCGCATCTCGATACAAAACTTTCTGAGCACGTGATTGATCTATTTCGGAATCTGAAAAATGATGGCAAGACACTTATCATTTCATCGCATGATCCCCTCGTTCTCACCAGCGGCCTCGCAGAGAAGGTAGTTCATCTTCGAGACGGGCGCATAGTCCGGCAGGTGTAAATGATCTGGAACGCCTGGGTCCTGGGATTAATCATCGGTCAAATGGCAACCGCCGCGATCACCGCTGTGGCGTTCGCGAATGCACTCAGGATCGTGCGCAATTGGGACACGAATTCGATGCTTCCAACGCAACTGGACCTTGAGCACCGTTCAGAATTGATTGCCACGATTGTTTCATGTAGCCTGCTCTTTCAGGTTTTTTCGCTGATGGTTTTCGAAATAACGGCAAGGTCGTTGGCTCCTTTTGTTCCAGGCGCTATGTGTACGGTCGGGATACTTGAGGCTCAGCCGCTCGGCTGGCCCGTGCTGTTTCTCAAGACGGCGGCCTTATTCTTGTACGGTTGGTGGATTGTGCTCAATCACCTGGATAATCAGGTCGAAGGTTTTCCGCTCACCATTTTCAAGAGTTGGTATTTAATTGTGCTATTCCCCGCGATCCTTGCCGACCTTCTCTTACAGATTGCCTTTTTCACACACCTCGATCCTGCGGTGATAACGTCCTGTTGTGGAGTTGTGTTCGAGGTTGAAGGGGAAGGATTCGGTTCTTCGGTGGCATCGCTTCCGCCTAAACTCACAATGGTCGGACTCGCCGGACTCGTAACTGCGTTGATGCTTTGTTCACTCATGTTGTGGCGAAGCAACAATCCTCGTATTTGCATAGCCTATGCATTGGGTTCCGCTACGGGGCTTGTCCTGGGAATTGCAGGCGTGATTTCGTTCGTTGCGCCGTACGTGTACATGATGCCTGCACTGCATTGTCCCTTTATCTTCTTGGACGAGGAACACTTCAACTACGGATACCTGGTTTATCTTCCACTTTTTGCTGCTTCCTTCTTGGGGATGTCGGCAGGGATTCTCGTTGCGGTAGAGCGTCGAGCCCAGGTGGTGGAGTCGGCCGCTTCGCAACTTAGAGCTTCGTTTGTGGCATGGTCAGGCTTGGCATGGTTGACGTTCTTGGCTGCGGCCTACGGACCTGTGGTCAAGTTCTGGATTGCAACGGGGGGCACGGCTGACCTGTTTCAAGTGGGCTACTAGCGTTCCTCGCTTGCTGGGCACACTTGTCAGTGGCGCGATGCGTGGCAAATTGAACAGCTATTGTTCATAGGAGGATTTACTCGGATGGAAAGAAGATCTTTCGTCAAGGCTGCCGGCGGGCTTTGTGGGTTCTTGTGGCTCTTGGCAACTCCTCACATATCGTTTGGAAAGGGATTCCCCAAACCGGGGAAAGACGATCGCTGCCCTGTCTGTGGTATGTTCGTATACAAGTATCCGAAATGGGCTGCCGGCTTCGTGTTTCAGTCTGGGGCGCGCTACTTTCACTGCTGTCCCAAATGCATGGTACACAATCTTCTCCACGTACCAAAGTACCAACCTGGCGAAACACGCGAGCATATACGTCAGATCTGGGTCACTGAGTACTATACGACCAAGCCAATGGACGCTCGCGAAGCATTCTTTGTTGTGGGCACGAGCCTCGTCGGCCCCATGGGGCTGGATCTTATTCCGGTCAGAGGGAAAACCGCTGCGGAGAGCCTGAAGAATGACTACCAAGGGCAACTAATCGTGACCTTGGATGAGGTAACAGCCGAAATGCTGGACAGGGTTCGTAAGGGAAAGCTCAAATAGAACAGATCGTACGCTGCTTTCGCCCTGTTCTAAGCCTGTCCAGGTGCGTGATCTCGAGAATTACTCAATACCTACATGCGTCAAGGCAGTCACTCGACGGTCAGGTAGCGTCTTTCTTGAAGCGAGTTCCTGAATGGCTCGCAGTAAAGGGGCTGTTGGGCATCGTTTCGTCGACGGACTCAGTCGTATTCTCGGGCCGGCAAAGGTCTCATCGAGAGATGCGATAACCGGCAAGCCTCACGTATTGCGAAGGTGAACGGGTGACATACTCCTGTATATGCTCCGGCAATTCTACCTCATGGGTGAAGAGATCAAGCGGTCAATGGAGTGGCTTATCAAGCGTCTTATCAAGGTGGGCGCGAAAGTCGCGTATCATGGTCGGAGGTGGCAAGTCCATGTGG